>JAYVNY010000089.1:0-55697 GCA_043758205.1 Akkermansia sp.
CGAAAATCCTCGAGGAGCCGCCAGCCCGAGAGCTGGGCGGGATCGAGACGGAGATCGTCAGCGCGAGCCACGGTGAAAGTAAAGCCGGGCGGGGGAGGAAAGTACAATGAAAAGGGTACATGGGGGCGATCACTTTCATTCATGGCCCTCCGCGCAGTTCCGATGCCGAACACAACTGGCGGGACGCCCGTCCCACTAGCCGGTCGTCGCGCGGCGACGGTCCGCCGCGGGCCGCCGGTGCTGAGTGACAGGAGTTTCGGACGCGCGCCGACTTTCGCAGTCTGCTGCGGGCAGGAAAGCCCGCGCGCCGGGAGTTTTTGTGATTTGGATTTTGCGCTTGGGAATTTACCCTCTGGCCAATGCCGCGTGACGATCTCTTCTCCAGCGAGCCGAAAGAGGCTGGCCAGCCGGCGGCCGTTCGTCCCGCCGCCTCGTCCGCGCCGCTCGCCGCACGGATGCGTCCGCGCCAGCTCGTCGAATACGTCGGCCAGTCGCACATCCTCGCGCCGGGGCAATTGCTGCGCCGCGCCATCGAGGCGGATCGCATCCAGTCGCTGATTTTTTACGGCCCGCCCGGCACGGGGAAAACATCCCTCGCGCAGCTCATCGCGCATCACACGAGCAACAAGTTTGAGCGGTTGAGCGGCGTGGAATCGAACGTGGCGGACATGCGGCGGGTGCTGGCGGCGGCGGGCAACCGCCTCGCGAACACCGGACAGCCGACCATCCTCTTCATTGACGAAATCCACCGCTTCAACAAATCGCAGCAGGATGTGTTGTTGCCCGACGTGGAGAGCGGCGTGGTGCGGCTCATCGGCGCGACCACGCACAATCCATTTTTTTTCGTCAATTCGCCGCTCGTCTCGCGTTCACAGATTTTTGAACTCCAGCCGTTGAGCGAGGCGGACTTGCTCGGGCTGTTGCGCCGGGCGTTGGCGGACGGGGAACGCGGATTGGGGCATTTGAAAATCCGCGCGGATGATGATGCGCTTGCGCACCTCGCGCGCATGGCGGATGGCGACGCGCGCAAGGCGTTGAACTCGCTGGAAATTGCCGCGCTCACCACGGCTCCGGGCGCAGACGGTTTCATCCCGCTCACGCTGGCCGTCGCGGAGCAGAGCATTCAGAAGAAGGCCATCGTGTACGACGGCGACGGCGACGCGCACTACGACACCATTTCCGCGTTCATCAAATCCATGCGCGGCAGCGATGCGGACGCGACGCTCTACTGGCTGGCGAAGATGATTCACGCGGGCGAGGACCCGCGCTTCATCACGCGGCGCATGCTGATCGCGGCGGCGGAAGATGTGGGGCTGGCGGACCCGATGGCACTGGTGCTGACGGCGGCGGCGCATCAGGCGGCGGAATTTGTCGGCTGGCCGGAGGCGAGAATTCCCATCGCGGAGGCGGCCATCTATCTCGCGACGGCCAACAAGAGCAACAGCGCCTACCTGGCCATTGACGCCGCGCTGGAGGATGTGCGCGCGGGTCGCACGCTGCCGGTGCCGCCGCATTTGCGCGACGGCCATTACCAAGGGGCCAAGCAACTCGGCCACGGCGTGGGCTATCAATACGCGCACGACGCGCCGGAACATTTCACGCCGCAGGATTATCTGGGCGCGGCCAAGCGTTACTACGAGCCGACCGAGCAGGGCGTGGAAAAGAAAATCAAGGAGCGGGTGGATCGCTGGCGCGCACTGACGGAGCAGGCGAAGAAGTCCCCGCGCTAAGACCGTGAAAGAAACGGAGATTCAAAATGGACTGGACGCAAACTCATCTCGCACTCAACCACCTGCCGGTCATCGGCCTGCCGCTCGCGCTGCTGTGGTTGGTGGTCGGTTGGGTGCGGCGCAGCCCGGCGGTGCTGCGGTTGGCGTTGTGGAGCGTGCTGGCGGTGTCGATCGCGGCCATCGCGATCAAGTTCACCGGCGACTTTGCTGCTGAACAATCAGCGGCGCGACTGGCCGGCGTGAAGGAATTCGTGTCCCGCCACGAGCAGGCCGGTGATCAGGTGACAACTTCAGTTTTCCTGCTCGCACTCGCGACGGCGCTGGCGCTCTGGCTCGGGCGGAAGCAGCGTCCGGTGCGCGCCTGGGCCCTGGCCGTGGTGGTTCTCGTGGGCGTGGCGACGTGCGGGCTTTACGTTCGTTGTGCGCATTTCGGCGGAGAGATCAGCCATGCGGAATTGCGCCCATGAAAAAGCGCGACGGTTGGCACCGTCGCGCCCTGGTGCCCGCCGGGAAATTACTTCCGCTTCTTCTTCAGCCGCCCTTTGAAGGTCAGTTCCGCCACGCCCGATTTGTCGAGGCCGCCGATTCCTTCGCGCACCATGCGGTCGAACTGCTTCTTCGCGGCGGCGGCGAGCGGGGCTTCAATTTTGTTCTGCTTCGCGAGCGCGAGGGCAATGCCGGAATCTTTCGCCGCGTGCGCGCCGGAGAAGAAGCACGCGTGGTCCCGCTTCTGCATGTCCTCGCCGTCCGTGGCCAGCACGCGCGAGTTCGCGCCGGTCTGGGAAAAGACTTCGCGCAACATCGTGAGGTCGAGGCCGAGCGCCTGGCCGAGGCCGAGGCCTTCGGCGAGTCCGGCGGTGTTGATGTTCATCACCATGTTGACCAGCGCCTTCACCTGCGCGGCACTGCCGGCCTTGCCGATGTAGCGGAGCAACTTGCCGTCGTCGCTGAGTTTTTCGAGAATGGCTTTCACTTTCTTGTAGGCCGTTTCCTCGCCGCCGCACATCAGGTAGAGCGTGCCCTGCCGCGCCTGCGTGATGCTCGACGCCATGCAGGCTTCGAGCGACTGGGCCTTGGCTTTCTTCGCCAGCTTCTCGACCGCGACATGGACTTCTGGGGAAATGGTGGCGCAGTTGATGAAAACTTTTCCGGCGGCTTTCACAAGCAGGCTGTCCCCGCTGGTCGCGAAAATTTTCCGCATCGCCTTGTCGTCGGTGACGACGGTGAGGATCACGTCCGCGCGCGCGGTCACGTCGGCAAGTTTCGCGCAGGCGGTTGCGCCGATTTCGCCGGCCACGGCTTCCGCACCGGCGCGGTTCAAATCATAGACGGCGGTGACGGGCCAGCCGCATTCCTGCAAACGCCGCGCCATGTTCGCGCCCATGCGCCCGACTCCGATGATGCCAATTCGTTCTGCCATAAATTTTGGGTGTTGATTGATTTTTGTGCGCGCTGTTCTAGGAACATTTACCCAGGTGCGCCAGTGAGAAGTTGAACGGCGGGCGAAGGCAAAGTCGAAACAGCTCGCGCGGCCAAGCCTGCCCCGCCGGTTTCATCAGCCCATTGGATCTGGTCTCTTGAGGCGCCGAGCCGGTCAGGCTGGCTCTTGCGGCTTTCCTTTCCCGCCGTCGCTTTGCTTCACTGCCCGCGCTCAATGAAATGTTTTGTCACCGGCGCGTCGGGGTTTGTCGGCGCGAACCTCGTTCACGAATTGAACGCGCGCGGACATTCCGTGCGTGCGCTGCTGCGCCCGAACGCCGACGAGCGCGGACTGGCGGGCGCGGACTACGAGCGCGCGCCGGGCGACGTGAGTGATCGCGCCGCGCTCACGGCCGCGATGCGCGGCTGCGACTGGTGCTTCCATGTCGCCGCGAGCTACCACCTCTGGCTCCGCGATTACGCGCCGATGTACGCCGCCAATGTCGAAGGCACGCGCCACGTGATCGAAGCCGCGGCGGATGCGGGCTGCTCGCGCATCGTCTATACCAGCACAGTCGGTTGCATCGGACTTCCGAAAGTGGTGAATGGCCTTCTCATTCCCACGGACGAAACCACGCCGGTGGCCGAGGCGCAGATGAGCAACCACTACAAACTTTCCAAGTGGCGCGCGGAAGTGGTCGCGCGCGAACTGGCGGCGAAGGGATGGCCCGTCATCATTGTAAATCCCAGCGCGCCCATCGGCCCGCGCGACGTGAAACCCACGCCCACGGGCCAGGTCATCGTGGACTTTCTGAACGGCGCGATGCCCGCGTATCTCGACACGGGCTTGAACTGGGTTCACGTCCGCGACGTGGCGGTCGGGCATATCCTCGCGGCGGAACGCGGACGCGTGGGCGAGCGTTACATCCTCGGCCACGCCGAGGGCAACTGGACGATGAAACAGGCGTTCGATGTCCTGGCTGAAGTCACCGGGCGTCCCGCGCCAAGATTCCGGGTTCCCTACCGGGTGGCCTGGCTGGCGGCGCATGTGGATGAAACGATTTCCAAACTCACCGGGCGCGCGCCAAAAGCGCCCATCGGCGGCGTGCGGATGGCGAAATACAAAATGTTCTTCAGCCCGACGAAGTCCGTGCGCGAACTCGGCGTGCCGCAAACTCCTCCGAAGCAGGCCCTGGCCGATGCCGTCGAATGGTTTCGTCAGGGCGGCTATGTAAAGAAGTGAACCGCAGTTAATCGCAGATGAACTCGGATAAAATTCGGTGGAAGCGAATCGTGGCCGTTCTGGTTCTGGGCCTGGTGCTGCTGGCTGTCGTGGCGTTTTGGTATTTGCGTGGCCGGAACTCGCCTCCCATCTCGGCCTCCGGCGGAATCGCGTTCACGAACTTCCCGGCCCTCGTCACGCCGCATTACTTGCAGCGCGATCCGCAGTGGAAGGACGACACCATTCGCAGCGGTGAGACGCTGGCGAAAGTCGGCTGCACCGTCTCGAGCCTGGCGATGGCACTGGAGAGTTTCGGCGTCTCTTTCACGCCGGGAACCTTGAACGCCGCGCTCAAGACGGACGGCGGCTACACGCGGCGCGGCTGGTTGGTATGGAGCGCGGTGGAAAAAATCTCGGGCGGCAAAGCGTCCGTGCGCGCGCTGGACAAACCCACGCACGCCGACCTCGACGCGGCCTTGCTGGCGCGCCAACCGGTGCTGGCAAAAGTGTTCATAGACAAAATCATCCCGCACTGGGTGCTAGTCTCCGGCAAGGACGGCACGAACTATCTGATGCGCGATCCGCTGGATGACACGAAATCGCTACAGCCGCTGGCGAGCTATGGCAGCGAGATTTATGGGGTGCGAGTGGTGGAGAAGGGAAAATGAAAACTCCAAATCCCAAATCCCAAATCCCAAACAAGCTCCAAATCTCAAATTCCAAAAAATGCGCTCGTCCGTCTGGCGCCTCCGGGTCGGGGGCTTGGAATTTGGAATTTGTTTGGGATTTGGGATTTGAAATTTGGAGTTTCACCCGCCTCGCGATTCTCTTCTTTATCATCTCCACCTGCGCCGCCTCCGCCCAGTCCAACCTCCGCTGGTGGAAGGGCAACCTGCACACGCACACGCTCTGGAGCGACGGCGATGATTTCCCGGAGATGGTCGTGGATTGGTACAAGGCGCGCGGCTACGACTTCCTCGCGCTCTCGGATCACAACACGTTGCAGGAGGGCGAATTCGGCGTGGTGGCGACGAACACGGCCATCGCGCGCCTGCTGCCGCGCTACACGCGGCGCTTCGGCCCGGAGTGGATCACGCGCGGTCAGGGCACGAACGGCACGCCGCTCATCCTGCTCAAAACGCTGGCGGAATTTCGCGGACAGTTCGAGGCCCCGGGACGGTTCCTGCTCATTCCGGCCGAGGAAGTCACGGACAAGTTCGGACGCTGGCCGATTCATCTCATTGCCTCGGGCGTGCAGGAATACATCAAGCCGCGCGGCGGAAATTCTCCGGTGGACGTGATCCAGCGCAACTTCGCCGCGCTCCAGGCGCAGCGCGAACGCACCGGCGTGCCGATGATGATGCACCTCGCGCATCCGAATTTCGGCTGGGCGATTACGGCGGAGGACATGATTCAATTGCGCGCCGAACGCTTCTTCGAGGTGTACAACGGCCATCCGCTCGTCCACAACGACGGCGACGCCACCCACGCCAGCACCGAACGGATGTGGGACATCGTGAACACGCATCGCATCGCCGAGCGGCGCGATTTGCCGCTGCTCGGCCTGGCGGTGGACGACTCGCATCACTACGGCAAATTCTCACCCACAAATTCCAACTCCGGGCGCGGCTGGGTGATGGTGCGGGCGGCGCAACTGACGGCGGCGGCGATCATCAACGCGCTGGAGGCGGGAAATTTTTACGCGTCGAGCGGCGTGGAACTCAACGACGTCACGTGGAAGGAAAACAAACTGACCCTTCGCATCGTGCCGCAGCCGGGCGTGACGTTCACCACGGAGTTCATCGGCACGCGCCGACCGGTGGACTGGCAAAACAAAACTGTGATGAGCACGAACGGGCATCCGCTGGCCGTCACGCGGCTTTACAGCCGCGGCATCGGCGCGGTCTTGAGCGAGCAACGCGGGACGAATGTGAGTTATCAAACCACGGGCGACGAACTGTTCGTCCGCGCGCGCGTCACGTCCTCGAGGCTGAAGGAGAACGGCGTGGAACCCGGCGAACGCGAGCGCGCCTGGACGCAGCCAGTGCGGCCGGGGAAGTGATTTTCAACGGAAGATCAGCGCCGATTTACGCCGATAGGGAAAGTCAGTTGTGCTCAAGCGCATCCCAGGACGGTTCTTTGGAATCTCTGAGATCGGCAGGGCGTGGTTTTCCAACCCGGTGACCGCCTCGTACTGCATACACGGCGCGGAGGGTTACGTCCGGATGAGCGGTGATGAGCATGGATTTATGCGCGAACGGGTGGTGTCAGTGCCTGTGGCCGTTGTTCCGGGTGCGAGCCGCTAGCTACAGACATGCACCCGCCGCGCCCGAGCCACCGAGGTACGGGTCAGGAAAAGCAACGCCGCCAGACCGCCGAAAATCGAGAGGGCCACGTTGGTTGGTTCGGGCACGACCGAAAAAGTCGCTTGATAATTCAGCCCTCCTCTACTATCGAAAACGTCGCCTTGATTGCCGGACGCACGGAAGTAAACCTCCATGGTGTAGTTTCCACTGCTTAGGCCACTCAGCACATTGATGTTGTCACCTGTCAGTTGCCACCTCTGGTCACCGTTCCCTAAATTGGCGTTAAACGGCAATGACCTCTCGATAAAACTGCCTGATGCATTTCCGGTGAGCCAGATGCGATAGTCCAGAAAAGCTCCGGTCACATCACCCACGCCGTTCTTGAAGGTCTTCACTTCCCCTCCGTTTAGAATGAGTGAGTTGAGGGAGGGATTGAAAGTTCCCAGACTTGCACCCTGAAAATCCGGGTTAGCCGTGTTGGCTCCTGCATCATAAAAGGCATTCGCTCCCCCGTTCAGTCTCAGAATCACGTACGTTTCATAGATGCCGTAATTCGCGGCGCCGTGAGAGCGTTGAACGCCACACAACACCGCCAATGCCGTGAGGAGCAAAGTCACCGAAAATCTTGATACCCGATCCATAAGTTGGCTTGCCCTTATCATTTCCTGCGCAAAGCGGCAACCATCCATTTCGCTGATTTGCGGCGCATGGCTAGGTCGCGGCTACAACCTCGGCTTTGGCAAATGGCTCCCGCATCGTCATCCCCAGCAAATCCAGTAGCACCTTGTCCGCATCGTAGCTCGGCGAAGGCACAGCCTTGGTCAACATCGTCTGTGTCTCGCTGGAGAAGATGGAATTCGCGCCGGCGAAAAAGCAGAACGCCTGTTCCACTTCGGAAAGTTTCGCGCGTCCGGCGGTCAGGCGCACATCCGCCAGCGGGCAGAGAATGCGCGTGGTCGCGATCATCCGTAGCACTTCCCAGAACGGCACGTCGGGATTGTCGGCCATCGGCGTGCCGGGAACTTTTGCGAGGATGTTGATCGGCACGGACTCGGGGTGCGGCTCCATCGTGGCGATGGTGTGCAACATGCCCACGCGATCCTCAATCTGTTCGCCCAGCCCGATGATGCCGCCGCAGCAGACGGTCACGTTCGTCTTGCGCACGTTGCCGATGGTCTTCAACCGGTCGGCGTATGTCCGGGTGGTGATGATCGTCTCGTAAAATTCCGCCGAAGAATCCACGTTGTGATTGTAGGCGTAGAGTCCGGCGTCTTCGAGCCGCTTGGCCTGCCCCTCGCTCAACATGCCGAGCGTGCAGCAGACTTCCATGCCCATGTCCGTGACTTCACGCACCATCTCGACCACGCGGTCGAACTGCGGGCCGTCCTTCACTTCGCGCCACGCCGCGCCCATGCACACACGGGACACGCCGCTGGCCTGCGCGCGCGCGGCGACTTCCTTCACGGACTCTTTGCTCATCAATTTCTCCGGCGTGATGTCCGTCTCGTAGCGCGACGACTGCGCGCAGTAGGAACAATCTTCCGGGCACGCGCCGGTCTTGATGGAGATGAGTTTGCAGACCTGCATCTCGCGCGCGTTGTGATGCGTGCGAAGAACGGTGGCGGCGCGATAGACGAGATCGAGCAGCGGTGAATCGTGGAGCGCGCGGATTTCGGCGCGGGTCCAGTCGTGGCGAACGGTGTCAGTCATGTTTGTGCATGCCGGTTCAAAGGAATTCGGCAGCGGGAAAATGCGGAGCGCGCACGAGGTTGTAAATCCAAATGAATGGTGGGGCCGCCGGGACACCGGTCCACTACGAAGTGCGATGCGGAGCGGATGGGCACCTCTTGCAATCGTCTTTGGGCCGCGAACCTGAAGCTCGGACGACGCTCCTTGTGAGGACGACGACGAATGAATTCAAAAGGTTGTTGAAGTGCGCGGAGTGCTCGCTGATATTCCGCGCCGCTCGTCTTCGGACGGGCAACACCGGTCGGGGCGTAGCGTAGCCTGGCTAGCGCGCTTGCTTGGGGTGCAAGAGGTCGAGAGTTCAAATCTCTCCGCCCCGACCATTTTCTTCTCTTGCCCACTTCGTTTGAACTCCGTCGAATTGCGCCATGCTTTCTCGTTCGGAAATTTCCGCCCGCCTCTCGGAACTCGGCCTTGTCGCCGTCATCCGCACGCCTTCGTTTGAACTCGTCGCCCCGGTGTGCGAGGCGCTGGCGGCGGGCGGCGTGCTTGCGCTCGAAGTGACCATGACGGTGCCGGACGCGCTGCGGGCGATGCGCGAGGTGAGCGCGAAGTTGGGTGACAAAATTTTGCTCGGCACGGGAACAATCTTGAACGCGGCCCAGTGCGAAGCGGCGCTGGACGCGGGCGCGCAATTCATCGTCAGCCCCATCACGAAATTGGAAATCATTGCGGCGGCGCATGCGCGTAACAAACCGGTGATGCTCGGCGCCTACACGCCCACCGAGGCGCAGCTCGCGCACGAGGCCGGCGCGGACTTTATCAAGATTTTTCCGGCGGACAAACTGGGGCCGGGCTACATCAAAAACTTGCGTGCGCCGCTGCCGCACTTGCGCGTGGTGCCGACGGGAGGGGTGGATTTGCAGACCGCGCCGGAATTTCTGAAAGCCGGATGCGCCGCGCTGGGCGTCGGTTCGTCGCTGCTCTCGGCGGAGATTTTGCAGACCAGGAACTGGGCGGAACTCACGCGGCGGGCCGGGGAGTTCGTGCGCGTGGTGCGGGAAACGCGAGCCCCAAAGTGAAGCGCCGGAGACCGTTGGTCTAAATCATCTCACGCCGGCGGCGCGGTGCGCGCGATGCTGAACGCGCGATCAAACTCTATGGCAAACGCGGTCATCTCCCCGGAAATTTTCGGCGACGCCTCGGAAAACTCGCCCGCCCGCGGCACCAGCAGTTGTGGATTCTGGCGCGCGAGCCGGCTTAGCTCGAGCAGCGGCTGGAGCCGCGCCCCCAGGTCGCGCTGAAAGTTTTGCAGCCGCCGGTGAAAGAGCGCGAGTTCCGGCGGCGTGAGCGTGACCGGCTGCGTCGGCAGCCCGCTGATCGGGCGCGGCACGGCCGGACTGGCGGACGGAGCGACCTGCTCGAAGCGCGCGGCCAGCGCTTCAAACTTCAACGCGGCCTTGGTGAATTGGTCCGCGATGCTTGGCAGCACGTCGCCACCGTTGGCCGGATCGAGCGCGTTTAACGCCCGCGCGCCGGAGATGAAAAATCCTGTCTGGGCCAGCTCGCGCGCGGTGTACATCAAATCACTTTGCAACGCCTTGGCCTGCTCCGCCGAGAGCGCGACCTCGCCGGGGACCCCGCCCGTCACATAATTCGTCCGGTTCCAAAGCGAGGGATACCACGTCGCCTCGGTCGCGGGTCGAAGGCCGAGCGCGCGTTCGCATTGCTGGACGAATTCCCGGACCTTGCCCGCGATGCGCGGCGGCTGCTCAATGAGCGTGTTCGACATGCGCGCGAGCACGGCGGGATTGTAGCGGATCAGTTCCGTGGCTGCGACGACGAGCGCGAGGCAGCCATTCACATCGTGGCGCAAGCTGGAAAAATGGCGGGCGAGTTCCTCGACTTGAGGCACGTCGAGGCTCACGGCTTGAGTGGGCAAATCCATTGCTCGAAACGATGCTGACGGGCTGAAGTGAAAGCAAGCGCGGGGTGCAGCAGCCTGCGATGCGCCCGCCGCGCCCGAGGCTGGGAAATTCTCGTCGCGCATTCGCGCGCACGCTGTTAATGGTGGGGCGATTCATCGCTTATGAAATGTGCCAAACTTTTTCGTCTCCTCAGCGTGCTCGTGCTCTCGCCGTGGCTGCTCTCCGCGCAAATCACCATCACTGGCGTGGCGGACAAAACGACGTACAACAACACGGTGACGCTGACCGTCGGCACGACGGCGGGCTTCGATTACAACGCCACGTTGAACTGGCAGCCCATCGCCACCGGCGTGCCCGTGGTGGTGAACAAGCCGGACTTTTACGAGCTGCGCGTGGATGCCACGAACCAGATCGGCGGCGCGGTCACGAGCTTGTATCGCCGGTTCATCGTGCTCTCGGCCGAACGCGTGGGGACAGAGTGGGGCTTGCCGCCGCACGTTCCGTTTCCGGTGATTCAATCGGCGTCGAATGAATTCAGCGGCGCGCGGTTGCGCGTGCTGACCCCGGCGAATTTTCCGGCCGGCTATGAAATCCCCGTCGTGGCCTGGGTCGTGGACAATGACAATCACGCGGTGCGCGCGAACGGCCTGCTGGCGGCGGGCGGACAGAACTCGATTCAACTCAAGCGCGGCGTCGGCTCCGGTTTTCTCGCCAGCAATCAAGCGCCCGGCGTGGTGAACTACACGCCGTCCGTCGGCGGCATCGCCACGAACAAATCCATCACGCTCGAATCCGGCACCGTCTGGTCGAACGTCTCCGGCACGCTCAGCGGGGTGACGACGTGGCCGGCGCAGGCGCGCATCCGCGTCACCGGACATTTGTCTGTGCCTGCCGGAAGTTCACTGACCATCGGTGCGGGCGCGGTGGTTTTGCTGAACAGCGGCGTGAACATCACGAACATCGGCGCGATCACCATCAGCGGCACAGTGGACGAGCCGGTCATCTTTACGCCGAACTCTCGCGCGCAGCCGTGGGGCGGATTTTTCATGCGCACGAGCACAGCATCGTTGACCGGCACCGGCGTCATTTTCGTGGCGAGCGGCGCGGACCCGACGGGCGGCGCGGGCCATCGTCCCGAGCAATGCCTTTTCCTCGTGGACAGTACGCCGACGATTTCGCTGACGGACTCAGCGGCGATATTTCTCGCGGGCCAGATGGGCCATGCCTATGGCGGCGGGACCTTCAACTTCACGCGGTTCCTGTTGCAGCACGCGACCACCGGCGGCGAATACACCGGCGCGAACTGGACGGTGAACGACAGCGCCTTCATCGAGTTCCCGGACGACACGGTGAACTTCGTGGATGGCGACAACGACGGACTGTATTTCGTGAGCGGCTCGCACACCTTCACCAACACGCTCATCGGCTGGACCAAGGATGACGGCATTGATTCGGGCGGCAGCGGCTACGGCCCGCTCACCTATCAGTCCTGTTGGTTCGAGGGGGCGGTTCACGAGGGCAACTCGCTCTCGGGCTACAAGAGTGTGTTCTCGCGCGGGACCGTCTATTTCGACTGCGGCCAGGGCATTGAAGATGGCTACAACGCGCCGACCGGGCGGGTGGACAATTGCTTTTTTTCGATGAACCAGTCCGGCATCCGCCACGGCGACAACTATCCGAGCATCGGCAATTACGACGGCCGTTTTCTCGCGACCAACTGCATCTCCATCTTCAACCACCGCGATATTTTCGGTTTCAATTGGAACAGCTCCGGCGGCTGGACGAACAGCCACGACCGTTTCTGGCCGAGCAACAACTGGGTGAGCGTGCAGGACACGAACTACCCGAACAACTTCACCTGGAACCCCGCGACCGACGGCTGGCGGCTGGCCGCTTTCGGCGGACGCGAACGCGTGGGCGTGGGCTTCGGCGCGCGGGGCAACTCGCTGGCGGTGCTGCCGGACGGCATTCCGGTGGGCCTCAGCATTTTCTGCACGAACGAGGTGCGGGTGGAGTACGTGGTGGATGGCACGGACGGTTCGCACGTCACCGGCACGCTGGTTTTTCCCGCCGGTTTGACTCGTCGCTTCATTCCCACTCCGACGAACGTGAACGGGGTGCTCCGAATCGCGCTCGTGAATCCCGTGAATGCGGCCGTGACGGGGCCGGGCGCGTTGCTCTTCCAGAATCTGCCGGCGACGCCGGGGGCCGGCCCGATCACATTGTTGCCGCTGGCCTCGAACTGGCGCTACCTCGACGACGGCTCGGAGCAGGGGAGCGCGTGGCGCCCCCCGGCCTTCAACGACAGCGCGTGGAGCAATGGCACGGCCCGGCTGGGCTTTGGTCCGGACGCGCTGCCCGTGGCCAGGACCATCCGCCGCTTCGTGCAGACCAACGGCGTGGACACCGCGCGGCAGGTCACGAACTACTATTTCCGCGTTCCGGTGGTGGTCACCAACCCGGCGGCGTTCGAGGTCGTCCAGTTCCGCTACCAGCGCGACGATGGCTGCGTGGTGTATTTGAACGGTGCGCAAATTTTCACGAACAACATGGGCCTGCCGCCCTACATCGCGAACACCTTCGCCGCCTCGACCATCAGCGGGGCCACGGCGTTGAACACGTTTTGGACGAACAGCGTGGCTGCGAGCAATTTCGTTGCGGGCACGAACTGGATTGCCGTCGAGGTGCATCAGATCACCCCCACATCGAGCGACATCGCGTGGAACCTCGAACTGTCCGGCCTGCCTGCGGCGCAGCCGCCGCGCGTGAGTCTGGTGAAGTTTGGCGGGGACGCGGTGCTGTTCTGGAATGATCCGGCCTTCGGTTTGGAAGAGGCGGACGTGGTGACCGGCCCGTGGCGTCCGGCGACGATCACGAACAGCCCCTCAGCGTCGGCCATCAGCAGCAACCGATTCTTCCGCCTGCGAAAATGACGCCCCCGGATTTTTTGCCGGCGCTTCGGCCGCGCGCCGCAGATCGATCCCCCTGGCGGAAATGTTTCCCCCGGATTCAAGACGGCCTCACAAGCAAACCTCGTTCGTGGTTGCTCTGAATCCCTGGGAAGCTCCACGTCATCGGGTGAAATTGGCGGCGCTCTGCCGAGACGCCGCTACGCCAAGGCTTCCGCCGCGCAGACTTGTTCCTCGCGGGTCACGAGATTTTTCACGCGGGCCACGAGCGCACCGTCCGCGCCGCGTTCGAGGCGCACGGTTTTCTTGGCCTTCAGTTCCAGCGCGCGCTTGAACTGCTTGTCGCCCTTCGCGGGCGTGAGTGAAAACTCCACGATGTTCCCGGCCTCGCGCAGCCGTTGAACCACCCCGAGCGATTCACCCCGCAGGGATTCATCTTCGATCAATACGAAGGTGTCCACGTTCGCGGTGAACTCGGGCAGTAGTTGGCGCGACTTGAGCAGTTCACACAGCACCACGTCGCCCATGCCGAAGCCGAGCGCGGGCAGATCCACTTTGCCGCCACTGATGAGTTTCAAAAGATTGTTGTAGCGTCCGCCGCCGGCGATGGCGCGGAACTCGCCCTTCACGTCGAAGGCCTCGAAGACGACGCCGGTGTAATAGGCCAGACCGCGAATCACGCCGTAATCAATTTTCACGAACGCGCCGAGTCCGCGCGCGGAAAGATTGTCGAGCACCGCGCGCAACTCCGGCGTCGGCTCTCCGGACTTGATGAATGCGTCCACCTCGTCAAAGGAGAAGCCCAGTTCGCGCAGCTTTGTTTCACTCACCGTGCGGTCTTCGCGCTCCAGCTTGTCCACGATTTGATAGAAGGCGTACGCCTTCGTCTCATCGGGACAACGCTTCGCGAAAAATTCCGCCCACGCATTGCGGCTGCTCAGGCGGATGACGAAATCCTCCTGCGTCAGCCCGAGCGCGCGCAGCGTGTCAATGAGCAGCGCGAGCAGTTCCGCGTCCGCCGCCACGTCCGCCTCGCCGATGATGTCGCAGTTGAGCTGGAAGTGTTCGCGCAGGCGCCCCTTCTGCTGCTTCTCGTAGCGGAAGAGTTGTGGGATCGCGAACCACTTGAACGGCTTCTTGTAATTGCGCTCCGCCGCGCTGGCCATGCGCGCCAGCGTGGGCGTCATCTCGGGTCGCAGCGCCACGGCGCGCTCGCCCTTGTCCGTGAAGTTGTAGAGCTGGCCGACGATTTCATCGCCGCTCTTGAGCGTGAACAGTTCGAGCGGTTCGAGCGGCGGGCCGTCGTATTCGCGGAAGCCGTAGCGGCGGGCGACCATGCGCCATTTGTCGAAAATGTATTGGCGCGCGTCCGCGCTCCACACGTCGGGCGCGGGGAGCGGTTCGGGATAAAAGTCACGAAAGCCGGGCAGTCGTTGCATCGCGGAGAAAATCCCGAATCCGAAAGGCGAATGCCAAACAAATTCCGGCCCCACGCCTGGCCTGCCGCTCACGCTGTGCAAACTCCTTGCTGCCCCCTCTGCGCTGGGCTAAGAACGCGCGGCTTTTTTGAGGATAATTAACAGCGAACTTTTATGGCTTACAAAGACGTGACTCCGCCGACCGGCGGAAAAATTACCATCTCCGGCGGAAAACTTTCCGTGCCGGAAAATCCCGTCATCCCCTTCATCCGCGGCGACGGCACGGGTCCCGACATCTGGAAGTCGAGCGAGCGCGTCTTCAACGCGGCGGTGGAAAAAGCTTATGGTGGCAAACGCAAAATTTCCTGGTTTGAAGTTTTCGCCGGTGAAACCGCCAAGAACAAGTTCGACAACTGGCTGCCCGATGACACCGTCGAGGCGTTCAAGGATTTCCTCGTCGGCATCAAAGGTCCGCTCACCACGCCCGTCGGCGGCGGCATCCGCTCGTTGAACGTCGCGTTGCGCCAGATGCTTGATCTCTACGTCTGCCTGCGCCCGGTGCAGTATTTTGCGGGCGTGCCCTCGCCGGTGAAACATCCCGAGAAGGTGGACATGGTCATCTTCCGCGAGAACACCGAGGACATTTACGCGGGCATCGAGTTCGCCGGCGGTTCGCCGGAGGCGCAGCGTGTGCTGGATTTCCTCGCGCACGAGTTCCCGAAAGATTTTGCCAAGATCCGTTTCGGCACCGCCGACAAAGGCATGGAGTACATGAAACTCGCTGCGCCGGACCATACCCGCGCCAGCGCGGAAGTGATCGTCGGCCTCGGCATCAAGCCCGTGTCGGCCATCGGCACTATTCGCCTCGTAAAGGCGGCCATCGAGTACGCCATCCGCGAGCACCGCAAGAGCGTCACGATTGTCCACAAGGGCAACATCATGAAATACACCGAGGGCGGATTCCGCGACTGGGGTTACAGCGCGGCGGAACGCATCTTCGGCGACAAGGTTTACACCTGGTCCAAGTGGGAACGCACCAAGAAGGAAAAGGGTGAACCCGCTGCGAACGAGGAGCAGAAGGCCGCGCTTGCCAGGGGCGCGATTCTCATCAAGGACTCCATCGCCGACATTACGTTGCAACAAGTTCTCACGCGCCCCGAGGAATTCGCCGTCATCGCCACGCTCAATCTCAACGGCGATTACCTCAGCGACGCGCTCGCCGCGCAGGTCGGCGGCATCGGTATCGCGCCCGGCGGCAACATCAATTACATCACCGGCCACGCCATCTTCGAGGCCACCCACGGCACCGCCCCAAAGTACGCGAACAAGGACGTGGTCAATCCCGGCTCCGTCGTTCTGTCCGGTGAAATGATGTTGCGCTACCTGGGCTGGGGCGAGGCGGCGGATTTGATTCTCAAAGGCTTGGTCGGCGCCATCGCCAGCAAGCGCGTGACCTACGACTTCGCGCGCCAGATGGAAGGTGCCACCGAGATCAAGTGTTCGGAGTTCGGGGACAACATCATCGCGCACATGTGAGCGGTGGCACGCGGGCCAGCCCGTTCGCGTCTCGAAAGTTTTACCATCAACCCCGCCGGTCGAACGACTGGCAGGGCGGTCGTGGACCCACGGCCAAAATCTGTGTTGCCACCGGAGTTCTCCCTCAATCCTTTTCTTGAGCCGCTCCGTCTTCCGTGCATGATTCGCGCCGAACCAATATGAAAATAAACCAGCAACCGCTTTCGTTTTCCCCCGTCACGCGCCGCACGTTTCTTCGCACCGGCGCGATTCTCACCGCCGGTGTGGCCGCGCTCTCGCTGCCCGCGCGCGCGCAGGTCAACAAGAACAGCAAGCTCCGCATCTTCCAAGTCGGCGTGGGCGGCATCGGCAGCCTCCAGCGCGGCGGACTCAAGGGCCATCCGCAAGTCGAGTGGGCTGGGTTCGCGGATGTGGACCAACGCGAGTTGGACAGCATCAAAAAGCAACAGCCCAACGCCTGGACCACGAAGGATTACCGTGAAGCCTTCGCCAACAAGTCCGCCGACTTCGACGCCGTGATCTGCGACGTGCCGGATTTCCATCACCTGCCGGTAATGATGAACGCCCTGAAGCTCAACAAACACATCTACGGCCAGAAGCCGCTCGTGCATCAGCTCGACGAACTCCGCGTGCTGCGCGCCGCCCTCAAAGCCCGTCCTGGTGTCGTGACGCAGATGGGCAATCAACGCTCCTGCAATCGCGGCCGCATGGTCGCAGTGGAAATTCTCCGCAAGGGCCAGCTCGGCAAACCCATCGAGGCTCACGTCTGGACGGGTGGCGTTTCGAAGGGCCATTACTTCGCCGACCCGTGGAGCGCCTACACCCCCGCGCAGCCGGTGCCGGAATATCTCGATTGGAATTTGTGGCGCGGCCCGCTGATGTCCGAGATGCCGTACAGCGAAGACCTCGCGCCGCGTCGTTGGCGTGCGTTCTGGGAAACCGGCGGTGGCCAGCTTGCTGACTGGGGCTGCCATCTGATTGACCTGCTTTACTTTTCCTACGACATGCCCCAGCCCGAAGCGGTCATCACGCACACGCCCAAGCCGTCAAACACCGGCCACACCGCGCACAACATGAGCACCATCACGTATCCGGGCGGCGGCCAGTTCGCGCGCAATAAATTTGTCATGCACTACAACGACGACGCTTTGACGCCCTCCTTCGCCGCGTTCGGCCTGCCGCCGATCAAACCCGGCGCGAATCACACCATGGTCGTTTGTGAGGAAGGCACGCTGCTCCTGCAAGCCGACGGCACGCCGCAGATTTTCCGCAAGGGCAAGGAAGTGGATGACGAACCGATGCCGACCGTCGCGCCGCGCAACCACTGGAAAGATTGGGCCGACAACTGCCTCGGCGATCACAAGCCGCTCTGGACGCCGTTCGACATCGGCTCGCGCATCACCGAACCGGCGCTGCTCGCGGTCAAAGCCACGCGCTTCCCCGGCGTGGAACTCCGCTGGGACGCGGCGAACTACCGCTTCACGAATAACGAGAAGGCGAACAAGACCATCCTCTCTCGCGAATACCGCGAAGGCTTTGCGCCGCCCACGGTGGCGTGAAGCGCGGAGGTCCGAACTGAATTCACGAGAACGCCGGGGCCGTCCCCGGCGTTCTTTTTTGTGTGGGGCATGAACGTCGCCTGGGAGCGAGGGTGTTCAGACCGGATGTTGATTGTCTGAAAATGTCGAGCGGGCGGGAAGCCGGCGTGACTCTCCACCCGGTCGCAGCCTCATCAGGCCGATGACGCCGCCCGGGTGTTCACCGTCCGTGGGGTGCATCTTGGCCCAGTGGTCTGCGGCGGTGGCGGCGGGCATCCTTGCCTGCCAGTGAGGGCCGGCTTCCAGCCGCCCGGGCCCAGTGTGAATAAGCCCGTCGTGCTCCAACCTTTTCCGCGTCTCGGCGCAGAGCGGCCTGGCCCGCCGGGCTGGAAGCCACGGCTTACTGGCCGGCAAGGATGCCCGCCGCCACAGCAACGGTGCCAAGATGCACCTCCGTCCGTGAGAGTGCGGAATTCGTCATTTATTCCGCCGGGCGCGGCGGCTAATTTTTTCTCATGCAACGCCTGCTCCTTTTGTTCTGCCTGCTCGCCGCCGTCCCGCTCCACGCGGCGAATTACAAACTGAACCTGTTCATCTGGAGCGAATACATTGACCCCGGGATCATCACCGAGTTCGAGAGACGCTTCGACACCAAGGTCACGATTGATCTCTACGAGGACGAGTCGGCGATGCTCGCGAAATTGCAGGGCGGCGGCGCGGCGCAATACGACGTCATCGTGCCCCCCGACCACATCGTCCCCGCGCTCATCAAATTGAAACTCGTCGCGCCCTTGCGGCACGACTCGCTTCCCAATCTCCGCCATCTCGACCCGCGCTTCACCTCGCCGTGGTATGACCCGAGCAACCGTTTCACCGTGCCGTATCAATGGGGCACCCTCGGCATCTATGCGCGCCGGCCCGCCGTCATTCCGCACAACCAGTCGTGGGCGTTGCTCTTCGACGCGAAGGAACAGCGCGGTGATTTCCTGCTCATTGACTCCATGCGCGACAGCCTCGGCGTGGCGTTGAAGTATCAGGGTCATTCGCTCAACTCGACCGACAAGAAGGAACTGGCCGCCGCGCGCGACCTGCTCATCAGCGCCAAGAAACGTTCGGTCGGTTTCGCGGGCGGCGTGGGCGGGAAAAACAAAGTGCTGGCGAAGGAAGCCGCCTACGCGCCGGCTTATTCCGGTGACGCCCTGCGCGGCGTGGCGGAAGATCCCGAGACTTATTATTTCATCCCGAAAGAAGGCAGCCAGATCTGGATGGACAACCTCGCCATCTGCGCCAAAGCGCCGAACCGGATTGTGGCCGAGAAATTTCTCAACTTTATCCTCATCCCCGAAATCGGCGCGCGCCTCGCGGATTACAATCTCTACGCCACGCCGAATCTGGCCGCGCGCGACCACGTGCGCCCGGAGAACTTGCACAACCCCGTCATCTACCCGCCGCCCGACGTGATGGCGCGGCTGGAATTTCTGAAGGACGTGGGCCGCGACCTCAAGCTCTACGACGAAGTGTGGACGCAGGTGAAGGCGAAGTAGCCCGCCTTGAACCGTCGCTCCCGCTGCATGGACATCACCACCACTCGACACGGCCTGCGCCTGAGCCAGCACGGCGTGGTCCTCAGCGAACTGCGGACCAGCGCGGGTCCAACGCACAGCGTCTTCGATCTGCTGGCGGCGCTCATCGCGGTGCTGGCGCCGCGCGGCCGCACCGGGGTGCTGGGTTTTGCGGGCGGGGGCATGATGGCTCCGTTGCGTGCGCTCGGGGTTGAAACCGTGATGCACTCGGTCGATCTCGACCGCGCGGGGTTTGATTTGTTTCGCGAGCATTGCCCGGACTGGGCCGCGCAAGTGAACTGGCAGCAGGCGGACGCCGTGGACTGGCTGCGCGGCCAGTCGGCGAAGTTCGATCTGCTGGTCGAGGATCTTTCCGTCCCGCGCGCTGGCGACGTCTTCAAGCCGGAGGTGTCGTGGGAGGTGCTGCCGAGACTGATCCGCCAACGGCTGCGGCCCGGCGGCTGCGCGGTTTTTAATTTGATGCTCTCACCGGGCGAGTCGTGGAAGGCCGCGCTCCCGAAAATCACGCGCCATTTTTCCGCCGCCCGATTGATCCACCTTGATGATTTTGAAAACCGCCTGTTGATCGTGGGCAGGCGGGTGCCGTCGGCGCGCGCGCTGGGGGTTTCATTGCGCCGTGAATTGCAGCGGTTGCGGTCGCGGCAGGCGGCGCGGCTTCAGGTGCGGGGTGTGAAGTTTTGCAGCGCAAACGAGAGCAGCCCGCTCCACGCCGCGCCGCCCGTTTGACACTCGGGGCGAATTGCGTTCTCATCCGGCGCAGATTTCTGGACCCAATTATGAACGTGCAATTTTTCCGACTGGCCTGCGCTTTGGCCCTGAGTGTCACCATTTCCCTTCACGCGGCGGATGCCACGGTCGCCAAGTGGGGCCGTTTCGAGCAGTCGTTCGAGAGCGGAGCGGGCTACGAAAGTCCGCTCCAGGAGGCCGCGCTGACCGTCGCGTTCGTGTCGCCCAGCGGTGAGACCAACCGTGTGCCAGGCTTCTGGGATGGCGGCAAAACGTGGCGCGTGCGCTTCTCGCCACATCAAACCGGCCTGTGGAAATGGATCACGACCTGTTCCGACGCGGCGAACAAGGGGTTGCACCAACAGTCTGGTTCCTTCACCTGCGCCGCGCCCACGGCAACGAAGACGCGCTTCGACGAACACGGCCCCGTGCGCGTCTCCACCAACCAGTTCACGCTGGCGCACGAGGACGGCACGCCCTTCTTCTGGGTCGCCGACACCGCGTGGAACGGCGCGCTGCTGGCGACGCCGAAGGACTGGGACTTTTATTTGCAGACCCGCGCGGCGCAAAAATTCTCCGGCGTTAAATGGGTCGCCACGCAATGGCGCGCTTCCCCCTCCGGCGATGCCAAGGGCGAGGCCGCGTTCACCGGGAAGGAAAAAATTTCCATCAACCCCGAGTTCTTCCGTCGCCTCGACGCGAAGGCCGACGCGGTGAACCGGGCCGGTCTGCTGAACATTCCCGTGCTGCTCTGGGCCATCGGCGGGTCCGGTGCGGGAAAAAATCCCGGCGCGTTTCTCCCCGAAGACCAGTTGATCCTCCTTGCGCGTTACATGGTCGCGCGCTGGCAGGCGCACGATGTGGTGTGGATTCTCGGCGGTGACGGCCATTACTTCGGCAGCGAAGGCGAGAAGTGGCGTCGCGTCGGGCGCGCAGTCTTCGATGACATTTCTCACGCGCCCGTGGTCATGCACCCGCAGGGCCGGCATTGGGTGCAACGCGAGTTCAAGGACGAGAAGTGGACGGGAATCATCGGCTACCAAAGCGGTCACGGCGACAGTGACGAGTCCTTGAAATGGCTGACCAGCGGCCCCATCACGCAGGATTGGGAGAATGCGCCGCGCCATCCCATCATCAATCTGGAGCCGCCCTACGAGGGGCATCTCGCCTACAACTCGAAACAGCCGCTCAGTGCCGATCTCGTGCGCCGCACACTTTACTGGTCGCTGCTCAACACGCCGACCGCAGGCGTGAGCTACGGTGGGCACGGCGTCTGGGGCTGGGACGACGGCACGAAACCCCCGACCGATCACGCAGGCACCGGCATCCCGCTCCCGTGGCAGAAGGCGCTCTTCCTGCCCGGCGCGCAGCAGATGACGAATCTCGTGACCTTCTTTTCCATGATTGAATGGAACCAGCTTCGCCCGCTGCCCGGCGCGGTGGTCAACAATCCGGGCACCACCAGCCCGAGGAAATACATCGCCGCCGCGCGCTCGGTGAAGGGCGATCTCACCGTGGTCTATGTGCCGGAAGAACGGACCATTGAAATCCTGCTCGCGTCCTTGCCGCCTGCGCCGGAAGTGAAGTGGTTCAACCCGCGCACCGGCGAAACCAGCGCCGCCGTCGCCGTCATCACGGACACCACCGCGCAGTTCCCGACGCCCGCCGAGGGCGACTGGATTCTGTGGATGCAGACGCAGAAAAAGTAAGGCTGGAATCACGCCACGAAAAAGCCCGCTCGCATTGGCGAACGGGTTTTTTTCAAATTGGTTGCGGGGGCTGGATTTGAACAAACGACCTTCAGGTTATGAGCCTGACGAGCTACCTACTAAACCCTTAAACATTCAGCATAACAAGCTCTTTTTCCTTGTTTGTGTGGTAGGATGTGTGGTGTTATTGCCGGGTCGGTGTTCGGGATGGCTCGGTATGTTTCCGAGCGTTTCAAGCATCGAGCCGAAAGGGAAAATCACATGCCTATTGAGATGCGGAAACAGCGGGACGGTCGGTGGCGCGAGACCTGGTACGGTCGCTACGAAGTGAACGGTCGGCTTCACTACGTCAACCTCGACATCAAGATCGCCGGAACTCCGCCGGCCTCCATCCGCGACCAGGGCGACGGGCCGTTCGAGCGGTCACGCGCGACGGCGCAAGCCAAGCTCGATCAGATTATCCGCGAATCACGATCAACCGAAAACTCGGCGCGGTTGGTGGAAAAGCTTTATGAGATCAAGATGGGGGAGCGCATCAAGTCGGTGAAGCTGGATGAACTGGCCGAGGAGTGGGCGAAGATTCCGCGGCGGCGTGAACCGGATGAGCGCTACGCTTCGCAGTGCCAATCAACCTTGCGACGGTTCGCGGGGTTCGTTCGCCAGGTGAATCCGAAAGCGGATGAGTTGGCGCACGTCAACCGGACGGTGGCGCGGTCCTTCATGGACGCGGAGATGAAACGGGGCGTTTCGGCGAAGACATGGAACGACACGCTCAAGCTGCTGCGCGCCACGTTCAAATATTTGCTCCCAGCCGGGGCCATCAATCCGTTCTCGGACACGCCGACGAAGGACACGGAGACAGTCTTCCGCATTCCGTTCACGCCAGAGGAATTGAAGGCCATCGTGGTGGTGTCGAGGAACGGTGAATTTATTCGCCCGATCATTCTCACCGGCATGTGCTCGGCCATGCGCCGCGGCGATTGCTGCCTGCTCAAGGGTGACGACGTGGACATGAAGAACCGTTTCATTACGGTGAAGACGGCGAAGACCGGTGTGACCGTGAGCATTCCGATCTTTCCGATGCTCTACGACGAACTGGCGAAGCGGACGATCAAGCCGGGCAAGTATGTGTTCCCCGATCAGGCGGCGATGTATCTGGAGAACCCCGACGGCATCACCTGGCGCGTGCGGAAAGTGTTGGCTATGGCGTTGCGCGAAGATGGCGACGATCTGGACGATGAGAAGCTTCTGCCCGAAGTGACTCCCGCCGAACTGCTCCGGCGCGGCCATGAATACCTCACGACGCTGCCGAACTCGTCGAAGGGAGAGCACATGAAGACGGTGTTCGATCTCTATGCCAGCGGGAAACGGCTCTGTGAGGCCGTGGCGGTGACCGGCGTGAGCAAGGGCAGTGCGTCGAACTACCTGAACCAAATCGAGGGGGCCATTGGATGCCGCGTGGTGCGGGGCCGCGACGCGAGCCGAGGTTTAACAGCGCTGTTGAAGGACGGTAACAGCGTGCTCGGGATGAAGCGCGAGGGCAGCAAACGCCGCGCGAGCCTGCGCGACTTCCACAGCTTCCGCGTGACGTGGGTGACGCTGGCCCTCACGGCAGGCGTGCCGCTCGAACTGGTGCAGAAGGTGACGGGACACAAAACGACGGACATCGTGTTGAAACATTATTTCCAGCCGGGCCGCGAAGCGTTTCGGCAGGCGTTGAACGCGGCCATGCCGCAGTTCCTAACCTACGGAAAGAAATCGCCGAAGGATGAGGCGCGCGCGATTCTGGATCGGATGACGGCGAAGACATGGAAGCAAGACAAGGCGCGATTGCTTGAGTTAGTGGTGTCGCAGTAATCTGACCGGCATGTGGATCGCATCGGAATTCGGCTTCTTCTCCATCGTTCACAAGGACGGCTGCTGGCATGTACGCGCGCGGCTGAAGAAGGATCTGGCCGAGTTGGTCGCGGCGGCGAAGTTGGACGCCAAGATCGAGGAATGGCCGCAGGCGGATTACCGGTGGCGGGCGCGGCTCAAGGATGAGGCCGATATGAGCCGCGTCTTCGGCGCGCTACAGTCGTCAGTCACCTACACGAATTTCAAGAGCCACATCGCGACCCTCCCGCGCCAACGGGGCAAGCTGCCAGCGTATCACGAACTCTGGTCAGCGCTCTACGCCATCCAGAAATAACCGAATCGAATCTCCCTGTCGCAGAGGAAGCACCGCTTCCGGACGCGCCGCCCGCGCTCAGGGCTACAAGCTCGCCACCGCCAATCCGAATCAGCGTCGCGAAGCGAACAGCACACACGCGAATCCTCAAAGCAGCCGGCGTGTGTGATCCTACCTGCGGTTGAGAAACCAAATCACGGCGACAAGCATCAGCATCGCCACAACAACGAGACACCCGGTTCCCTGCGGCTTCCGCTGGCCGGCGCTGGAGTTCTCAGTCCGGGCGGATCGTGGAGTCGTATTTGATACGTCAACTGAAACGCGAACGCAGATGCGGGCCGGCTTCTCGACTTTGGAGATGACCTCCGCGGCGCAGACTGCGCCCCTGTCGAGCGCGTCCGCAAGTTGCGCGGCGTCAGGCCGGTTGATGTGTCCAAGCACCCCGCCCGAAGTGTTGCAAACGGCAATCGCGTTTCTGTCGTGAGGGTTCGACGGCTCGCGTTGCAGGATGAGCGTTTGACCTGGCAACACCTCAGCGACGCCCCGGTAGTAGTGGCATCCAACGACCCAGCATGTCTTGGTGGATGTCATTTGAGGTTTCAACTTTGGAGTGAGGCCAAATCGGAAAGCAAGCGGCTACGCACCGTTTTTGTCTTCGCGCCGATTCCAATTCCGACGCCGGTTCACTTAGGCGCTGCATTTACGGTTTCTTTCGATTTTATCACCATGAACACACGGTAATTACAAATCTGCGACGTTTTGTTTATTGAGAAAGTTAGAAAATACGTTGACACATATTGTTTCTCACGACATACTGAACGCCATGAACGAAATACAAGCGCAGCAACCGTCCGGCATGACTCTCACTTTTCCCGCGATGCACGGCATTATGGGAAAACGTCACTACTACGTGGCGATCTTGAAACTCGCCCTGATTCCCAAGTTGTTTAAGTTCCGCGACTGGGCGGAACTGCCGCCCGAGCAACGCGCGCAGCGCGTCATACAGAAGAGCCGCATCCCTGAAATCACCCAGTACATTCTCGAAAACGAAGAGGGCTACCTTTTCTCGTCGCTGACGGCCTCGTTCAATGCCGATCCGACGTTCACGCCGGTGACAGGGCACTCGGACCTCGGAGTGCTCCAAATGCCGTTTGAAGCAGATTTGGTCATCAACGACGGCCAGCACCGCCGCGCCGCCATCGAGGAGGCCCTGAGCCAGAATCCCGCGCTCGGTCAGGAAAGCATCTCTGTCGTGTTGTTCCCGTGGGAAGATCTCGATCGCGTGCAACAAATGTTCTCCGACTTGAACCGCACCGCGCGGACAACCTCGAAGTCACTGAACATCCTCTACAATCATCGCGACCTGATGAGCATGGTTTCGCGCACGGTCGCCGAGCGGCTGCCAGTGTTCAGCCGTTTTGTGGACAAGGATCGTATTTCACTCCCGCTGCGCTCGCCGAAACTGTTCACTCTCGGCGCAATTTATGACGGCACGCTGGCCTTGCTGGAAAGCGTGACGCAGAGCGACTATGAACAAAAGCTGGCGGAAGCATTTGAATTCTGGGAAACGGTCGCGAACAACATGCCGCTTTGGGGACAAGTCGAGGCCGGCGATCTCAAGCCCGCCGAATTGCGCCAGGAGTACATCAACACTCACGCGGTCCTGCTTTGGGCGCTTGGGTCAATGGGGCGCACGCTGATTTCTGCCCATCCAACAGACTGGCAAGGCAAACTCGCCACGCTGAAGACCTTCGACTGGCGGCGCACGAATCGTGAATGGCAAGGTGTTGCGATGTCTGGATCGGATGTGGTAAATCGCCGTCAATCACGCATGGACACAGCTTCGTTTCTGAAGCGGAAGCTCGGCCTGGCCCTGACTCCCGGCGAGGAACGCTCGCTACGCGGCGCGAAGCAGGTGATGGACGATTTGAAGGACCTCATCGCAACCAACTAAAAACCTATGGACACACCAAACGAGCCGGGGGACAGCGTTGTCATCTCGACATTCGAGAAAAACAAAAAGGAAGAAGTGCGTGTCTCCCTCGACACGTTTCACGGACGGAAGCTCATCAACATCCGCGTCTGGTACAAGGGCGACGATGGCGCGATGAAACCCGGCAAAGGCCTGGCAGTCGGCGTGGACCGTTACAAGGATCTGGCCAGCGCGATCCTTGAACTCGGCCAGCATCTCAAAGCCAACGGGCTGATTTAGTCCACCGCACTATGAGCGAGGCACCGAAAGGCGGGGAACTTTTCATCGTCGATAACAGCGACGAGAACTGGAAGGGGTTGAAATACCTTCAGGACTGGACCGAGATCGCCAGCGCGTTCGACATCGCCACGGGTTATTTTGAAATCGGTTCGCTGCTCGCTCTCGAGGGCCAGTGGCAGAAGCTCGACAAAATCCGCATCCTCATGGGCAACGAGGTTTCCGCGCGCACCCGGCAGGCGATTCTTGACGGACTGAAGCACGACATCACCGCTCGCCTCAACGCCAGCATCGAATCCGAAAAGGAGAAGAACGATTTCCTCACCGGCGTCGCGGCCATCGTCGAGGCGCTGCGGGACGGGAAGATTCAATGCCGCGCCTACGCGAAGAGAAAATTCCACGCCAAAGCCTACATCACTCATCCGCGCGTCGCGGTCATCGGCTCGGTCGCCCTCGTCGGCTCCAGCAATTTCACCATTCCGGGCCTCACGCAGAACATCGAGCTTAACATCCAGGTCAAGGCGGCGGGGGACGTGCGCCAGTTGCAGGAGTGGTTTGAACTCCATTGGGCGGAAGCCGAGGACATCACGGCGGACATCCTCGCCGTGGTGGAACGCCACATTCGCGACTACACGCCTTTCGACATCTACGCGAAGGCGCTCGACGAGCTGTTCCGCCGGCATGAACTCACGGCCAGCGAATGGGAGAAGTCGCAATCCAAGATTCACCCCATTCTCGACCAGTATCAGCGCGACGGCTACGCCTCGCTCTACCACACCGCCGCCAATTACAACGGCGCCTTCCTGTGCGACGGCGTCGGCCTGGGCAAAACTTTCATCGGCTTGATGCTCATCGAGCGGTTGGTGATGTATGAGAAGAAGCGCGTCGTCCTGTTCGTGCCGAAGTCCGGCCGCGTGCCCGTGTGGGAGCGCAACATCAAGCGCTACCTGCCGCACCTGCTGAACGGCTTCCTGTCTTTCAAGATTTTCAACCACACCGACCTCATGCGCGGCGTGGACAAGGACGGCCTGGATTACCCTGCCGTCTTCGCGCAGATGAAGGATCAGGCCGACGTCGTGGTGATTGACGAGGCGCACCATTTTCGCAATCGCGGACTGGCCCGTGAATCCGGCGGTTCGCGCTACTGGACGCTTTACGACCTGTGCGAAGGCAAACAGGTCTTTCACCTGACGGCCACACCGGTCAACAACGCGCTCACGGATTTCCAGCACCTGATCGAACTGTTCTCGCGCCAGAAACCCGACGCCTTTGCCTCGCGCGTTGGCATCCACAATCTGGCCGCGCACTTCCGCCAGTTGGAAAAGCAGCTTGCCGGCATCGTCAGCGGCCAGTCGTTCGGGGAGTTGTTCTCGGCCAACCCGGTGGAGGCCGGCCAGGTTTTGTTCAGCGACAAACTGTTTCGTGAACTTGTGGTGCAGCGGAGCCGCGCCTACGTCGTCCAGAGCCAGAAACAGCAGGGTTCGGCGGAAGCGCTGTTCCCTGTGAAGGAAGATCCGCGCGTGGCGAATTACTCGGTCAAAAAGACCTACGGTCATCTGCTTGGCAAAGTCGAAATCGCCTTCGCCAAGGAGAAGCCGTTGTTCGCGCTCGCCCCGTATCACCCCTTGGATTACCCCGTCGGCGACCCGCAGGAAAAAGGCGACTTCGAGATTGGCCGCCAGCGCGGGTTGGTGCGGCTTATCCGCGTGCAGTTCTTGAAACGGTTCGAGAGTTCCATCACGGCCTTCGAGCAGTCCTGTCAGAATCTCCTCCTGAAGTTCCTCGCCTTTCTGGAAGTCAACAACCAGTCCAAGCGCGAAAAGGAACGCCTCGAAAAATGGCGCACCGCCAACGCCGAATTGTTGTCGCACATTCACGCGCGGCGCAAAGAGCTGGACGAGGAGAATGACAGCGAGGAAACCGAAGAAACGCTGGGCGACGAATTTCTCGACCACTTCGAGCCGCTGGACCGCAAGTCCTACCGTCTCGATGAGATTTTCAACGACACGTTTGCGGACCTTGAAACGCTCGTGGATTTTCTGGAGGAACTAAAAACCTTTACCCCCGCCCACGATGACAAGCTCAAGGCGCTGGTCAAACTGCTCAAGTCCGACCCCGACCTCAAGGGCCGCAAGGTGCTGGTTTTCACCGAATACATGGCCACGGCCCGGTATCTCAAGCAGCAGTTGCAGGCTGCGGGCCTTGACGGCGTGGACGAAGTGGACAGCGCCACCAAACAGGATCGCACCGTCGTCCTGCAAAGATTCGCACCCTACTACAACGATTCATCGACCGCCGATCTGGCGGAGCGGAAGCTGCCGGAAACACGCATCCTGCTCGCCACCGATGTCCTGTCCGAAGGTTTGAACCTTCAGGACGCCGCGCGCCTGATCAATTACGACCTCCACTGGAATCCCGTGCGCCTCATGCAGCGCATTGGCCGCGTGGATCGCCGGCTCAATGCCGCCCTGGAAAAAAGAATCGTCGCCGACCATCCCGAGGAAAAAGAACATCGCGGCAAGGTGGTGTTTTGGAATTTTCTCCCGCCCGATGAACTCGACGAGCTTCTGAAACTTTACAGCCGTGTCGCGCACAAGACGCTGCGCATCTCCAAGGTCTTCGGCATCGAAGGCAAAAAGCTGCTTCGTCCCGATGATGACTTCGACGCGCTGCGCGATTTCCTGAGCGACTACGAAGGTGTGACCACGCCGACCGAAAAAATGCAGTTGGAATTGGAGCGCCTGCTGGCGGAAAACCCCCAGCTCGAAGCGCATCTCGATGCGCTCCCCGGCCGCGTGTTCAGCGGCAAGGCGCACCACCAGTCCGGCGCGCAGGCGGTGTTCTTCTGCTACAGCCTGCCGGCCGAGGACGCCACGTCACACGATTGGACTGATGCCGCCGGGCGCACGGCCTGGTATTTGTTCGATTTCACCACCTTGAAAATTCTGGACCAGCCCGAAGAAATCCACGGCTTCATCCAATGCCAGCCGGAGACGCCGCGCCGCGTCGAGATGACGGCGGAGGCGCTGCGCACGGTGCGGCTCAAGATTGAAACGCACATCAAAAATACCTACCTGAAGCAGATGCAGGCTCCGGTCGGCGTGAAGCCCAGCCTGAAATGCTGGATGGAACTCAACTGACCCCATAGCTTCCTCGCCATGCCCAAGCTCGCACCCCGCGTCCCTCAAATCACCTCGCAGCAGGAGATGCTCTCCTTTCTGCGCGACGATTTGCACTGGCCCATTCCAGATGGAGTTCTCGCCGACGAACTCACGTTCGACTGGCATGGCGATGATCTGCGCCTCTCGGATGCAGCTTCCGGAAAATTTAAGGATGGCATCATTCGCCAGTTCCGTTCCTTGGTTACCGGCCAGCCGTGGGGGATTTTCTTTGTCGAGTTTGCGGACATGCAGGTCTATCGCACTGCACTTCGCCAAGTGCTGCGCGGCTTGGTTCCGAACCGTCGGCGCGATGCGTCGCTACAGGCGTGGCAGCACGAGAATCTGCTCTTCATTTGCGCCACGGTGGATTACGAGCGCATCACCTTCGCGCATTTCCGTGGCGACAAAGTTCAACGGGCCAAGCTCACGACCTTCGGCTGGCGGCGGGGCAGCACCTACCTGCGCACGCTGCTCGAACATAACCTGCCCAAGCTGGCCTGGCCGGAGGACAACGGCGCGAACGAAGAAGGCTGGCTGGCGCAATGGGCCAAGGCGTTCGACAAGGAGCCACTGACCAAGGAGTTCTTCAAACGCTTTGAGGCCGCCATCGAGGCGCTCAAGGATGACTTGGAGAAAAATCAAAAACTAGCTTCGGCCCAAGCCTACAGCCGTGCGCAACTTTTATTGGAGCGCCTGCTGTTCCTCTACTTTCTCCAGAATCGTGGCTGGCTGGATCAGAAGCGTGATTACCTGCTGTCGAACTTCGTCGCCCACCGGGGCAAACCGCAGGAACATTCCTACTACGCAGATTTTCTGGAGCGTTTGTTTTTCACGCTCTCTACGCCGCCGGATTTCAAAGGGCCGGGCAGCGGCCTGCGTCTCCCCGGCGTGCCGTTCCTCAACGGCGGTCTATTCGACGATGATGAGTTCGCGCAGACCGAGACGCGCAAGAAGGAGAACCCGCCGCTGCGCATCCGCAACGCCACCTTCGCTTTTGTGTTCGATGAGCTTCTGGAAGTCTTCAACTTCACCGTCCGCGAAGATACCCCGCTCAATCAGGACGTGGCTGTTGACCCGGAAATGCTCGGCAAGGTTTTCGAGTCCATCGTCCTGCACGCCGAGGCCGCCGATCCCGACGCGGTCGCGCCTGACAAACGCAAGGCCACCGGCTCCTACTACACCCCGCGCATCGTGGTGCATTTCATCTGCCGCGAAAGCCTCTGCCAGTATCTTCTCCAGCGCCTGCCGCCGGATCAGGACTGGAATCGTCGTCTCCGCGCGGCGATGGACATTCTCGCTCTCGACGGCCTCGATGCCGATGAACTGGCGCTGCTCAAAACACTGCTCTCACCCGCTGAGGGAAAGCTGCTCGCCGGACTCATCGAAAACCTCAAGTGCTGTGATCCGTCCGTCGGTTCGGGTGCGTTCCCCGTCGGCCTGCTCCATGAACTTTTGAACTTCCGGCGCGTGGTGGAAGCCGCCGCCAACGGCTATGTGGACCCGGTGCGCAAGCACGGCAACCAGTGGGTTCACGACACGAAGGCGCAGATCGTCGAGAACTGTCTTTACGGGGTGGACCTTCAGCAGCAGGCCATTGAAATCTGCCGGCTCCGGCTCTGGCTCTCGCTCGTGGTGGATTACGATCTCGGCTGCGACCCGCTCACCGCAGCCCGGCCACAATTCCTCAACGCCATCCGCGGCATTTCCCAGCTTCCGAATCTGGAAATGAATTTTCGCCGCGGCGATTCGTTGCTCGACATGATTTCCGGCGTGCCCATCCGGGTGGACTCCGGTGCCGTCACTGCCTACCGCGACGAGGTCAACGCCATCCAGAAACTTGGGCACGACCTGCATAAGGCCCGCAGTGCCGACAAGAAAAAGAAGCTGCGTTTGGAAATTCTGCGCCGCCGGCTCGATCTCACCCAGAGCGTGCTCGAACTGGAGCGCAAACAGCACACCGACAATCTCGCCAACCAGAAGCTCACGCTGTTCGGCGCGTTCGGTTTTGATGAGAACGCTTCCGAGGCCGAGAACCGCCGACGAGTGGAAGGGGAAATCCAACAGCTCAACGAGGCGCTCCAGAAAGTCACCGCCGACCGCAAGGAACTGGAGAAGCTCGCCGCCACGCCGCTGGCGGCGGATTTTTACCCGCGACTGCGACGGCTGGAAGGTGCGGACTTTGACAGCCCGTTCAATTTCGTCTGGCAGATTGATTTCGCGGAAATTTTCACGCCCAAGCCGGCAGCGACCCTCGCGGGTGAGATGATCCTAGTGAACCAGGCGCAGACGCAGAAGGAACTGGTGGCCACTTCGAAATCCTCGGGCGGCTTTGATGTGATGGTCGGCAACCCGCCGTTTGTCACCGCGCGCAATCCGATCAAACGTGAACTCTATCGCGCGCGGTGGGCGCGGGTTTGTCACGGGAAGTTTCTGCTCATCTGTCCGTTTTTCGATTTGAGCTTCGGGCATCTGCGACCCGATGGACAACTCGGCTTCATCGTCTCCAATGCCTTTGCCAAGCGCGAGTTCGGCCAACCGCTCGTCGAGGACTTCTTTCCAACCGTGGATTTGCAAAAGGTAATGGACTGTTCCGGCCTGCTCTTTCCGGGCCACGGCACGCCGACGTGCATCGTGTTTGGCGCGCAAAGGAAACCCGTCCAGAAGACTTTGATACGAGTCGCGGCCACTCTGCCTGGCGGCGGCGACTTGCGGACACCGCCGGAGGAAAGTCCATTGTGGCACGCACTCGCAGCGCAACATGACAATCCCAGTTTCTCGAACGAGAAGGTGGTCATCTCTGACAGAAGCCGGAAGGAACTCGGCAAGTGGCCATGGAATTTTGATTCAGGAGCTACGCCGACGAGAGAGGCGATGGACACCAAAGGCGTCGCGCCGCTCCGTGATTTTCTTTCAGCGGACGTTGGATTCATGTTCGTGATTGGTCGGAATGACATTTTCATGCTGAGTCCCGGGACAGCCCGCCGACTTCGCCTTTCGGCTTCAGTCTTCAAGGCGTTGAATGTGGGTGACGAAATCAGAAACTACGAGTTGCGTGGACAAGAGGTTGTTATCTTTCCATACCAACCCGACACGTTGAAGCTTCTGAAATTTGCGAAGGCAAGTCCCGAAGGGCGCTACTTCGCTTGCTTTGAACAGGAGCTTTCAGACCGCCCGACATTCGGAGGCACCTTTGGAGAAGATGGACGCGCACCATACCAGTACCATCAGTTGCCCGTGGAGAGGGCCAAGAATCCAAAGTCCATCGCGTTCGCACAAATCTCTACTCATTTGCACCTCGTTTTTGATGGTGAGGGAAGCGCCTTCAATGAGAAGGCCCCGCTTTTGAAGTTGCCACCGAAAGCAGATGAAAATGAACACCATCTTGTAACAGGAATTTGCAACTCGGCTGCTGCTTTGTTTTGGTTCAAGCAAGTTTGTTTCAACAAAGGCGCGGGCGAGGAAGAACACCGCGACCGTTTTGAATATGCAGGCGGCAAAGTTCAGCAGTTGCCCGTTCCCACCGAAATCGCCGACGCGCTTCGTGGCAAATCTGCCGCATTGACAGAGCGGTTGACCACACTTTCGCGTGCGTGTTGGGAACGCGGGCGGGAGTTGCCGTCGCTTGCGTTGCGAAAGTTGTTCGAGACAACCGGCGAGGCGTATCACGCGTGGAACGCCGCGCTGCCCGGCCATGTCCCGCCGCACGCGCAATTGCCCGCGCCATTCTCCACCACCGCCGAGTTGCGCAAAGCCTTCACCCAAGCCTGCACGCTGCGTGAAAAACTGCGCGCTGAGATGATCGCGTGGCAGGAGGAAATGGACTGGCTGGTCTATCGCGCTTACGGCTTGCTGGGCCGCGAGCATTCCGCCGCCCCGTTCAATTTCAGCCGCCCCACCGATTTGAAAATGATTCGTCCGCTGGACGAAACGCAACGGGCCTTTCGTTTCTGGGCCGCCGCCGATGGTGATTTTGACCAAGCCGTCGCCCTGATTCCCACGGACTGGAGCGCAGAACGCCAGGAGCTTTGGCAGGGGCGGCTCGCCACCATCCGCGACAACGAACACATCCGCCGCATCGAAGCGCCGGTCTATAAGCGCCGTTGGGATGAGCAGTGGAAGGTGGGCAATCGCTGGACCGCCGGCCCCGCCGCCTATGCGCAGGAACTGGCCGATGCGTTCCGTGGCTGGCTTGCGGAAAGAGCCGAATGGCACCTGGAAGAAAAAGCCAAAGGTGGTCCGCTCGGCGTGGACGCCTGGTGCGCCGCACTCTGGAATGATGCCCGTGTGCAGGCCGCGTGGCCCGTCGTGGCCGACGCCATCACCCGCGTGGAACTCCACAAGATCGAACTCGGCGGCAAGAAACCCAAGAAACAACCCGAAGCCGACGCCTCGCCCGCCGCGTTTGCCAAATACTTCCGCGCCGTCGTCGCTGGTGAATCCGTCCCCGACGGCATCCCGCCCGCCGTGCCCTGGGCGGAATTGGAAAAGAAAATGACCGTGCCCAAGCAGGCCATGACGGTGCGCGGCAAACTCAATGTCCCTCGCGAGCGATTCCGCCAGCGCAAGGATGGCAGTTACGTGTGGGCGGGAAAGGAATAGAGTCATGAAACAGAATCACGAAAAGTTCGGCTTCACGATCAAGCAGTGGAAATCCTTTAAGAAGGAGGCCCGCGAAATTCTGGTCGAGGTTGCGACGCAGCAAACGACGATCACTTACGGCCAACTGGCTGACAAAATGACGACCATCCAAGTGGAGCCACACGATATGATGCTGTGGCACATGATCGGGGACGTGGCGGTGGAGGAAGAGCAGGCAGGACGAGGACTTCTTTCAGTGTTGGTCGTTCATAAACAGGGCGACATGAAACCCGGCGGCGGCTTTTTCGAGTTGGCCAATCACTTCGGTCGTGACACCCGTGACAAAACGAAATGCTTCGTCGAGGAGATGACCAAGGTGCATGCGGTGTGGTCGATAAAGGAGGCCGCCACGCCGCGCAAATAGAGTGCCCGCCAAATGGAACCTCCCGATTCAAAACCGACTCCGCTGGAAACCGTCGCCTTGCAAGGTGGCGTGAGCATTGCGAACAGCATCCTGGCGAGGGTGGAAGATTTCCCGCAGCGCGAGAGCCTGCTCAACTCGTGGATGGAACATGAATTGGAATCGGTGCCGACACAAATTCTGTGGCACGGCATGGAAGACGAAGCCGCCCCGGTATTCGTGGTGTATAAGCTGATTCACGAAACGTTTTCCAATTCGCCCCCGTTCTTTCGTCGTTTCATCACCAGCGTGATGGAGGCACAACCGAAGCGATTTTCGTCGGTGTTCAGCCGTGAAACGCTCTGGTCGGTGGTGGCCCGTGCCCCTAAACATGACTTTCCAGCAGAGTGGGCTTCGCCCGGCTGCATCCGCTGCATGTTGGAGGCGATGAACAAGAAAAGTTTCTGGCGGCGGTCGGACGAAGAATTGGCCCGCGATGCGGATTCGATCTCGGCCAAGTTGATGAAGGATGGCGACGGGGGATTTCGCAAAGGCGTTGAAGCGTTGCGGCAGTTACAAGCGGAGCGGGCCACGGGGTTGACTCAGGGACACCTCATGTTGCTGGTGCCGGCGAAGCTGAACCAGTACGTCACGGAAGTGGCGGAACACGGGATGCGCGGCAAATTGCCAAGCCTCAAAGAGATGTGCGGCAAGGTTCACGAAATCGTTCGTGATCCAGCGGGGGAAGGACGGCATCAGAGCATACCGATAGATGTGCTGTTCAGCGAACCGGATGGAGACAGCATGGATTGCTTTCTGCTGGCGCGCGAAAAAGCGAATGCGACGGAACAGGTGGAATTGCGGAAGAAATCCCTGCTGGTCCGCTATTTCCTGAAATTCGCGTTCACCGCATACGACATCGAAAAGTTGAATGTTCGTTTCGCGTTTTACCTGGACCCCGGCACAACATTCAAAGCATTGCCTGATGACGGCCAGCTGTTTCACCCGGAGGAGCTGGTCCAGTTCGATGAGTTCTGGAAAATTATCACGGGAAATCCAAACGGGGCACAGTTGATCTTCAAGGCTCGCGACTCGGCCGCGGCGAAGCTCAAGGCTTCGACCCTGATGAAACGTATCAAGGAACACTTTGGGCGAGAACGGAAAGGGAAGCCATCGATACAAGTGTCGCTCTTTCCCGCAGCCTAAGCCGGTGGCCGAAGAAGCTGAACTATTTTGAAATGAGATTCACCGTGGAACGCGCGGCATTGGTCAAGATGCTGGAACTGGTCGGCAAGAAAATGCCCGGCCAGAAGCGGCGTGACAAATCGGTGCGGCTATCGGCGTGCGCAGCGCGGGTGTTTGTGGAGGGCAATCAAACCACAGGCGGCGTTGAGGCGATTGTCCTGGAAGAGGGCGCTTGCACGTTGGCCCACGATGTTTTCGCCAAGCTGCTCAAGTCCTATGTACCCAAAGTGAACCTCACATTCGAGGCGAACGAGAACGTGATCCGATTTGGGTCCACGTCGTTACCTCTGAGCGGATTTTCCCGCGTCGTCACGCCGCCGGCAAAATTTCAAATGATGGCCGTGACCAACATCAGTGCGTTGCTGCCGACACAGGCATCGACCGCACCGCCGTCCGGTGGAATTGAAGTGCAGAAATTCCAGTCCCCGAAAGGCCGGACGCCGCGTTGAACTGATTTTATGGGCCATAGCAGAATGGGCACGCTGCCGCGCACGCGCGGTTGGAATGAGGTCGTGGACCTCATCAGTAATGGCGCGAACGTGGCCCAAGTGGCAGAAAAAACGCTGGTGGCCGCACAGAAGGCGCTCAGCACCACGAAGGGAGATCCGGGATTTGCCGAAGCGGTCTATCTGATGGCGCAACTGGCGCTGGCGGGAAAATCGAAAGACGCGGCGGCGCATCTGGCCACGGTCGGCATTGACTTGAAAGATGGCTACACCGGGGCGGACGTGGCGACGGCAATTTCGGCAGCGCTCGATGAGCGGATGCAAGGCAAGGGCCGGCGGAGTGATTGGGGCGAGATGGCGCGCGGGGCGTTAGTCTCCGCCGTGTCCGAGTTTCTGAACAGCAAGGGTGACCGGCTCTTTGGCAATTCGCGCGAGGAATTGACAGCGGAGTTGCGGCCCTTGCACCGCGAGAAAGGTTTTGGCGAACTCGGGCGTGCGTTTTTTGGCACGATGGCGGTGAAGATGCTGAATTATTTTCTGACCAAGACGCTGGGGACGCATGTGGGCGAGGGCCGGAGGTTCAACACAATGAAGGAATACTCGGAGTTCAAAAAGGCGATGACAAAGCATGGCGGCGAGACCGCCGTCATCGTCGAGAAATTCAGCGGGCAGTGGCTGCAAAAGCAGATCCGGGAAAATGCCGGCGTGGTGACCCGCGAAGCGGCGGAGGGTTTCGGCGCGCACGCCATCCGCAAGATGCAACTGGAACTGGCCGCCAGGTCAGGACGACATGGGAACTGAACGCATCATATTGTGCGGCGGAGCGAAGCCCGCCGGCGGCATCGGCAAGAGCGAGCCGCTCAAGCTCGACTTGTGGAAGCGCGGGACGGGATTTGAGGTGACATTGGCGATCGAGGATGTACACCGCCGGCTCGGCGCGAACGTGTCGCCGGCCTTCCATGATTTGGTGGAGATCGCCACGTATGTCTGGACGGCGGACCAAGCCATCGGGCGCGGGGGCAATCCGAAGATCAAGGATGTGGACACGTTCGGGGAGAGATGGCGGCGCACCCTGGAATTTCATGTCCCGGTGCGGCGGCCGGACTTGTGGAGATCGCCGCAGATTAAACGCCTGTTGGAGAGTACTTTGGGGTTTCTGTCGGATGACACTTACGACTTCACGTTTTACCCGGCGACCGGCGCGCCCGCCTTTCAGTTGTATCTGAGCCTGGGCAATGACGAGGCCACGCGAGGACCATTAGCGCAGGCGATGCTGTTTTCGGGCGGGCTGGATTCGCTCTCCGGTGGCATCCAGGAAACGATTAACGACAAGCGCCGTTGCCTGTGGGTGAGCCATCGGCCCACACCAAAGCACAACCGGCGGCACCGGGAGATTGGTCAACTCATGGCGGAGAAGGCCGGGGCGCTCCGGCCGTCGCATGTGCTGGTGGACATCCACAAGGACAGCTCGCTGAACGTGGAGCCGACCCAGCGGAGCCGTTCGTTTCTGTTTGCCGCGCTCGGTGCGGCGGTCGCGCGGATGGCGGGCTTGAGCGGCGTGCGATTCTACGAGAACGGGGTGGTGAGCCTGAATCTGCCGATGGCCGAGCAGTTGGTCGGGGCGCGGGCCACACGCACGACGCACCCGCGCGTGCTCAAGGGATTTCAGGCGTTGATGTCGGACTTGGGCGAAGGAGAGTTCAAAGTCGAGAACCCCTTCCTCTGGGAAACAAAGGGAGAAATTATCCAGCGCATCGTGAAGGCGGGATGTGGAGCGATGATTACGCCATCGGTGAGTTGCGCGCACACCTGGGAAGCAAGCCTCAAGTATCCCCACTGCGGAACCTGTTCGCAGTGTGTTGATCGGCGATTTGGCATCATCGCCGCGAACGCCGAGGAGTTTGATCCGAAAGAGAACTACAAGCTGGACATCTTCACGAAATCGCGACCGAAGGATGAGGACAAGATTCTCGGCGCGGCCTACCTCGACCGGGCGCAGGAGTTCGGCAGTATGTCGGCCTGGCCCGATCTGCTCGCGCGCTATCCGGAAGCCGCCGACGTGCTGCCTTATCTCGACATGCCGAAAGCAAATGGGGTGTCGAAGATTCTCGACCTCTACAAGCTTCATGCGGCGGAGGTCGAACGGGTAGCTCATGTGATGCTGAAGCGCCATGTGGCAGGGCAATTTAGTCACCGGCTGGATGATGACTGCCTGGTGCGGACGATGTATGAGTCGCGTGGGCTGCCGTCGCCGCCGGTGAATGCCAAGCGCGATGGCGAGCGTGAGGGCCGATCTTCTGACGAGCGAATCACCTTGGGGCGGTTGAAATATCTGCCGGATTTGAATGATGTCTGGCTGGGTGACGAAGCACCGTACGACTTGCGGAATTGGAAGAAGGCGAGGTCTTGTCTGAAATTCTTGATCGAAAGGAAAGCATTTGATTCGGCGTCAGCAGTGCATCTCGATGACGACATCGACCCGTATGTGAGGAGCGAGAACGGACTTCTGCCCGCGCCGAACTCGGATGTGAAGATTCACCATTACTTCAACGACAAGGGACGGCTCCGAGAGTTGTGTCGGCAAATTGTTCAATCAGCGGGCGCACGACGGTATTTTCTCAAAAAGGATTAGCGTTTCTTCGTTGCGTTCTGTTCCCCTCCGTTTTCCTCGTTCAGATACAAGCCTGTAAACATTGATGAAAACGCATGTCGTACGTTCTCCTGTGTAACCTTTAGCGCCATCGTCCGCGAGCATTCATCGTGTCACCAACATCAGGAACACGATGCTGCAAAAGAAACAGTTTGGAACCGGGCGAACGCGCAACGCGAGACGAGCAAAGGCGACGCAGACGGCTGCTTCGTTCGATGAAGTCGAACGGAAGTTGAGCCTGACGCTCGATGCGCTGCTGAACGCGATTGAGACGTATCGCGAGACGAAAAAGCGGGGTGGCGCGTGAGCATGGTGAATTCCAACGACCGTCTCATCCGCATTCTCCAGGCGACGCCGGAGCAACAGAAACTCATCGACGAAATTCTGGATGGGCGCTTGCCGAGTGCGACACCGACACCGACCGGGCCGTTGCTGCTCGGCATGGGAGCCGGCGCGAAGTTCCTCGGGGTTTCGCGACCGACGCTTTGGCGAATGATTCGCGCGGGCAAGTTGACGAAAGTTGAAGTGCTCGCGGGTTCGTTTCGGTTGCGCCGCTCTGATCTCGAATCGCTCGCCGCCGGGTGCTTACGCACGGCCACTGATGAAACCGGAGGGACGCGATGAAACGGCTGCGTAAAGCGAAACCTCCGCGCACCTCACCCCCAGCCCCTCTCCCCATCGGATGCGGAGAGGGTAGCGCCGGGGCGCTGCTGGCGGGGCATCTGTTCCTCACCAAGCCGCAATTGGCCGGCATTCTCCAAATCTCCGTTCGCTGCATTACGGACATGATGAAACGCGGCGAACTGGATTACCTGAAATTGCGTGGGCGCTTCGTTCGCTTCCGCTTGGAAGATGTTCAACGGCGGCTCAACGAGACGGCACTGGTCTGCAACCGCGCGCCGGAAAAGGAGGGCGCGTGAACAGTCGGGAGAAAGGCAAACGGGGTGAGCGGCAGTGGCGCGATGAATTGCGCGCCAATGGCTACGAGGCGCGGCGCGGTCAGCAGTTTTGTGGTTCGCCTGATTTTCCTGATGTCGTTTGCGACGGACTGGGCTGGGCGCATTTCGAGGTCAAGGCCGTCGAGCGGTTGAACATCGAGGAGGCGATGGAGCAGGCGCGGCGCGACTGCGGCGGCAAGGTGCCGCTGGTGGCGCACAAGCGGAATCACCGGCGGTGGCTGGTCACGATGGATGCGGAGACGTTCTTCAGATTCTTGCGAGGCGACTTTGCTGGAAGCACCTCACCCCGGCCCTCTCCCCAAAGCGGAGAGGGAGACGGCGCGCGCGGAGCGACCTCCGCAAACGCTGAAACGCAGAAATCCGAAGTGTTCGGCGCGACGCCAAACACAGCAGGCGAGACGCCTACGCTCCTACCAAAAATTTCGGCTGCGGCGTGTGCCGTGGCCATTTCCGAAAACAACAAATCAACGACCGAATAAACAAAACAAATCGTATGAGTATGATCCTGCAATGTAACGAAGGCGGCGACTTCAAGCCGCATCCCGAAGGCATCCATCCCGGCCTGTGCCTCGACGTGATCGACCTTGGCCTGGTCAAGACAGAGTATCAGGGACAAGAGCGCATCGTGCCGAAGGTGAAGCTCGTCTTTGAGTCGGAGCAGAAGACCGATGACGGGCGCAACTGCACGGTGTCGAAGAACTTCACGGCCTCGCTTCATCCGAAAGCGAAGCTGGCGGATTTCATCGGCAAGTGGCGTGGGCGTCCGGTGTTACCCGGCGAGTCCATCGACTTGTCGAAGCTGATCGGCGCGTGCTGCACGCTGGTCATTTCGCATCAGCAAAATCTCGTGGGCAAAACCTACGCGAGCATTGACGCGATCTCGAAGCCGACGAAAAAGCTCGTGCCGTCCGGTCACTACGATCCAGCGGCGGCGCGTCAGCGCATCGCCGAGTGGAAGGCGAAACAAGCGGCGGTGGGCCAGAGGTCAGAGGTCGGAAGTCAGCGGCCAGCAGCACCGGCGCGGAGCACCTCACCCCAACCCTCTCCCGAGAGCGGAGAGGGAGCGCGGCCTCCGGTGAGGAATGTGTTCGGCGGGTCTCCGAACACGGCAGGCGGGACGCCTGCGCTCCCAAAAAGTCCCGCGCCGCTCGCGGCGCCCGCCGAGGACAACATCCCGTTCGATCCCGAAGTGGGTTTCTGATCCGAACGACATCCCAACATGAACACCATTGTCTTCGATATTGAGACTGCGCCTCTGCCGGAATCCGAATTGGCGGCCCTTGTGCCGCCGTTCGATCCGGCAGAGGTCCGCACCGGAAACCTGAAAGACCCGGAAAAGATCGCGGCGAAGATCGCCGAGGCGGAAGTGAATCATCGGCGCGACTTTTTCGAGAAGGCGGCACTCGATCCGCTCACCGGGCGCGTGCTCGCGATTGGGCTGATGGACTTCAGCGGCTTTCGTGTTCTCGACAACGAGAACGAGGCGGCGTTGCTCACCGAGTTTTGGGATGTCTGCCGGGGTGAGATGGGCCGCATCAATGAAATGATCGGCTTCAACTCGCACCTGTTCGATCTGCCGTTCCTGATTCGCCGGTCGTGGAAGCATCGCGTGCCGGTGCCTTCCGGCATTCGGCGCGGTCGCTACTGGAGCGATGAGATGGTGGATTTGCGCGACGCCTGGCAGCTCGGGGATCGGCAGGCCCGTGGTTCACTCGACGCCATTGCGAAGCACTTTGGGGTCGGCGCGAAGAAAGGGAGCGGCGCGGACTTTGCGAAAGTCTGGCAGAGCGACCGCGCGATGGCCGTGGCGTACCTGCGGAACGATCTGGAACTCACCGCGAAGGTGGCCGACGTGCTCGGCTGTATCTGACATGAGCGCGGACATCCAATCTGACTCGCGTCTGCCGGTCCGCACCGTCGAGCGGCTTCACTCACTCCTCGCGGGCGATCCGGTTACGGAAGGAATGATCCTGACGTTCATCGGCGCTCGCTACGGAGCGCGGAATTTTTTGTTTCTGCCGGCGAAGGTCGCGGAGCAAATACTTAAACGCCCGGCAGATTTCATTCGCGCGGCTAAACAACACTGCGAGCCGGTGCTGCCGTTTTAACCACGGATGAACACGGATACACACGGATGCGGGATCACCGCAGAGGCGCGGAGACGCGGAGGCGAATCACGCGGGCTTCACGTAAACGATGCGAGAAAGGGGAACGAGTGCGCCAACATCTTTGGTGATCGCCAGTTTCGAGGCGTCCTGGGTGTCACCGATCACGCGGTATCTGCCCTTCGGTACGTATCCACTACTGTTGTTCGCACGGAAATAAAGCGGGAGCGTCGTGTCGGTGTTCCTCAATGCTGCAAGTTTGTCGCCCCAATCGGCTACATGTTCATGGTTCCCAATCCAGATTTCTCCATTGAGGGGAAAAGCTCGGTTGAATTTCTCCTTAATCAGCACGGCCACAATGTCATCGCCGCAGTGGAGCACGAACCAAGGGCCAAATTCGGGGTCAGGGTCGTCGGCGTTGTAATCGCTTTTCAAGCGAAAGAAGGAACGAGGAACGTCATCAATGGCACTTGGCATTGGAGCGGGATAAGACTTGTCCCCGCGTCGGTCAAGAAAGGAGGCGCATGATTGATCCCCGCACCATCGCCGCGCGTCTGCTCGGTTCTGTCGAGTGGCAATCGGAAGTCAGCGGGCATTGCCGCTGTCCCGGCGAGGCGCTGCACACGTCGCGCACCGGCGCGAAGGATTGCCGGGTGAGCGTGGACGGTGCGCCCACGATTTTCTGTTTCCACGCCTCGTGCATCGCAGCGGTCGCGGAAGCGAACCGCCGGTTGCGGCGCGAGATTGGCGCGACGCCGTGGGAAATCACGCTGCCCGGTGGCGGCGTGTTGCGGAGTGGCGATGTTCTTCAATCGGGCGGCGAGGTTTTACCCCGGCCACTGGCGTGGCGGCCAATGGGAAGCACCTCACCCTGGCCCTCTCCCCAAAGCGGAGAGGGGAAGGCGCAAGAGCGCGTCCTACTGGAAACGGTGCGCGTGATGGCGGAACGGTTTCGCGGCGACATGCTCGCGCGCTTTCACTGGCCGGTGGCGGACATCCTGAGCGCGTCGCCGCTGCAAGTCAGTGAGCGCGATCCGGATGATCAGTTCCGCACCTGGCTCAAGCTCTGGCCGGCACACTGTCACGTTTGGGTCGGCGATGTCTTCAGTTCGGGCAAGCCGGAACACCGCACGCATTTTCGCCCCGTGTCGGACTGGTATCAGATCGGGCCGGTGCTGGGGAACTACACCTGCGGCTCGTCGTTCAAGCCGGGCAGTTTCCAGCGCAGCAACGAGAACCTGAATGGGCACCGGTTCCTGGTCATCGAGAGCGACACGCTCGGCAAGGATGAGGTCGGCGCAGTGTTCGCCTATCTGCGCCGCCGGCTCCGCTACCGCCTGCACTGCATCATCGACACCGGCGGGAAGTCGCTCCACGCGTGGTTCGATGCACCGCGCAACAAGGTTCTGGAGTCCAGGCTGAAGGCCGGACTCGTCGCCTTTGGTTGCGACCCGAAAGTTTTCACCTACTCCCAGCCTGTGCGCGTGCCCGGCGCGTTCCGCGACGGGCGGCTGCAGAAACTGGTTTGGTTGAGGGACGACGCATGAGTAAGCCAATCGACATCGCTGTGGCTGGAAAATGCTCAATCCCCTTTTCCAGTCACGAAACGAAGACAGTCCAGCGCGCGCCACTCCGTTTGTTCAGTGGAGTTGGTGAGGCGTCGCAGGGCAGGCGCAGCCGCCGCGGCATTCGTGCCGAGCAATTGAAACGCCCACCCAGCAGCACAGGCGCGACGATATTTTTGCGTTCCGAAGATGAGATTCTCTATCCGTGGCATGTGATCAAAAATCTTCCAAGTCTGCGCCCGCGCGAGCGCCGGGGATTCGCGTGGTTCCCAGCGCAGCCACTCCACAAGCAGCGGAAAGGCGTTCGTGCCCGCGTCGCGCAACAAGCGGCGAGCCTGGTCGGACCCTTCGCCGGGAGCTTTGAACTGCACTTGATAGGCCGCCTGAAGATCACGCTCGAAACGGCTCGCCGTGCTACTCTGCTTGAACTCCGACCACAGAAATGCGCCGGCGAGGATCACGACGGTCATTGCGCCCGCATATTTCCAACATTGCTTTGTGGTCACACGAGCAACGCTGACATGAGGACGGGCGCATGAGCGAGCAAATCGACATCGCCGAAGCGTTGGGAGCCGTCGCGCCGCCTTTGCCGGAAATTGTTTCGCTGCGGCAGTTCGCCGAGAACATGCCGACACCGCCGCCGCAGATCATCGAGGGCGTGCTGCATCAGGGCTGCAAAATGATTTTGGGCGGCACGTCGAAGTCGAACAAGTCATGGGGTCTGCTCGATCTGGCGCTCTCGGTCGCGAGCGGACAGAAATGGTGGGGCCGGCAATGCACCAAGCTGCCGGTGGTCTATATCAACTTCGAGCTGCACGGCTGGGCCATTGCGGAGCGTCTCAACTCGTTGTGCGCAGCCCGGCCGGAATGCCAGGGGACGGGTGACACGTTCCACCTGTGGAACCTGCGCGGCCACAATGCGGACCTGACGTTGCTACGTCCCAAGCTCGAAGAGCAACTAGCCAAGCATCAGTTCGGACTCATCATTCTTGATCCCGCCTACAAAGTCCTGGGCGACCGGGACGAGAATGCCAACGGCGAGATCGCCGGGCTGATGAATGAGCTGGAGAAGCTGGCTCAGTCATCAGGCGCGGCCATCGTGGTCGCGCATCATTTCGCCAAGGGCGACAGCACGAGCAAAGAAGCGGCGGACCGCATGAGCGGAGCCGGTGCGTGGGTGCGCGATCCCGACAGCATCATGGTGCTGACACCGCACGAGGAGCAGGACTGTTTCACGGTGAACACCATCCTGCGAAACCTGCCGCGCCTGCCGGAGTTCGTGGTGTCGTGGGAGTTCCCCTTGATGCGCGTCGCGCCAGAGTTGAATCCCGAAGCCCTGCGCCGGCCGCAATCGAAGAACAAGGTTTGCACCGACAAGGAGTTTGTGGAGCAAATCGTTGGAACTAAGGGCAAAAGCTTTACGAGTGTCGTTAAAGACGCTGCCGAAAACCTCAAAATGAGCCGCCGGACAGCCACTCGCTACCTCGAACGTCTGACGGAGACGGGGACGGTCGTTCAAGGTGGTGGTTTCTACTGGATGAAGGGGAGCGAGAAAACCCAATGAAAGGCCCGAAGTGTCAGGTGTCACATCCCTTAAAAGAAGAAGGCACCAAACAGGCAGAGGAGAAGGGAGAACCCTCCTTGGGGTCGGGTTCCCCCTTATCTCCCTGCCGTCCGCCTGCCCTCAATGAAGGAACCAATTGAATGAGACTGCCCTTTGAACAACAGGAAAAAGAAACCGAGAAGGCGTTCGCGGCCTTTGCTCTCTACCTCAGCCTCGGGTCGGAACGATCCACGGCGAGCGTGGCAACAAAGTTAGCCAAGAGTGAACAGCTGGTGCGCCGTTGGTCGGCACGATGGCGCTGGACAGAGCGCGTGAGCGCGCACGCTGCGCACCTGGCCGTGGTCGAGCGTGAGGCCACCGAAGCCTTGGCGCGCGGAAAGTCCGCTGAGTGGCTGACGCGGCAGACGGAAGTTCGCGAGCGCGAGTGGCGACTACACGAGAAGTGCATTGCCGCCGCCGAAAAGGCGCTGGCCACCTTCATGGAGCGCGAGAAGGTTTATGCGAACCTCTCGGACATCGCCCGCATGTTGGAAATCGCCTCGAAGCTCGGACGGCTGGCGACGGGGATGGCGACGGACCGCACGGAAGTCACGGGTGAGGATGGCGGGCCGATCCAAGTCGAGTTCAAGGCGGCACTGGAGAAGATTTATGGTGAACCGTCGTCCGCGGACGTGATCGACGTGCAACCCGTCGCATTGCCGGAGGCGAAATGAACGCGCTCGAACAATACGCCGCGGCTGGCCGACGAGCGGGTTGCCCCGTGGCACAAATGGAGAACTTCATCCGCGCGCAAGTGGTGTTGCAAGCGCGGCAACTCGTGGCGAGCGCGGCGGCGCGCTCCTGCGACAAGACGGACGGGCCGACGGCCATCGGCTACGGCGGCGCGCGCGGCGGTGGGAAGTCGCATTGGCTCTTGGCGCAGATGGGCGCGGAGGATTGCCAGCGTTTGCCAGGGCTGAAGTGTCTTTTACTCCGCAAGGTGGGGAAGGCCAACGTCGAGAACTTTGAAGACTTGCGCCGCCGCTTGTTTCACCGCCTGCCGCACGAGTTTTCCGCCTACCGTGGCGTGCTCAATTTTGCCAACGGATCGCGCATCATTGCCGGTCACTTTCAGAACGAGAAGGACATCGATGCTTATCTGGGGCTGGAATACGACGTGATTGGGATCGAGGAGGCGACAACTCTGTCGTCGCGAAAGCATCAGGACATCACGACGTGTTGCCGCACGTCGAAACCGAACTGGCGTCCGCGCATTTACTCGACCACGAATCCCGGTGGCGTAGGTCACGCCTGGTATCGCCAGAAGTTCATCGTGCCGTTTCAGCGCGGCGAAGAGAAGGAGACGCGCTTCATTCCCGCCCGTGTGACTGACAACCGCTTCACCAACGCCGAATACGTGAAGGTACTGTCGAACCTGACGGGGTGGCAGAAGCGGGCGTGGTTCGATGGCGATTGGGACATTGCCGCCGGTCAGTTCTTCACGACTTGGAAACGCGAGGTCCACGCCATCGAGGACTTCGATGACACGCGAGCGCGGGAGTGGTTCTGTGCGCTGGATTACGGCTTCACGCACTACACCGTCGCGTTGCTTGGCTGCACTGATTCAGACGGGAACGTGTTCGTCGTCGATGAGCACGCGGAGCGGCTTTGGCTCCCGCAACGCCACGCGGCCGGGATCACGGCCATGCTCGCGCGCCACAAAGTCGGCGTCGGGACGAACGCTCGACCGCTCGCGCTCGTGGACTTGCGTCGCTTCGTGGCCGGGGCGGATGTGTTCAGCCGCCAAAGCGACGGCACCACCGTCGCCGCGCAGTATGCCAAACTCGGCGTCCGTCTCACGGTCGCGAACATGGACCGCGTCAACGGTTGGGCGGAGATCCTGCACCGCCTCGGCGATGTCGAGGCCGGCATTGCACCGCGACTTTTCATTCATCGCCGTTGCGCGCGCTTGCTCGATGCGCTGCCGGCCATGCAACACGATCCGAACCGCCCCGAGGACGTGTTGAAAGTCGATGCCGATGAAGAAGGCATCGGCGGCGACGACGCGGCGGATGCGTTGCGCTACTTGATCGCAACGAAGCCGCGTGCGGTCACTCAGCGGAAGCTGAGTGGCCTGTGACTCGCGCGCCTGGCTGCGAAGCGGCCATTCACGGCGGTCTGTGGAGCGAGAGCGGAATAGACTGGCGTTCCGCTAGCGCGCGAACGTGATGGAGTCCAGAGGGCCATGCCCTCTGGCGTCGGGTGCGGGCCGGCGTGAGGCCCGAGACTTTGCAGTCGGCCACCAAAGCAAAAGCGGCTGAGTGGTGAACTCAGCCGCGTGTGCTCCGGTGGTCAATCCTCGTCGGGCAGCATCACGGTGATCGCGGGCTGCGGGTCGTCGATGTCGAGCGGGCCGCAAGAGGCGATGAGCTTGATCAAGGTCGCGCGGCGGTTGTCGTTGCGGACGTAGAGCGCCACCGGGATGCGCTGCACGCCGGGCCGTGCTCGCATGATCGCGAAGCGCAACATCCAGACAATATCCCAGAGCCGCCCGGCTTCGTCCTGGCCGGTGACGCCCGGCGGCACGGCAACGAACGAATCAAACGCGGTGCGCGTGAGAAATACGGGGAAGGAAATCCCCGCCTCGCGTGCGGTCTTGGTGACTTCAACTTGCACGCCGTCGGCGACGGCCTGCGCTCTGGTGTAACTGTAGATGACGGGGCCGAAAGGATCGGCGTCGTGGTGTGTGCTCATAGGTCAGCGGTTCAGGATGGGAACTTCGGAGTTGGAAGAAATCCGCACGAGTGCGGGCCGGGGTTGAAGGTGAACGGTCACGCCAAAGCGGGTGGTGAACGCACGGGCCGGTTTGGTGATGGCAACGACGGCGCTGGAGTCAGTGACGCGGAGAACATGGCAGGGCTTGCCCTCGTAACGGATGAGGTCGCCAGCCCGGAGACGAAAGAAGGTAGTGGTCATGTGGTGATGTGGTGTGCCTCGCTCCACGCGGCTCGCGCCGCGCAGAACAAGGCGGTGTGACTAGGCCGCAACCTGATCGGCAGGATGAAACGACTGATACTTGGCGCGCGGGTCGGTCGGCTCGCCCTTGAACACTCCGCACGGGTGCTGCCAGCACTTGCGGCGGCTGTTCCAATGAAACCCAAGCTGCGAAAGCTCGGCGGTGGTCTGCTGATCCTGCGGCTCAGAGAAGGCAACCCAAACCCACTTGCCAACGACTTCGGCCAACTCATACGCACGGGCCAAACGGCGCTGCAACAGATCGAGAACCTGCTCAGTCGGCAACTGGCGATTCGCCTGCCGCTGCTCGCGGTCAATGTGAAGAAGTCCACGCGGCTCTGCCGGTGTCTGTGGTGCTGCCGGTATCGGCTCCGCTGCCGATTGATGATTGCTGGACTGGACTCGGAGCTCTGGCGCTGACTTGGTTTTTGATGATTTAGTTTTCATGGCTTTTTTTTTGATGATTGCCGTCCCGTTCCCATCGCTCTTCGACCTGAGTGCGCGCCTCGGGGCTTCCGGCTGGGAGTAGTCTTCAGAGGGCACCAGCCAAGGACGCCGCGAGCTTGGGCGCGCACCGAAGGGCGATGGGATTGGACGGCACTCGTTGCGGAGCAAAAAGAGCCTGAAAACTTCTGCGTTCCCACCCCCACCGGCGACCCCGCCCAATTTCGGAAGACAGCGGAGTGGCAGTAGGAGGCTGGCGTGAAGGATGCGGCGGTGAGATGGCGCGGTGCTGGCTCCTGCCCCGACGAGCGCGAGGTCGGGGCCGCCAGCGCCGTGACAGCGCACCGAGTCAATGGACACAAGACGCTGTTATGTCTCACTTGATCGGGCCGTCGGATGGGTCGGTGGGTTAGGCGGGAGACGGCGGGAACCGAACACCGGGGGTCCTGCGCAGCGGGTGCCGGTGTTTGGGCGAAAGTGAACATAACGGCTCTTGTGTCTGGTGACTGTCCCAAGCAAGGCATCGCCCCAGGCGCGCAGCGCAGCGAGCACCGTTGGCGATGCCGGTGCTTCATGCCAGCCGGACGAACGCAGCGCAGCCAATCCAGCGGGGTCGCCATGCTTCCAGGCACTCGACACGCGAAGCGTGCGAGCGCAGCGAGCATCATCTTCAGCGTGTCTCCGATGTTTCTGCGAGTGGAACGGAATGGAGCGTAGGCGGGGGCGAACGGCGTCTGGTGCGCGGCGCTGGTCGCGCATGATCTGTGGCTTGGTGCCGGTCGCCTCGCCGTGCGGAATGGAGTGCAGCGAACTGAAAGCTCGGAGTCAGGCTCACCGCGCCAGGACAGTCTGTGCCGTTCGACGCGGCAAGGCGCGCAGGCCCAGACGCGCAAGCATGAGCATCGTAGCCGGAGCGACTGGCGCGACGAACGGCACAGTCTGTCGGCGCACTCGTGCGGCGGTCGCGCCAGCGCCGCCGCTGTCTCGCGAGTGTGCTGTCGCAGGCACGAGACGAAGCACTCTCGCGCTGAACCAGCCCGCGCCGTGAGGCCGGCGACCGCAGGCGAGCCGTGCTCACGGCGCACTGTCCTGCGAGCGCCTCAGCGCGAGCAGTCCACCGAGGCGCGAAGCGCCGAGTTTCCTCCCGCCGACCAGCGCGCGTGAGACATCCGCCAACCCGTGCAGGTGAATTGCCACGGCGACTCTCGAACTGGAGAAGACGTAATCCGCGCGCGCTGGTAGCGAAAGGGCGGCGGAGAGGGACTTTCTAACTAGGGAGACGCCGCCCGGTGCCGGGGCATGGTCGCGTTAGCGACCGCCCCGGCATGAGCGTCGGCGTCCGCGCGCGGCCACGACTCACTGACTGAGAGCGCGTGTGCCGGTTGCGCGCGATGAGCGCAGAACGCAGCAGCAGCGAGTGACGCGCGAACTGACATTCCACCGAGCAACGCGAGCAAACATTGTCCGGCTGCCGGACGCGTGAATTGGCCGGCGACGTTGGAATTGGTGAGGCATCAGCCGCGTTGAAGGTGGCGAGGCGTGAATTGAAACCAGCGCGTGAACGAATCGAGAGACGTGTTACCACGAGAGACGCTTCCCCACTGCGAGCGACGAATTGAAGAAAGGTTGGAATTGAAAAGAAGCCGCCACTTCCCAGACGCGCACGAATTGAAATTCCGCCGCGAGCCGAGAAAAAGAACACAGCAACGAATTGAAACGAATCCCTCCCGAGAGAAAGAGAATTAAAAAAGAAACCCCGCCGCGATCCAAAAAAAATCCACCCGAACATCGATTCCCGAAAAACACCGCCACCATCTCCCTCTCTCCTTTCTTCTTTCTCCTACCCGGATAAAAAAGCCCGCAACCCCACCCCCTTACCCCCTGGGAGTCCCACATAAAAAACCACCCTCCTCCCTCTGTAACAGCTCTGCGCGCAGGTCGGATGGAACCAAAAGTAGAGGCAGCAATCGCGCGAACGTGCGACGGAAATGAGCTTGCCTTCTGTCTCAATTGAGACGATATACAGTATCAGATGATAGCGGCAACGAAACCAAAGGTAGGACGTAGCGGGAAAGTGGTGCTGGCCCTGGCGGGCGCTTCCATGTCGCCCGGCCTGCTCGTCCAGATTGTGCAGCAGGGACTCGACGTGTCGGAACTGGCGGCGCTCCGGGACGCGCTGGATCTGCCCATCGAGCAAGTGGCGGCGAAGGTTGGCATGTCGAAGGCCACGTTTCATCGCCGCCAGCAGGAGGGGAAGCTGACGCCGGATGAGTCCGACAAGGTGGTGCGTTACGCGCGACTGGCGGGACGGGCGACGGCCATTTTCGGCAGCGAAACAGCAGCGCGGCAATGGCTGGGCGCACCGCAGCGCGGGCTGGGCGGCACAGTGCCGCTGAATTACGCCGAGACGGAAGCTGGAGCGCGCGAAGTGGAAAACCTGCTCGGCCGCATCGAATACGGCGTCTATTCGTGATGGTCACGGCGTGGCGCATGGTGCCGGTGCCGCATACGGCGGACGCATTCACGGGCGAAGGCGCGCGGCTGTTTGGTGGACGCTGGAACTCGGCGGGCGTGCCGCTGGTCTATTGCAGCTCCACGGTTTCGCTGGCGATGCTGGAAACCCTCGTCCACATCAATCCCCATCTGCCCCGCCAATACATGCTCTACGAAGTGCGTTTCGATGCTTCGCTGGCGGAGGATTTTTCGCTGGCGAAGATTCCGTCCGGCTGGGACGCGGAGCCGCCGGGACCGGCGAGCATGTCGGTCGGTGATGAATGGGTGCGGGCCGCGCGTTCCGTGGTGCTGGGCGTGCCGAGCGTGTTGACGCGCGAAAAGAATTACCTGCTGAACCCGCGTCACAAAGATTTTCGCCGCGTCAAAATCGGGCCGGCCGCGCCGTTCACCTTCGATCCCCGCCTGTTGAAGAAATAGCCGGCGCGGCCTTCACGCCCGACGAGGCTGGGATCGTTGTCAAATCCAATCCGCTGTCCACCGTTGCCTGTAGGTGAAGCGAAACGACACGCCGCCGCGCACCGTCGCCGAAACTCCACAACCCGAAGAACAATCGCTCGAAATCTGGTGCTACATCTTCTGCCATGCCGGTGAACTCTTTGCATCCTGAATACCTTGAAAATCTCGTGGCTTGGTCCCGTGCTCGCGACGTGATTGCGGGCGAAGACGCAGTGAAAGCGGCGGGCGAGAAGTATCTGATGCGTCTCGACTCACAGAGCGATGAGGAATACGCCGGTTACGTCGCCCGCGCTTCGTTCTTCAACGCGCCCGCGCGCACCGCTGATGGTTACATCGGCCAGATTTTTCGCCGGATGCCGTTCATAAAACTGCCCGATGAAAGCACGGCGTTGGGTCGCGCGCTGAAGGCGTTTAATCACGACGCGGACATGCTCGGCACGACGCCGAAGGGTTACGCGAAGGACATTCTCGTGGAAGTCATCGCCGTCGGTCGCGCGGGCACACTCATTGATTGGGAGAGCGAAACAGAGAGCCGCGTGTATGTGTCCACTTATGCGGCGGAAAACATTTTGAACTGGCGCATTGAACGCATCAATGGGCGCAACATCCCGACGTTGGTTGTGCTCTACGAACCGCACGGTGCAGTCCTGGAACGCAGCGATGATTTCGAGACGAAGGCGGGTGAACAGATCCGCGTGCTGCGGCTTGTCAGCGCGGCGGGTGCTGATGGGCAGATGACTCAGTCGTGCCTCGTGGAACTCTGGCGACCCGAAGCTGTGAGTGGTGGGAAACGTAAATCCGAGAAATCGAAATGGAAGCTGATGGAAACGCGAACACCATTGCGCCTCGGCAAACCGCTTCCTCTGCTGCCGTTCGTGTTTCACGGCCCACGACATTCGCGACCCGATGTGGACAAGCTGCCGCTCTCTGACGTGATTGCGGTGAACCTCGATCACTATCGGCTCAACGCGGACTTCAAGCATGGTGTCCATTTCACCGCGTTGCCGACGGCGTGGGTGAGCGGGTTCGACAAGAGCGCGTCGCTGCGCATCGGCTCCAGCACCGCTTGGGTGACGGAGCAGACGGGCGCGACCGCCGGTTACTTGGAGTTCACCGGCCACGGCTTGAACACCTTCGAGAAGGCGATGGATCGCGACGAGCGATTGATGGCCGTGTTGGGTTCACGGCTGCTCGAAAGCAATAAGAAGGTCGGTGAAACCGCCGACGCCATCGAACTGCGTCAGACCGGCGAGCACAGCATTCTGAGCAACATCGCGTTGAGCGTGAGTGAATCCATCTTCCATGTGTTGCGCTGGGCTTACTGGTGGAACTCGACGGAGGACTCACCGGAGTCCGTGACGACCGCACAAGTTACCGTCGAACTCAACACGGATTTCACGACGAAGGGACTTTCTGCCCATGAGATTCAATCCATCGTCTCGGCGTGGCAGGCCGGCGCTATCAGCCGTGACACCATGACCGATTTGTTCCGCCGTGGTGAAGTGCTGGCAGAGGGGCGAACGAATGAAGAGGAAGCGAATCTAATTCGGCCGATGGCGTCTCAGACGTGATGAGCGGAAAGAACTTCCCGACGCGAGTTCACGTGTGGCATTGGTCGCAAGGGAAGTATACTAGAGGCGTTCTCGACACAGAAATCCGCGACGTTGCCTCTGATCATTTGTCGCAATGCCAGCACCTTGGTCCGGTCTGCGTCCAAGTAGCTGCTTTCAATGGGGCTTTTTTGAACTGGTGGACCTGCAGCAACCCAAACGGTGCGACATCCAAGTGCCTTTCCAGGGACTAAATCGCGCTCCAAATCGTCGCTGACAAAAAGACAGTTCTTCGGTTTTCGATCTTTGAGGATTATTTTCAGGTGCGCTTCCTTGTCCACGACGTTTACCTCGTGGTCACTTGTCACGACTTCGTCAAACAGATCCAGCGGCAACTTGGGAAAATTTGGGTTCGCTCTGTGCAGAATTTCAAAGCGCATTTTGAGGATTTCTCCGTGGCAGTTAGTGGCGAGTGCGCAAAGAATACCGAGTGAACGAAGTTGCCGGATTAACGTTTGGAAGTCGAATAGCGGTCGTAATGTATGCCCGTAGCGGCGATGGCAATTTCGCAAACCCGCAAGCGTTTTCCCGAAGCGTTTTGCAAGTTCTGGGTAATCGTACCACAGATTCGGAGTTTCCCTCTTTGCGCGTTCGAGCACTTCGAAATAACGACTACGATTGGCTTGAGTTTGCCGTGTATCTTTCCCTGCATAAATGAACTCATTGATCGCATCGTCGAGTTTCTCTTCATCAACGAGTGTTTTCGTCCAATCGAAAACCACAATTTTGCAGTCGAATGGAGCAATTGATAAGAGGTCTTCGCTTTGTTTGACCAGCTTTCCCATCCCGTTAGCTCTCGAACGAATGGACGAGGAGGGCAGCCCCGTTCGCGTCGCAACTTCCTGAATCGTTCTACTGCCTTCCAACACGGCTGATGCGATGGCCAAATCCGGGAGCATGAAGAGGACTGCGCGGCTTCTGGTTATCTTACCGGCCATGCCGGCTGTGTGAAGTCTGTTGAGCACATCAATCGTTGGCAGCGGGGGGCGAGCTTCTTGTGACCACATCGCCTCGCGAATTTGAAATTCTGGTGGCGTGTGGTTCTGGCTTCGGCCAGCGCGACGATTTGCGTGCGGTTCATGAAACGAGCTGACATTCCGGGCGAGTTCCTTCAATCCCTCGGTTGAAAAGTCGTTTCCTTCGGCGTCGAAGATACGGACGCTGGTTCTGGGCAAAATTTCTTGATCTATCGCAAGTCGCCTGCGTCGTCCATCTCCGGGGTGACAGATCCATCGCGCAACTCGTTTGCCGTCGAGTTCCCCAAATATCTCATCAATCCAGGACGTTCTCTTGAACGCCGTCCAGACGGTCGCAATTTGGTCGCTATCCGCAACGAAGAATTCGATTTGTCCCGTGGCTTTGTATTCCAACATCAAGTGAGAAAAAGCTGCCGATCCTCGGCTCCACGCAAGTCTCGCCGTCGCTTTGCTCTCTCGAAAATCGTGAAATCGTCCAGTTACTGCATGAGTGGGGTCTAATCTTCCGTGCGGGCTAATTACGACAATTTTGACGTAGGGTTCGTCTCTTCCGGGGAGTCGCAGCGTAAACTTCACCTCACTCAACATCGTTGTTCCGGCGAAGCGAAGGTCGATGTCTGCTTGAGGACCAAGCACGCGGTTTAGCCGCGGATTACCCGCGCTATTAACGGCTTCTCGCGCATCAGTGACCATTTTTGCCTTTCTGGGGACGCACTAGAACACGGGCCACTTCGGAAAGAACCGAAGAAAAGTTGATAAACTTATGAAAGCTAAAACGGTCAATCGATTCAAGCGAAACAAACGTGTCTCGTGGGTCAAACCAGTGGTTCTCATCGTTTGCGTCATCGGGGTAGCCGGCATCTCTGCCTTCGCGACATGGTTGTTAATAAAACCTGCGGCGGCGATAGCGGCATTCTCATTGATTCAAACGCATGTCATCACGTGCCTGAAGTATCACTTGGAAAAAGTCATCGAAGTGATTGTGATATTCGCGCTCGCCTTCGCCAAATTTGCTTTGGAACTTCGCCGGGAGTAGTTCAAACGCTCATTTGGCTACGGGCCGGAGGGGATGCCTCCGGCCCGATTTCATGACGGCGTAAATCAACATTGGCCTGCATCGCCTTTGAGAAATCCCGTCAAATCATTTCTCAAAAATCTTGGTGCGCGCCCTTGCCGAACAGCGCATCCCCGTTGCCGCTCGTTGCCGAAACTGTTCCTCGCGCGCTCCTGCTTCAAGTCCTTCCGTGAAAAACAGGGTGTAAGAAATTCACGCGGCGCGGTGCGTTGCAACTATGGCACTGAAATTCAAATTCAAGTCGAAGGACGAGGTTCCGGCGCAACACTTGCCGTTTTACGCGGAGCGTGACGGCGCGTGGCTTCTCGACGTGGACGGCGCGGTCGAGAAAGCGAAGCTCGATGAGTTCCGCACCACCAACGTCGCGCTGCTCAAGGAACGCGATGAGTTGAAGCAACGATTCGAGGGCATCGATCCGGACGCCGTTCGCGCGCTCACCGCTGAAAAACAAAAGCTGGAAGAAGCCGCGCAACTCAAGGCCGGTGAAGTGGAGAAGGTGCTGGAGAATCGCGCGAAGGCGCTCAAGGGCGATTTCGATAAGCAACTTTCCGCCGTGGCTTCCGAGCGCGATGCACTCAACGCGCGACTGGTCGCCATTCAAATTGACCAAGGCGTGATCACCGCCGCGAGCAAACGCGGGCTTCGCGCTTCGGCAATGCCTGACATCACGGCTCGTGCTCGTGGTGTGTTTCGCCTCGTCGATGGTGTGCCGACGGCGTTCGACGTGGACGGTAAAACGGTTCGCGCCGGCAAAGACGGCGTGACGCCGATGACTTTGGAGGAGTGGGTTGATGCGCAAGTGTCCGAAGCTCCTCATCTGTTTGAATCCAACGCGGGCAGCGGTGCTGCCGGCAACGGCTCCGGT
>JAYVNY010000090.1:0-3108 GCA_043758205.1 Akkermansia sp.
GTCCATCTTCGCCACGCATGGCGTGAAGACTGACGATCAGGCCAGCGTGCTCCATTCTGCGGCGATGGCCTGCCCGTCGCTCCCGACCTGCGGACTCGCGCTCGCTGAATCCGAGCGCATGTTACCTGGCCTCGTGGACCGCATCGAAAAACTTGCGACCGAAGCCGGACTCACCGGCGAGGAAATCATCATCCGCTCGACCGGCTGCCCGAACGGCTGCGCGCGCCCCTACATGGCGGAGATCGCCTTCGTCGGCAAAGCCCCCGGCCGCTACCAGCTCTGGCTCGGCGGCAACGCCTCCGGCACGCGCCTCAACCGCATTTTCAAGGACGTGATCAAGGAAGCGGATGTGGAAACAGAACTGCGCCCCCTCTTCACGCGCTACGCGAAAGAGCGGAACGCGGGCGAGCGGTTTGGGGATTGGTGCGACCGGGTGGTGTTGAAGGAGCAGGCAGCGGCACAGAGCTGAGCGGGCATGGCGATTTACAAACTCAATTCCGACTCACTGAGTCTCCTCGAAGAAACCACCTTCGAGAGAGAAGCGTTGCTGGAGCGGCGAGACCTTCAACGATTGCTGCGTCAGCAACCGGAAATCGTTTCGTCCAACACCCTGATTGTTGCGGAAGAGTTCGGCGAGTGGGAAGACAGCCGACGAAGAATTGATCTTCTCGGCATCGACAAGCAGGCCCGTCTAGTCGTGATCGAACTGAAGCGCAACGAATCCGGCGGACACATGGAACTGCAAGCCGTTCGCTATGCCTCGATGGTTTCTACGCTGACGTTCGAGAAAACCGTCGAAATCTACGCGCAATATCTTAAGGGCATCGGCCAGCAAAAGGATGCCCGCGAAGAACTGCTCGCCTTTCTGGACTGGGATGCTCCTCAAGAAAGCGAATTTGCCTCTGACGTTCGAATCGTTCTTGCTTCGGCTGAATTCTCAAAGGAACTCACGACCGCTGTATTATGGATGAACGAACGCGACCTCGACATCCGCTGCGTTCGACTTAAACCGTACAAGGCCAATGGCAACGTGCTGATTGACGTTCAGCAAATCATCCCCCTTCCAGAAGCCGAGGAATACCAAATCCGAGTGCGTGAACAGAGTGAACAGCGCAGGGAAGCCAGTCGCTCAGAGAAGGATTTCACAAAGTATTCGTTTGAAGGCGAGACATTCAACAAGCGGAACTTGGTGCTGGCGGTCGTGAGAGCCTTTCTCAAGAAATCGCCTGAAACAACTTTCGAGGCGCTCAAACAAATTTTCCCGGACGATATTCGAGGCGGGCATGGTGTTTTCAGGCCAGCAGAAGAAGCTGAACAAGGAACTGGTCAACGTCGTTACTTTCTCGATGAAGATATTCTAATCACAGGGGACAAACGACGGATCGCGGTCTCAAATCAATGGGGAAAAGAAAGAGTGGATGTGTTCTGCACCACGGCGCGAAAACTTGGTTTTGAAATTTCTGAAATTCGATGAACGAAGACACGTTGCTGCCCGACGCACAGAACCCGCTCATCTGGATCAATCCAGAGCGCGTGAGCGGCGCGCCGTGCTTCTACAAATCGCGCCTGCCCGTGTGCAGCTTGGTGGAGAATCTGGATGGCGGAGTCACCCTTGAGGAATGGCTGGACGCCTTTCCGCCCATCACGCGCGAGCACGCGTTGGCGGTGCTGGAATACGTGCGTGGCGAAGGACAACACCTGCTCAAGCCTGCCAGAAAACATGAACGTTACCGCCACTTCGGCTCGCAGAGCTTTGCCGAGGCTGACGCCGAGTTGCACGAATACTGGTTGTCGCGCACGCCGGAGGAACGGATGGAGGCGCTGGAAGAATTGAGAATCCGAGTTTATGGCGAAGAGAAAATTAACGCCCGAATTCCGCGAGTTTTTGGCGTGTCTGAACCGCGCGGGGGTTGATTACCTGCTGGTGGGCGGTTTCGCCGTGAACTACTACGGCTACCATCGCTTCACCGAGGACATCGACTTCTGGATTGCCGCCCAAGACGCCAATTATGAGCGCCTGTTGGCTGCCATTCGCGAGTTTTTCGATGGCGACCTGGATGGTCTCGACATGAAATTTGTGCAGCACAATCCATCGCTCTATTTGGGGCGAGTGCCCGACAAGATTGAAGTTTTCAAAGACGCCTCAGGCGTCAACTTCAGCGACGCTTATCCGCGCCGTCGTGAAGGGGACATCGAGGGCATTCCAGTGAAGGTCATTTCCCTGGCTGACCTCCGCGCCAACAAACTCGCCAGCGGCCGCCACAAAGATTTGGCCGACTTAGAAAAACTCCCAAAAAATTGAACTGAACGACATGACTTCTGATCAAATCACCCAGACCAACGCCGAACTGCGCAGCAAGCCCGCGCTCGAAATCGTGAAGTGGGCCATCGCGCAGGCGAACGGCCGCGCCATTGTCTCGACGAACTATCGGCCTTACGAAGCGGTCATTCTGCATCTCGTCACCCAGGTGCAGCCGGACATTCGCGTGCTGTGGGTGGATCACGGCTACAACCGCGCCGCCACTTACAAACACGCCGAGCAACTCAAGGCGCAGCTCAAGCTGAACATCCACGCTTACATTCCCAAGCTGACCGCCGCGCATTACGACGCCGTCCATGGCGGGATGCCCGAGCCGACGCCGGAGAATGAAGATCGCATCAAAGCCTTCAGCACCGTGATGAAACTGGAGCCGTTCCAGCGCGGCATGAAGGAACTGGCGCCCACCGTCTGGATCACCGCGCTGCGCCAGGTGCAGAACCCGAACCGCGCCGGACTCGACATCGTGTCGCACGACGGAAATTTTGGTTCCCTGAAAGTCAGCCCGGTCTTTTACTGGAGCGACGCGGAGATGGAGTCCTACTTGAAGCAGCACAACCTGCCGAACGAGTGGGACTACTTCGATCCCGCGAAAGCGGACGACAAACGTGAATGCGGACTCCATGCGGCATGGGGCGGAAAAGCTGTCGCAACCAATTAATTTCAGCCACGGATTGAACACGGATGAAACACAGATAAAAAATCTGTTCCGTGTTCAATCCGTGTTTCATCCGTGGCTAAACTATGAGTTCGTATCACCTAGATCATTTGCAGTACCTGGAGACGGAAGC
>JAYVNY010000091.1:0-4218 GCA_043758205.1 Akkermansia sp.
CGCCGCCTTTTGATCCCAGTTGGCGGCGCTCTGCCGGGACGCCGCTACGACGGAAGGGTGTGATTACAAGTGGCGGTCAGGAGCGCGGGCGTCCCGCCCGCCGGCATGGAACCAGAGGCCATTGCGCCCCGACCGCGTGGGGCGGTGGAAAACCTCCGGCGCGCACCGGCGGGCGAGACGCCCGCGCTCCTGCTGGCGTGCCCGCCACTTCTAATCACACCCACGACGGAACCCGCAGTTGCTTCCGTCCCGCCGCGTTTCTAACCTCCGCGCATGAATTCACTCGTGCGTTGCCTTGCCGGCCTCTCCGCCGCGCTGCTCTGCGGTTGCTCCACCATGAACACGTCTCCGAAAGTTTCCTTCGCCGGGATTGATCAACTCCCTGCCTCCCCCGCCCTGCCCGACCCGCTCGTGATGGGCAATGGCCGCAGAGTCACCACCGCGCGCGAATGGAACAACGAACGCCGCCCCGAGTTGAAGGCCCTGTTCGCGCACTACATGTATGGCGAGATTCCGCCCAAGCCGTCGCGCCGGAATTTCGACGTGCGCATCGTGGACAAGAAATTTCTCAACGGAGCGGCCACGCTCAAGCTCGTCACCATTTCCATTCCGGGCCACGACACGCCAAAGATTGACCTGCTCGTCGTGACGCCAAACGCCGCGACCAAACCTGCGCCCGCCTTCCTCGCCCTCAACTTCTGCGGGAATCACGCCGTCCATTCCGACCCGCGCATTCCGCTCGCGAAAAGTTTCTTCGGCAACGGCTGCAAGGGCTGTGTGGACGGCCTCGCCACCGACGCCGCACGCGGCACGCAAGCCACCAACTGGCCTCTCGAACAAATCATCGCGCGCGGCTACGCCTTCGCCACGTTCGCGAATGCCGACGTGGACTCCGACCGCGCGGGCACCTCCGACGGCGTGTATGGGTGGCTCGCGAAAGAGCAGACCGGCTCCGCCGCGAATTCCGCCACCACCAATCGCGGCTGCATCGCGGGCTGGGCGTGGGGCTTCCAGCGTTGCGTGGATTATCTCGTCACCGACCTCGCCATTGATCCCGCGCGCATCGCCGCCGTCGGTCACTCGCGCAATGGCAAGACGGCGCTGCTCGCGGCGGCGTTCGACGAACGCATCGCGCTCGCCATTCCGCATCAAGCCGGCTGTGGTGGCACCGCGCCGAGTCGCGTCGCCGCCGCCTTGGCCGCGCCGCAGGCCAACGGACGTCCCACCGCTGAGACGATGGCCATCATCAATAAAAGTTTTCCGCACTGGTTCAACGCCGAGTTCAAAAAGTTCAACGCTGCGCCAGAGAAACTTCCCTTCGACCAACACGAACTCGTCGCCCTCATGGCCCCGCGCCCGGTGCTGCTCTCGAACGCCACTGAAGACAAGTGGGCCAATCCCGCGCAGCAATTTGAAGTGCTCAAGGCCGCCGAGCCGGTCTATCGCCTGCTCGGGGCCGGCGGCTGCGATGCGAGCGCGATGCCGCCCGAGGGCAAACTCGTCAGCAGCAGACTGGGCTACTACATCCGCCCCGGCGCGCACTCCATGACGAGCGGCGACTGGATGGTCTTCCTCGACTTCGCAGATCAGCAGATGCGGGCGCGGTGAAGTTTCTTCTGCGAAGATTTTTGCTGCCGACACGAGACTGGAAAGTCTCGTTCACTGCCGGCTGGAAAGTCGGCGCTACGACGTAACGCCGACATTCCTGTCGGCAGGTTCCGAGGCTTTCCAGCCTCGTGTTCCAACAGCAAACGATTCGACACCCATCGCGCGCTTGCCTCCGCCCGCGACTTGTTGAGAATCGCCGCCATGCCAGAAACGCCGGCCAGCGATCTCTACGAAGTAAAGCCCTCGACCATTCACGGCACCGGCGTCTTCGCGCGGTGCGACATCCCTGCCGACACCGTCATATTGGAATACCTGGGCGAGCGCTTGACGAAAGACGAGTCGGACCGCCGCCGCGTGGCGGGAAATTTTTTTGTCTTCATTGTCACCGACGAGTTCGACATTGACGGCGCGGTGGACTGGAACCCGGCGCGCTTCATTAATCACAGTTGCGCCCCCAACTGCGATGCCTGGATGGAGGACGAGCGCATCTGGATCAGTGCGGGCCGCGATCTGCACGCGGGCGAGGAACTCAGCTTCAACTACGGCTACGACTTGCATGACTACGAGGATCATGTCTGCCAGTGCGGCGCGAAGGAATGCCTCGGGTTCATGGTCGCGGCGGAGCACGTCGAGGAGGTGCGGCGAAGGGAAGCGCGCAAGCGCGCCTGAACCGGAGCGCGGACTTTCCAGTCCGCAGCAAGCTGCGAATAACGGGAGGCGTCGGAAAATATCAGCATTTGCTCACTCAGCGGCTTGCTGCGGACTGGGAAGTCCGCGCGCCATCAAACCTTCGGCTCCCAGCCCGGCCGATACTCGCGCGACCACAATTTCTCCGCCTCCGCATCGGCGACCATTTTCCGCGTCCGCGGGTCGAAGTGAATCGTGTCACCGGTGCGGTAGGCGATGTTGCCGAGATGACAGAGCAGCACGCTGGTTTGGCCGACGGCGATTTCGGAATTCAATTTGGCGTCACCACGCACGGCTTTGAGGAAATTCTCGATGTGGCCCTTCTCGCCGACGGGTCCGGTGCCTTGGCCGATTTCTTTGCCCTTGGGGTCGAGAACTTTGTAGCCGTTGCCGATCTGTTCAAGAGAACCGCCATCGCCATACCACGCCACGAACGTCAGGTTCTCCCCGCCGCGCGGCGTGCAGCTCGCGCCATCCCACGACAAACCTTTGCCGCCGAAATCGTAGGACGCGAACGTGGTGTCCGGCGTCTCCTGATCGTCGTTGAAGTGGTAGCGCCCGCCGTTGCAACTGACGCGCGTGGGGTAGTCCACGCCGAGTCCCCAGCGCGCCACATCAAGCGCGTGCGGGCCGTTGTTCGCCAATTCGCCGCCACCCCAATGCCAGCGCCAATGCCAGTTGTAGGGAATCAAGTTGTCCACAAACGGACGCTCCGGCGCGGGACCCTGCCACATCGAGTAATCAAGAGTCGCCGGCACCGCCGCGGGCTGGCCGCGCCCGATGGACGCGCGCGCGTTGCTGTACCAGCAGCGCGCTGAGCGCACTTCGCCAATCGCGCCGGACTTCAATTTCTCAATCGCCTCGATCACGCCCGGCCAACTGCGGCGCTGATTGCCCATCTGCACCACGCGCTGGTGCTTGCGCGCGGCGGCGACCATCAACTCGCCTTCGTGCGCATTGTGCGAGCCGGGTTTCTCGACATACACATGCTTGCCCGCCGCGCAGGCCATGATGGTCGCAGGCGCGTGCCAGTGATTCGGCGCAGCGATGAAGAGCGCGTCCACGTTCTTGTCGTCCAGCACGCGACGAAAATCTTTCACCGACTTCGGCGGCTTCTCGGTGTTGGCGAACGCGGCTTTCTGCGAGCGCGCGATGCGCTCGTCATCCACATCCACGATGTAAGCGATCTCCACGTTGGAGATTGGCTGCAACGCTTTGACGTGATCCGCGCCGCGGCCCAAGCCCATCACGCCTACCACGAGTTTCTCGCCAGGACTCTTGCTCGTCTGCGCGCGCGCCACGAGCGGCGCGGCGGCGAGGCCAAAGCTGAAGACGGTGGTGCGTTTCACGAAGTCGCGGCGGGTGTGCTGGGTGCTCATATCTTTTTCGGACGCGACGGGCCTCGTGATTCATCAAACTGGATCAACAAGTTTGCGTGCAGCCGCCGCGCGCCTTTGCTACACGTTCGCCGCGATGCAAGACGCCCATGCCCCCGCTGTCGAGGCCGTGAATCTCACCCGCCGTTTTGGCGACGTGACGGCTCTGGATGCTGTGTCACTCCAGGTCGCGCGCGGAGAATTCTTTTCACTGCTCGGGCCGTCCGGGTGCGGCAAGACGACGTTACTGCGCCTCATCGCCGGATTGGATTTTCCCGATGGCGGCTTTTTGAAACTGAACGGGGCGGACGCAGTCGCGGTTCCTCCGCAGCACCGTGCCGTCAACACCGTGTTCCAAAACTACGCGCTCTTCCCGCATCTGAACGTGCGCGACAACGTCTCCTTCGGTCTGCGGATGAAGAAAGTTCCACGCGCGGAAATCGAAACCCGCGTGCGCGGCGTGATGGAACTGGTCCGCGTCACCGAACTCGCCGCGCGCCAGCCCGCGCAACTCTCTGGTGGCCAGAAGCAGCGCGTGGCCCTGGCC
>JAYVNY010000092.1:0-16566 GCA_043758205.1 Akkermansia sp.
GCGCGGAACGGAGAAGGATGTGGAAAAGTTTCGGGCGTTCCGTTCCAAATCAAGCTCCCTCCCATTCCGCCCGGCTGGTAGCCGGGCGGGACGGGCTGGCAGCCCGTTCCACCCGTTCCGATTTCGGAATTCGGGTTTACGCGGGTTGTATTGGAAAAGTTTTGCCTAAGTTAAGAATTTTCAGGCCAACGCCGGCTCAAAATTCTTGGCTGCAACCGAGCTTTCATTCGCCTGCCCCCCATTCTTCTGCCAGTTTTTCATTCCGGCACCGGAGCGGCAGATGAATTGTGGCAGACGAAGTGGGAAACATCGTTGGGGATCTTCAGTTGCTCACACCTCACGATACGTTCTAAGAGCCTGTCTGAGAAATGGGTGGAACGGGCTACCAGCCCCTCCCGCTGGGCTACCAACCCAGCGGAATGAGAGGGAGCTACCTTGGTTCGAGTTACCCTGTCTGGCCCGTGCGGCCCTCACCCTTCCACCGGGCTGGTAGCCCGGCGGCACAGGCTGGTAGCCTGTGCTACCCATGTTTGATTTTCAGACAGGCTCTAATGCCTTTGCCCTCTTGCAAGCGCAGGGGCGGCTTGACGCCATCGGGCCAGACCGCAACCCTGCCGCGCATGACCCATGGCAAAAAGAAATCCCCCGGCTCGCGGGTCCCGTCGAAGCAAGGCCCGCCGCTCGGTCTGGTGATCGTGCTGGCCGTCGCCGGCGGTGTGGTCCTCGGATCAACTGGCACTTACTTTTTGACGAGGCCGAAGCTGGCGCTCCCGTCATCCGCCATTGCTGCGGTGGGCGGAACTTCTTCCGCACCCGTCATCACCATGTCGCCTCCGCCCTCGCCGCAATACACTCCCGCGCCCCAGCCGCCGGGTGAAGTTCCGGCGGGAAAAGTGTGGTCAGTCGAACACGGCCACTGGCATGACGCCCCCGTGACCCAGGTGGTGCCCGTGCCTGCTCCGCCGGTGGAGAAGAAATAGCCGCCGAGTTTCTGATGCGATGGGGAACGCCGGTTTCCAAATTGGCGCTCCCCGCTCCTGACGAAATCCACCTCAGCCCACGAAGCTGTAGTCGTAGGGCTTCCGCATTTCGCGCGCGAGATGGGTGTTCGCTTCCTTCGCACCGTCGCCGGTGAAAACTTCCTTCACCGGGTTCCACTGGAGTTTGCGGCCCAGTTGCATGGCGATGATGATGAGATGACCGACGACGGCGGAGCGATGGCCCTGTTCGACGTGGGCAATGGGATCTTTCCGCGAGCGCACGCAGTCGAAAAAATTGGCCATGTGGTTGTTGCTCGTTTCGAGCTTGAGCGCGTCGGCGGGCAACGGGGCCATGTAAAGCTCCTCCTTGCTCGCGCTCATGTCGCCGCGATTCACCCAGAGCCAGCCGTCCGTGCCGGTGAAGCGGATGCCGTTGCGCTGGCCTTTCGGATCAATGATGCCGCCGAACGGCGAATCCGCCGTGGTGGTCTTCACGATCTGCTTGATGCCCCCGGCGTATTCCAGCGTGGCCTCGAATTCTTTGCACGTCGTGTAGCCGCCCGCGATGGGACCAACGGTCGCTTTGGCCTCGACGCTGATCGGCCCATCCTGCCCGATGGCCCAACGCGCAATGTCGTTGTGATGCGCGCCCCAGTCGGTGACCGGCCCGCCTGCGTAATCCCACCACCAGCGGAACATGTTGCTCGCGCGCTCCTTCATGAAGCCGACCTTCGGTGCCTGACCGAGCCAGAGGTCCCAGTTCAGTCCCGCAGGTGCCACCTGATCGGTGGCGAACGGACCTTCGCGCAGGCCGGCGGGCACGAACACTTCCACGGTTTGCAGTTTGCCGATGCGCCCGTTGCGAACCAGTTCGCACGCGAGACGGAAGCGCCGGTCGCTGCGCTGCTGCGTGCCAGTCTGGAAAACGATTTTGTTGTCGCGCACGGCTTTGATGACGTGCTTGCCTTCGTCAATCGTGAGGGTCAGCGGCTTCTCGCCATACACGTCTTTCTTCGCGCGGGCCGCGCCGATGTTGATCAAGGAATGCCAGTGGTCGGGCGTGCCGTTGACGATGATGTCCACGTCCTTGCGTTCGAGAATTTTGCGGAAGTCGGTGAAGGTGGCGGGTGCCTGGCCATCCTTCGTGTAACGAGCCGCCGTCGCCTTCAATGCATTCTCCTTCACATCGCAGAGCGCGACGACGTGGCCGAACTTCGCAGCGCCCGCGAGGTCCGAACCGCCCTGTCCACCACACCCGATCAACGCCACGCCGGGACGGCTGTTAGGCGAGGTTGCAGGTGCGCCGCCCTGCTCCGCCGCACGCGCGAGATCGTGCTCCACAAACCACAGCGGCAGTCCGGTGGCAGCGGCGGTGAGACTGGCGCGCGTGATGAAAGAACGGCGGGAGATGTGAAATGTGTCGTGCATGGGCGGAATTCAAATCCCCGCCCGTGCCACGGTCAAGGTGAAGTCCGCCGAGCTCCAGAGCCAACGCATCAAAACGAATCGTGATGGGGGAGAGGTTGGGGGCCAGCGACGATCTTTTTCCCATTCATCTGCCTCAATTCGTCTGCCGCTCCGTGGCTGGAATGAAAACCCGGCAGACGAATTGGGGCAGATGAATGAAAGCCCGGAGTCAGCAAGGCATTCAGGTGCGTTTGACGGGGCCGCGCTCCGGTTGAGAATCGTGGCCGGTTGCCTCTGCTGCCAGAGTGGCTAGAACCGTGTCCAGATGAGCCCGGTTCGCCGCGCAGGCGGAATTTTACTTTCCCGCCCCAACTGCTCGCTTGTTCGACGCCCTGATTGTTTGGCAGCATTCCGCCACTCAAATGCGAACACTGCTTTCACTCCTCGCGCTCGCGTTTTTACTTTCGGCTCGCACCCAGGCAGCCATCTCCGTCGGCCCGGGCGGCAGCGGGGCCATCCCTTTCAACTCACTGCCTGCCGTCAGCGAGTGGAGCACGCGCTCGGTCGCCGGTTCCGAAACCACCTTTGCCACCGCGGCCGCGCTCGACGCCGCCGTGCAGACGAACCGTGCCGCCACCATCACCAACACGTTGCCCGACGGACTCGGAGCCGTGCCGCCCGGACAGAACACGCTCGCCTCCTGGAGCGGCGGCGGCGCGACCGCGCTCTGGACCCGCCCCGCCGCCAACAGCGCCACACTGCTCATGGCCACCTTGCAGAATAACACCGGCGAGGATCAGACCGTGGCCGGCATTTCCTACACGCTCGGTCAGAGCGGCACGACGCCGACGGAGCAAGTTCCTGCGCACGAAGTTTTTTACAGCCTCACCGGCGAAGCCGGGACGTGGGTGAAAATCCCCGCGCTCTCCGGCGGCGCTCCGGGCGCGCGCAGCGCGACGGTCTCGTTGAACGGCGTGTGGGTGAACGGCGCGACGCTGTATATTTTGTGGGCCGATGACAACACAACCGGCGGCGTGGATCGCGGCTACGCTCTGGATGACGTCGTCTTCACCGGACGTCCACCGCCGACGCTGGAGGTGATTCCTGATGTCATCACGGACGTTCTGCGCCCGGTATTCTTCCGCGCCGTGGGCAGCAACACTGTGCCCGGCGCACAACTCATTTACGCGCTCGATGCCGCTCCGGTTGGCGCGCGCATCAATCCGACCAACGGATTCTTCGTGTGGAAACCGACGCGCGCCCATGCCGCGAGCACCAACTTGTTCACCGTCCGTGCCACCGACGCGTCCGCGTCGGCGGCGAGTGCGCCGCAAAGTTTCACCATCGTCGTGCGCGACTACGTGGAGTTGTCACTCGGCGGCGTGGTCATGCGCGGCGGCCAACGGACGAACATGCTGTTGGAGGCCGCGACCACCGTGGCCCTGACGAATTTGTCCGTCACGCTGCGCTTCCCGTCCGACCGTCTGACCGCGCCCATGGTCGAGAATCTCGTGCCCTCGCTCGCGAATTTGTCCGTGGACGGCTCGCAGCCCGGACGACTGACGCTGATCTTCTCCGCCTTGCCCGGCCAGTGGATGACAGGGACGCAGACGCTCGCGCGCGTGAACTTCACCGCCGCGCCCGCACTGAGTTCTGCATTCGTTCCGCTGCCACTGGAAGAACCCGCCGCGGCGCGCGCGGGGCCGGGACTGGCCCCCAGCCTGTTGTTGAATCATGGTCGCGCCGTGGTGGTGAACCGCGAACCTCTCGTCGAAGCCCTGGGCACAAACGGCGCACGCACGCTCGTGCTCTTCGGCCAAGCCGGCACGAACTATACCATCGAGACCGCGCCCAACCCGCTGGGTCCGTGGCTGGCGGGCCCGGTGGTTACCCTCTCGACATTGTTCACCACGCTGAATGCGAACGAAGGCGTGGGGGCTCCGGGAATTTTTTACCGCGCCCGTGAGGGGGCCGGTGCGCCGCCCTCGTTCAATGCCCCCACCCCCGCCTCCCCGGAAGCACCGGCACCGACCAAATAGGTGAAGAAGCCGAAGATGTAAAAAATCCCGGCTTCCCATCGCACGAAAGCTGCACGCTGTTGTCGCCCGGAATTAAAACGAAACCGGCCTCACGCGAAGTCCGCCCAGTTCACAAAAGGAACCGGGGGATTTTCTTCGCGCCCTTGGCGGCCTTGGCGTGAGGCTTCCCCTGTTTGCCTCCCGTTAAAAAACCTCCGGCACGCCTTCCTCCAAAATGCGGATGTGCCGGGTCATGTCGTGTTGATGCGCCAGTTCGCGCAGCCAGCGCGGCGGTTCGCTGATGTCCTCGAAGGAGAGCTTGAACGTGCCGAAGTGCATCGGCACCAGCCATTGCGCGCCCAAATCCTTGAAGACTTTCAACGCGTCGTCCGGTCCCATATGGACGTTGCGGAACGTGTCCGGGTAGTAAGCGCCGATGGGCAGCAGCGCGATCTCCGGCTGCAATAGTTTCCCGATGTCCTTGAAGCCCTCGAAGTACGCGCTGTCGCCGGCGTGATAAATTTTCCGCCCCTGGTGTTCGAGCATGAAGCCGCCGTAGCCGCGATGTTCGTCGCGGAGCGTTCGCGCGCCCCAGTGCTTGCACGGCGTGAGCGTCACCTTCCAGTCCCCGTGCGAGAAGCTCTCCCACTTCTGCAACTCCACGACGCGCCCGAAACCGAGATTGCGCGCGAGGTCGCCGACGCCCCACGGCATGACCGCGATCTTCGGCGAAGGCAGGCGGCGCAGCGTAGGCTTGTGAAAGTGATCGAAGTGCGCGTGCGTGAGCAGCACGAGATCAATGGGCGGCAAATCCTCAATGCGGCAGCCCGCGCGCTTGATGCGTTTGAGAAAGAAAATCCAGTTCGCAAAATTCGGATCGATCAGCACGTTCAGATCGTTGAATTGGATCAGGAACGAAGCGTGCCCGATCCAGGTGATGGCCACCGCACCATCCTTCAACTTGGGAAACACCGGGCGCTTGCACTCGCCCTGACGCGGCGTGAGCCAGGCCTTCCAGATCATCTCGTAGAAAAACGTGCGCGGATTGAAGTGGTTGCTCGGGGTGAGCTCCTTAAACGTGCGCGGCAGCCGGCGGCGGCGCGGTCCAGACGGTCCAGCAGGTTCGCTATTCATGGTAAATCTGCGTCACAGATAAGGGGCGCTCGAATAAATCTCAATGGCTCCTGTCGAATAGTGCGACGAAAGGCAAATTATGAAAAAGTCTCTTGTTTTTGGAATCTTCGCCGGCGGGCTGGCCCTCGCCGCCCCGGCTCACGCAGGCGGATATGTTTCGATTGGCCTGCCCGGTCTATCGGTGTCCGTCGGACGCGGCGTGCATGTGCAGGCCGGGCCGCTCGCGGTGGGCGTGGGCTTCCCGGGGTACGCCTATTGCGCGCCGCCGGTGGTCTATGCGCCGCCGGTGTATTACGCGCCTGCGCCCGTCGTGTATGCGGCACCACCGGTCTGCGCGCCGCCCGTGCGCGTGGCTGTGCCACGCCATCATCATGCGCCGCCGCCGTTCGTGGTGTATCAGGGGCCGTATCCGACGCACATCGCGCCGCCGTTCTGCCCGTGAACTGATTTGGGGTGAGGGTTCTCCCGCACAGCGCAGGCTGCGCGGGAGTTTTTATTGGCGCGCGGACTTTCCAGTCCGCAGCAAAGTGAAATGGCAGAAAGGCTTTTTCTCGAAACGCTGCGTGTGGTCGCTGAATCTTGCTGCGGACTGGAAAGTCCGCGCGCCGTGCTTATCCTCCGCGCATGTCAGAATTACGCTCCCAGCTCGATCAGTACCTCGGCCAAACTCCTAAGCTCGGTCACGGCGTGTATCTCGCGCAGACCGCCGTCGTCGTGGGCGATGTGACGCTCGGGGATCATTCCAGCGTCTGGTATCACGCCGTGCTGCGCGGCGACATCAACCGCATCGTCGTCGGTCATCACTCGAACATTCAGGATAACGCGGTGCTGCATCTCGCCGATGAGTACCCGTGCCTCGTCGGCAACCACGTCACCATCGGCCACTCGGCCATCGTCCACGCCTGCACCATTGGCGATGAATGTTTGATCGGCATGGGCGCGGTAGTGCTCGATGGAGCGGTCGTGGGCGAGCAAAGTTTGATCGGCGCGAAGGCACTCGTCACGCAGCGCATGAAAATTCCGCCCGGCTCGCTCGTCATGGGCGCGCCCGCGAAAGTGGTGCGCGCACTCACGCCGGAGGAACGCGCGGGTCTCAAGCATTGGGCGGACAAGTACGTGGCGAACGCGGCCTACTGTCTGGAGCATGGGATCAATGTCGGCACGCCGATGAGCGGGGGAAAGTAATCAGTGATCAGTAATCAGTAATTCAGTCGCGAACCTTTGGCTGCTGGCTCACTGATTACTGATCACCGACACTCGCCGCTGCGCCCGCTTACTTGCTCCCCGGCTTGATCGCCGGCACCGCCGCGAGGTCGGGCGGGAGCTTGTCGGGATGAAACGTCTCCACGTTCAACTTCAGCACGCTGAAGAGCGGCACGCCGAGAGTCAACGTGCCGTCCGAACGGTCCACCAGCATGGCCGCGCCGAGCACCGCGCCCTGCGCCGCGCGAATGATGTCGATCGTCTCCTGCACGCGCCCGCCCTTCGTCACCACATCCTCGACGATGAGAACTTTTTCACCGGGCGCGATCTTGAAGCCGCGCCGCAGCACGAGCAGTCCCTCCTCTTTTTCCGTGAACAGAAACCGCACCCCGAGCTGCCGCGCAACCTCCTGGCCGATGACCAGTCCGCCCATCGCGGGCGCGATGACCGTGGCAGGCTTGAGGGTGCGCACCTTCTCGGCCAGCGCTGCGCCGAGCTTCTCGACGGTGGGCATGTGCTGGAGCGCGAGGGCGCATTGGAAATACTGCCGGCTGCGCAAACCGCTGCGCAAAATGAAATGCCCTTCGAGCAAGGCGCCCGTGTCGCGGAAAATCTGGAGTGCTTCGGATTCAGTCACAGGCCCGGATAAAAACGGAGAACCGGGCGCGGGGCAACGAAGAAGCGGACGGCGCGAGAACATTCTTGGCCGCAGCAGTCGTCCGAGCTTGGAAGGCTGCCCTCCCGCCTTTCTCATCCCCCGCGGTTACCTCAGGAACCAAGCACGATGAAACCGATTGACCAGCACCTGTCCGGAGTGTGGCGCGAGAAGGGCCAAAGGCGCCACAGGGGTCTTTAACTACCATGCTTATTCGCTGCCGCTGCTCCCATGCGAATCTGCCGTTGGATCCCGGCACGGCGGGCTGGATTAGGGCAGGTATTTCCTGCTCTAAAACATGCTCAGGCGAGTCTTGTTCGAAGAGATCGTCACAGGATTTTTGACGGATATCAGGACATGGCCGCTCTGAAACGGGACAAGACACAAACGGATTCCCAGATTCGAAAAACATTCGCGACGCCCATTTTCCCTTTAATGACTCAGGAGCATCCAGTGTCTGTCTGAAACCAAGACCCAGCGAGACACATTGAGCCAAGGATGGACAGTTTCTTCGCATTCGGCACGCAACGCGCTGTGATTTCCGTCAACGCAGCAATCAGAAGTTAACGCAATCAGAACGGTAATCTCACATGAAATCTATCTTTGGACGGTGGCGACAATTCCAGTTGGTTCCCCTCGCCTTGCTTACAGTGCTCGGTGCCTTGGAAGCACCCGAGGCTCACGCGGGCGGCGTGGACTTCAAGCAAGCCTCGAACAAAAATCCTGCTCTCGGGAATGTCATTTGGATTAACTCCATCCTGCAGCAGAACAACTCACGTTACTTCGAAGGACTCTCCACGTTGCAACGATTGGTGGTGCTCGACATTCCGCCGGCTCCGGCGAGCGCCGGTTCTGATCACCATAGCCTTACTTTCAGCCACGAGGCCTCCAAGTCCGGCCTGCACGCTTATGATTTTCTTACGTCTTGGGAACAAGCGCGCGCCGCTTCCATGGCGTATGCCGGTTCTGATGTTTTTGCCCAACTGAATGCGGACGGAGGCAACCTTACGTCCAGTTCAACGGGGGAAATAATCCGGCAATTACGCAATGGTTCGTATCAATTTGCTGTGGTCGCTCCAAAAAATATGGGCACCGTAGAGAACGATGATGTCCAAACCAGAGCCAATGCTTATGCGCTAAAATTTGGCGAGCGAGTGATTCGCCTTTATGGCGATGCGCCCATTGCTTCCGCTGAATTACGCTTCACCGGCTACTCGGGCAACACGGATCGGTTCGCGGAATACACGTTATTCTGGGTATCAACGTCCACCAATCTACTCGTCGAGATGGCCGGGCATCTGGCCATCGGCGGCGCGGCGGGTAACACGCTCGGCTACGGCCCTGGTCGCGGCTCCGCCAGCATCAACGGCGGGCCTTATCATTTCAAACTAAGCACCCTCGACGGCGCGTCCCTCGGTTCACAAGATAATCAGATTAAAGGCGCAGACATTCTGGTACCGCCGCCTGTGATTGCACTCAGTTCGGCAGCCCAGAATATTTGCGCGGGCAGCGGGCCGGCCACCTTCACCGTGAATGTCACGGCGGACGGGACCGCGCCGTTCAGTTACGCATGGACCGGACCGAACGGGTTCACCTCCAACGCGCCAACGATTTCCGTCCACGTCGCAGGGACCTACTCAGTCATCGTTACCGACGCCAATGGACTGAGCGCTCCGGCGCTTTCGGCCGTGGTCACGGTCAGTGCCTGTCCAGTCGTGACAATTTCTGGCGAACCCATCACGTGCGCGAAGCCTCAAGTGGAGTTGGTTGCTCAATCGTCGGCTTCCAACCTTGTGTATCAATGGAGCGGTCCGGGAATTGTCTCCGGTGGTGATCGCGAGCGTGTCACTGTGAATCTGCCCGGCGACTACAGCGTAATCGTTGCGGACGCGAATGGCTGCTCGTCCACCAAAAACGTGGTCGTGGTGGAAAACAAAATTCAACCCGACGCATTTGCTGATGGAGGAACTCTCACCTGCGCCAATCCGGAGATCAGATTGCGTGCCTCGTCTGCCACACCGGGCGCCCTTTTCCAATGGAGTGGCACCGGCCTTCTCAGCGGCGGCGACACCGCCACACCCAGCGTCAACAAGTCTGGAACCTACCAGGTCCTCATCACCGACCCGATCAATGGCTGCTCCGCTACTGCCACCGCGATCGTCAACGAAAACAAAACCGCCCCCATGGCGACGCTCACCGGAGGAATCTTGGATTGTAATCATCCTCAGATCACCTTGAGCGCCGTTTCTTCCCTGGCCAATTGTAATTTCAACTGGCAAGGGCCTGGCATTGTGTCGGGCGCCAATTCCTCCAGCCCGGTGGTGAGCCAGCCCGGCAATTATGTGGTCACGGTGGTGAACCCGGTGAACGGTTGCAGCGCTGTCGCCAGTGTCGCAGTAAGCGAAAACAAAACCGCGCCGTCCGTCAGCGTGGCGGGAGGAGTTCTGACCTGCGTCCAAAAAGAAGTTCGTCTTTCGGTCACGTCTTCCACGTCCGGCGCCAAGTATTCGTGGTCTGGCCCCGGCCTTCTCGGGGGCGGCGACACCGCCTCTCCGCTCATCAACAAGGCTGGCGATTACACTGTGACCGTGCAGGATCCCGCCAACGGTTGTTCTTCAATGGCAGTGGCAACCGTGACTGAGAATCTTACTGCGCCAGCCATCAGCGCGACGGGAGCAACGCTGACCTGCGCGAAGCCCGAAGTATCTTTGCACGCCTCGTCCACCACGGCGGGTGCGACCTTCCGTTGGAGCGGCCCCGGAATCCTTAGCGGCTCTGAAACCGATTCTCCGATGGTTAATGCGCCCGGCGCTTACCTCGTCACCGTGACCGACCCGGTGAATGGCTGTATGACGACGGCCTCGGTGAACGTGATGGAAGACAAGCTGCCGCCGGTGGTGTCTGCCACGGGCGCCACGCTGACGTGTGCGCAACCCAACGCCACGCTGTGGGCTGTTTCTTCCAGCGCGACCTCGACTTTCGTGTGGACGGGGCCGGGCCTGGTTTCCGGCGCTGACAGCGCGACTCCTTCGGTCAATCAACCCGGCACTTACACCGTCTCGGTGATGGATTCGCACAACGGCTGTTCGGCCACCACTACTGCCGTGGTGAGCGAAAATAAAACGGCTCCGCAAATTAGCGCGACGGGCGGCACGCTGACCTGCGGCCAACTTGACTTGGTGTTGCAAGCCACCTCCTCGGTCAGCGGCCTGACTTTTGTTTGGCAAGGACCTGGAATTTTGGACGGCGCGGATACTTCCCATCCCACGGTTAACAAACCCGGCGAGTACATCGTGACCGCGGTGGACCCAGTCAACGGCTGCGGCACGGTAACAAACGTCATTGTCACAGAAAACAAAACGGCGCCCGACGTGACCACCAGTGGCGGCGTCCTTACCTGCACGAAACTGGAACTGATTTTGAATGCCGACTCGCAAACAGCCGGAGCCACCTTCTCGTGGACCGGTCCTGGCATTCTCGCCGGGGCCACTAGCGCGCATGTCACTGTGAACGCGCCCGGAACGTATCTCGTGACCGTACTCGACCCGTTCAATGGCTGTTCATCGATTGGAACGGCGGTCGTCACGGAAAACAAAACCGCGCCCACGGTGACGGCAGAAGGCGGAGTTCTGACGTGCGCTCAGCGAACGTTGAATCTGCGCGCGAGTTGCTCCATCATTAACGGCTCGTTTATCTGGACTGGCCCTGGCATTCTCGCTGGCGCTAATTCTTCCACCCCGACGATTAATGCACCCGGAGTTTACACCGTGGTTGTGACTGACTCTCTCAACGGCTGCTCAAGCTCATCTACTGCGACTGTCACCCAAGACACGTCAGCGCCCGAAGTCACTGCACGAGGCACCGTGATGACCTGCACACAAACGCAAGCGGTGATCAGCGCCACGGTTACCAAACCCGGTGCGACGTGTTTGTGGAGCGGTCCTGGAATTGTCTCTGGAGAACGCACCGGAGAGTGTGTCATCAATGCCCCGGGCCTTTACAGCATTGCCGTGACGGACCCGGCCAACGGTTGCAGCACCACCAAAAGCGTTTCGGTGACCCAAGAGGCGCCTCTCCCCGTGACCCTCGGATGCCCGACAAGCAACGGACAAATCGGTGTGAATTACTACTCGTCGCTCGTTGCTGGGGGTGGAGTGCCGCCCTACACGATTTCGATCATCGGGGGTTCATTGCCCGGGGGATTGACGCTCACTCCAAGCACGGGCGCTCTCACAGGCGTGCCGACCGTACCCGGCCATTTTGGTTTCACCGCGCAAGTCGTGGACTCCCGCGCCAGTTCAATCACGATCAACTGTCAGATCACAATCGTCGGCAACGGTGGCTATCGCGTGACCGGTGGGAGTAACCGCGAGACCAACATGTTCCAGGCGCGATGCATCACGACCGCGTTGCCAACGTTTGTCAGCCACGGCGGCCAGGTGGGTGCGGCTTACTCGGTGGCGACACCGTTCAATCCGAACAGCGAATGCATCAGCGGCGAGTGGCAGCATAATCGCCATCTCAGAGGCAACAGTCTCGTGGGCAATCTCCACGCATCGGGCAACGGCAACGTGCATCAGTTCGACAGTTTGCTCGGCGCCTGCCTGCCCTGTGCTGAAGATCGCGGTGCGGTCGGCGTCGTCGGCGGCGTTTGCAATCCGGGCAGCCGTACTTGCGGACCGGAGCCGCGCCGCGCGCCCGGCAACAAAATCTGTTTTTCAGGTGTGGGCGATTACACCTTCACCACCGGCAACAAGACGGTCAAAGCAGTGTTCCGTGTGGACATCGAGGATCGGAGCGAGGGCAACGGGCCAAGTAGCAGCCAGCCGTCTGATCGGTATCGCATCCGCATCTGGCTCCTGGATTCAAGCTGTGGCCGCAATCCCGATCCGGATTCGGCTGAAGCGATGGCCTTGCGCTACGCCGCGTCGGCGGACCCGGACAAGATTGCCGTCCTCGCCACGACCGAAGACTTGAAGGTGAATATTCCGCCCGACATCGACGACGGTGGCAACATGACCCAGGGCAACCATCAGATACACCCGGAGACGGGAGCACAGTGCGGTGAATCAGCGTATAATCCACCCTTGCTGAAAACAGTACGGGGAGCAGGCGGAACGATTGTGGCGACTTGGCCCGCCGTGCATAGCAACTACGTGTTGCAAACGTCCTCCAGCATGACCTCCACGAACTGGGTTAATGTCACCATCACGCCAGTCCTACTCAAAAACAGGTGCATGGTCACAAATCAGATCAGCAACGGCATCCAGTTGTTCCGCTTGAAAAAGCGATAAGCCGCGAAATTCATCAGACACGATGTCCGCGCTATCTCAAAGTAGCGCGGACTTTTCTTTGCCTCGTGGTGTGATTCCCGAACTGCGGCGACGCCCATTCGGGCCGACGAGTGAAATGCCGTGGAAAGTGCAGCTTTTGAACGAATGCCAGGGGAAATTTGTTGATCCCTGCCGGTGAAGTTTCTCTGTAACCTCGCCTCGCGGTTGCCTCAGTAACCGGGCAAGATGAAAACTGATTCAATCAACGCCTGTCCGAAATGCGGCACGACTGTGCCATCCGAAGCGCCGGAAGGCCTTTGCCCCAAGTGCGTCCTCGGGGCGGCAGCCGCACCAGACTCGGCTCCGACCGCCACCTCACAAATCCCTTCGCTCGAACGCCTCGCCGTCGCCTTTCCACAACTTCAGATCATCGAATTGATCGGGCGCGGTGGCATGGGCTTTGTCTATAAGGCACGGCAGCCGCACCTCGACCGTTTCGTCGCGCTTAAGCTGCTGCCGGACTCGCTCGCGCACGACCCGCAGTTTGCCGAACGTTTCAACCGCGAGGGCCGCGTGCTCGCGCGCCTGAACCATCCGAACATCGTCAGCATCTTCGACTTCGGCCAGGCGGGCGGCTTTTACTACCTGATGATGGAATACGTGGATGGCGTGAACCTGCGCCAGGCCATGCAGGCCGGACGCTTCTCGCCCGCCGAGGCGCTGGCCATCGTGCCGAAAATTTGCGAGGCGCTCCAGTTCGCGCACGAGGAAGGCATTCTCCACCGCGACATCAAGCCCGAGAACATCCTGCTCGACTCGAAGGGCCGCGTGAAGATCGCCGACTTCGGCATCGCCAAGCTCGTGGGCGAGGAACATCCCGACGCGTCGCTCACCGCCACCGGCGCGGCCCTCGGCACCATGCACTACATGGCCCCCGAGCAGATCGAGAAGCCGGCCACCGTCGATCATCGCGCGGACATCTATTCGCTCGGCGTCGTCTTCTACGAACTGCTCACCGGCGAACTGCCGCTCGGACGCTTCGGGCCGCCATCGGCGCGCACGCCCGTCGATCCGCGCGTGGATGACGTGGTGATGCGCACGCTGGAGCGGGAGCGCGAAAAGCGTTTTCAAAGCGCGGGCGAGATGGGCACGACCGTCGAGCATCTCACCGAAGTGGGCGCGGGAAGTTTCAAAGCTGCTCCGCCGAAGACCGCCGGTGCAGATACTCCGCGCGGACCCGGTGGAACAAAGGCGATCAATCCCAGCGCAGTTGTTTCGCCGGTGCCTGCATGGTCGCAGAAAACGATCTGGGGCGCGGCGCTCGTGGGCTTCAGCTTGCTGCCGCTGATTGGACTCATCGCGCTCTCCGTATTCGGCAACGTCCATTTGGGCCGTGTCGAAGTTTTTTTCTTAATCCTGGCCCTGCCCGGCATTCCTGGACTGGTCGGCACGATTCTTGGCTGGTCGGGATTGAGCGACGTTCGCGCGCATGCTGGAAGGCTGCGCGGCTTGCAACTCGGACTGTTCGCGGCATTGACGTGGCCGGTGCTGCTGCTGCTTGGCCTCACAATCTTCATCTCTGGTTTTGTGGCCGTTCCAGGCAACAGCTTGTTCCTTCGGTTGCTGGTGTTGCTTGTTCTCGTCGGCACGCTCACGTTCGCCGTCTGGTCCTTGCACACCGCAGCGCGCTGGGGCGCGAACAGGCCCCCGTCACAACGGCGCGGTTTTTTGAAATGGATTTTTCTCGGCGCGATGGCGTGCGCGCTCGGTGTCGTGATTTTGTCGCTTCTGCCGGGCACAACGCTGCTGCGTAGCGGAGTCGTCCTATTTTCGGCATCACCGATGGGAGTCGTCGCACCTCAGACTTCAACCAAAGCCTCGGCGGAGCTTTGGGCACCCACTCTTGGGCCGGGCGAAAAACCAGATCTGGAACAGATTCGTCAGGAAGCCGCCAACCTCGCCCAAGAAGGCCGGTACGAGGAGGGATTGCAACGCCTGCTTTGGTACCACAACCACGCGCTTCAGTTTGAGCCCAGCCAGTCCGCCGTGCGCCTGTCGTTCGCGTTGTCGCAGTGGATGGAACTGGCCCGCCGTTATCCGAAAGCAAAAGAGGCGCTGGTCGAAGTCCGGGATCGAGGCGTAGGCGAGTTTGCCCAAGGCGGAGGCTATTTTGATTTGTTCATGGAAGTCGCGGCCATCAATCGGGAGTTGCGCGAACCAGACGCGACGCACGCCTTGTTCAAATCCATCCAGGCGCGTGATCCGCAGCTTGCCCGCCAGTGCTATCACGCTGTCGAGGACTTGCTGGTGGAGAGAGGGGGATACGCGCTGTGCGCGAGCTTCATCTCAAACTTTCAGCAACGCTTTGAAAGCAGCCGTGCCTCGCGGGAGCGGATGCTGGCCATTCTGGACCGCACTCCGGAAGTGAACCGGGCGTCGATTCGCCAAGGAGCGGAACAGTCTTTCATCCACGATGCACGGAAGCTCATCGAAATCCTCGTGGGCGTCGGGCGCAAAGCGGAAGCGGCGGATATGCACGACCAAGCCGTGGCCGTTCTCAACGTGCCGGAATTGCAGTCCGCCGTGACCGACGCCGAGCAGAATGTGGCGAATCATTCTGCTGCTGCGCCCAACTTCGGGCCGGTTTTCGAGCGGGTGGTTACGAGCTTTTCGACGGAACCAGCCACTGGCTTTCTCGATTTTGAATCGGGCGAGTTTCGAGTGCCCCCAACGAATCTATTGCAAGAGTTGCGCACGACGGCTGGGGAAGCTGAGACCAAAACCGGTTCGAGCCGACGCAGCACTGAACTGCGCGATTGGTTGAAGGAGAGCGGCGCTGATCTGATGGGTGGACAGATGATCAATGTGGCGTCCCTGCTGCTCTTCGAGGCCACACCTATGATACACAATCCCCCTTTGCCCTTCGACGTGATTGAACCCACGCCGGACGCGTTTCCCGGTGGTGGAACTCGCGTCCTCGTTGAGCCGGGTGTTTTTCCAATTCTCCCAGTCTATCCGATGCGTCTCTGGCAGGAGCCGTGGAAAAGCGCCAAGGCGATCCCGTTCTGCACGCGAGAAGGAAACCAGGGCGTGATGGAAGTCATCGGCCTCACCGAGAAGCCAAGCGGCGTGAGAATTCGCTACAAGATGTTGCTGGCCCCACCCGCCCAAAAACCTTGAGCACCAACGCGCAAGACTCCGCCACCTCCCCCTTCGCCCCCACGCGCTGGACGCTCGTCCTGCGCGCGCGGGGCGGGAGCGTCGAGGCGCGCGGGGCGTTGAGCGAATTGTGCGAGGCGTATTACCAGCCCGTGTTCCGCTTCCTGCGCCGCGAGGGGCGCGAGGAGGACGCCGCGCGCGAACTCACGCAGGAATTTTTCGCGCGCCTGCTCGCGGGCAACGGAATCGGCGCGGCGGATCCGCGGCGCGGACGTTTCCGCTCCTACCTGCTCGGCGCGGTGAAACATTTCCTCGGCGACCAGCGCAAGCACGAGCAGCGGCTCAAACGCGGCGGCGGAGTCGCGCCGGAATCGCTCGACGCGGAGCACGGCACCGCGCCCGGCCTGCAAGTGGCCGACCACGCCAGCGCGCCGGACGACACGATGTTCGACCGCGAGTGGGCGCTGGCCGTGATGGACCGCGCGCTGCAATCCCTCGCCGCCGAATTCGCAGGCGCGGACAAGGCGGAGCAATTCACCGTGCTTAAACCCTGGCTCGTCGGCGACGCTGCTGCACTGCCGCAAGCCGATGTCGCCGCGCGCCTCGGTCTGAGTGAGAGCGCGATCAAGGTGGCCATTCACCGCCTGCGCAAACGCTTCCGCGAAGTCATCCGCGCCGAGATCGCGCAGACGATGGAGGAGGCGGGCAACGTGGAGGGGGAGTTGCGCTATCTGGTG
>JAYVNY010000093.1:0-13622 GCA_043758205.1 Akkermansia sp.
CGTACCGCTTGTATTTGGTCTTGCTCGTGTTGTTCATGTGCTTGCTGCCCAGCTCACACACTCACCCAACACCTGTCCACCAAATCGGGGCAAGGCCAAGCAGCCCAAGTTACCAGTGGCGGAAGAACGCGGTGAACCTCTCGAACGCGGGCCATTATTCTGGTGTGACTACCGCGACGTTGACAATCAATCCGGCGGATAGCGCAGACGCTGCAGTAGCGGGTGCCGGTTACGATTGCGTAGTCAGCGTCGCGGGCGGTTGCTCGACCACTTCGGAGAGGCACGCCTTGAACGTCAACCCATTACCCACCACCTCCGCGGTCAGTGGCAGCACGCTGGTTCAAGCGGGTCAGTCGGGGGTGAGCTACTCGGTGACGCTGACTTCGGGTTCAAGTTACGCGTGGACGGTGCCGAGCGGTGCATCCATCACGGCTGGCAGCAGCGGCCCGAATAACAATTCCATCACGGTTACTTTCGGCACCAACAGCGGCAATGTGACCGCCACGGAAACCTCGGTGGCGGGTTGTGTCGGCTCGCCAGTGACTCTGGCCGTAACGGTTAACCGTCCCCCCGTGGGCGGCTCACACGCCGTGACCACCCGCACCAATTCACCCATCAGCCTCAGCATCAACAAACTCAAGCTCGGGGACAGCGATCCGGATGGGAACACTTTGAGCATCACCGCCGTGGCCAATGCCCTGCCGTCGGGCGCGTCGGTTTCCCTCGGGAGCACGACGATTACGTACACGCCACCGGCTGACTACAACGGTTCAGGCAGTTTTGAATATACGTTGAGCGATGGTCAGGGCGGAACGGCCACGGTGACGGTGAGCGTGACGATCCCGGACCCGACCGCAGGCGGTGCGTCGGGCAATTCGGTCTTCGTCGGCACGGAGGGCAACGATTTCGTGGTGCGGTTTGCCGGGGTTCCGGGACGAATCTACACGGTGGAACATGCCGCCTTCGCCATCGGCCCTTGGTCGAAAAAGGAAAATAAGACGGCCCCGTCGGATAATTCACTGGGCTTTGGGATCGGCGTGTTCGAGGTGAGGGAGGACATGCGGGCTTCGCCCTCGGGGTTTTATCGGACGGTGTATCCCAGTTACTGAACAGAGGCCGATGATGGGAGGAATTGATTTATGAAAAAGTTTATCAGCAATTTTGTGCTGTTGGTGGTTCTGAGCGCGGCGAGTTCGGGCTGGGCCGCCGTCATTAATTTTACGGGCGGGAGCGGCAGCTTTTCGGCGAGTGCGACGCCCGGTGCGGTCATTCCTGACTTTCCCGGTGCCGGCCTGGCCTATGGGCTGAACTTCAACTTTGCCGAATTCATCTCGATTCAAAGCGTGAGTGTGACACTGAATATTTCGGGGGGCTACAACGGGGACTCGTACGTTTATCTCTCGCACGGTTCTGGTTTCGCCGTCCTGCTTAACCGGGTGGGGGCCAATGCGCCCGGCGAGGATGGTTACAGCGCGGCGGGTTTCAACAACATCACTCTGGCCATGAGCGGAACGGACATCCATACCGTGCCCGCGCCGACCACCGGCAGCACTTACGCCTCCGATGGGCGGGCCGATTACACCAGCAACACGCGCAACAACACCTTGAACGTGTTGAGCGGCGCGAACCCGAATGGCGATTGGACGCTCTATTTTGGTGACGAAGCGAGCTTGAATACCGCGACGCTGAACAGTTGGAGCGTGGACATTCAAGCGGTCCCTGAACCCACCACCTGGGCCGGCATCCTCTTCGGCACGCTGTTTTGCGGTGTGCAGGTCGTGCGCCGGTGGCGGGCCGTCCGCCGCTCATCAGCCATTCTCAGCAACGTGCCGTAACCGCCGCAGTGCAGGGGCGGCGTGACCCACAGCTTTTGTCCGTCGTTCTTGAAGCCCAACGGGAATCCCTCACTCGGCCCATCGTTGACTGGCGATGACGCGAAAAGCGTATCGGCAAAAAGGGCGGGTGAAATTGGCTGAAAGCCGGAGCCAACCGACGCGTCCGGCCCGCGCACCTGCTGTTCCGCAGAAATCTTTTGGTTCCCCCGCTGTGCGAATGCTACTTTGGCGGGAATCACTATGTGTTTGCACCCATCGAAGGCCCTCCTTTTGTCCATTGTGGCCGCGTGTTCTTTTTCGGCGGTTTCTGCCCAGGCGCAGATCAGCAACGCGCTCACACGCGAGGTGTATTTGAACATCGGCGGCGGCTCGATTCCTGATCTCACGAACGCCCCGGCGTATCCAAATGCTCCGGACCTTCAGGAAATTCTGACCACGAGCTGGGACGCGCCGCAAAACGTGTACGACAATTACGGCACGCGCCTGCGCGCGCTGGTCATTCCGCCCACCACGGGCAATTACCTCTTCTGGATTTCCGGCGATGACAACTGCCAGCTCTTCCTCAGCACGGACGCCAATCCCGCCAACCGCGTCATCATCGCGAGCGTCAACACCTGGACCGCATGGAGGGAATGGGCCAAGGAGGCGAACCAGCAGTCCGCACCCATGCCGCTCGTCGGCGGGCAGCGGTATTACCTCGAAGCGTTGCAGAAAGAGGGCGGCGGCGCTGACAGCCTCACCGTGCGCTGGCAGTTGCCGGGCGGCGCCATTGAGGAGCCGCTGCCCGCGACGCGTTGCATAAGTTTGGGCGTGGCCGCGCCGATCCTGACGCAGCAACCGACGAACGTCACCGTCATCGAAGGCAACCAGACCACGTTCGCCGTGCGCTTCTCGCAAAGCTGGGGCGCGGGTGTTCAATGGCGGCGCAACGGCGGAACCCTGCCCGGCGAGACCGGAACCAATCTGCTCGTCGGCCCGGTGTCGCTCTCGGACAGCGGTGCGCTGTTCAGCGCCGTGGTCGTGAATCCCTACGGCTCGGTCGTCACGACCAACGCCAAACTCTCCGTGATTCCCGACTCGACGCCGCCCACGATTTCGTCTGTCGGCAATCTCGGGGATAACGACATCATCACCGTGGTCTTCTCCGAGCCGGTGGAAGCCGCGACCGCGCTGGTCAGTGGCAATTACACCATCAATGGCGGCGTTTCCGTCCTCAATGCCACCTTCGGCGTGGACGCGCGAACCATCGTGCTTACGACCACGCCGCTGACGGCCAGCCTCCCTTACACCCTGACGGTCAACAACGTGCGGGATCGCGCGGCGGCCCCGAACACCATCGCGGCGAACACCCAGCGCACCTTCGCCATCACCACACGACCGCTGGACGTTTCGTTCCTGCGGCCCGGCGCGGAAATCCCCGGCCCTTCGACGCGGCGCGGCCCGCTCGTTATTTCGGAAGTGATGTATCACCCGACGAACCGCACGGACTTGCGGAACATCGAGTTCATCGAAGTCTTCAACTCGAATCCGTGGTTCGAGGAGATGGGCGGCTATCGCATCAGCGGCGCGATTGATTACACTTTTCCGACGAACTTTGTTTTGCAGGGCCGCAGCTACGTGGTGATCGCGGCGGTGCCGGCGGACGTGCAGGCGGTGTATGGCATCACCGGCGTGCAGGGACCGTGGGTGGGATCGTTGCAAAACGGTTCTGGCACGCTGCGCCTGCGCAACAACCGCGACGCGATTCTGTTCGAGATGAATTACACGGGCGAGACTCCTTTCCCGGCCTCGGCGGATGGCGCGGGCCATTCGCTGGTGCTGGCGCGGCCCAGTTACGGCGAGGGTGATTCGCGGGCGTGGGCGGCGAGCGATGTCATCGGTGGCACGCCGCGCACGAACGAGGTCGCGGGGCCAAACCCCTATCGCACGGTGATGATCAACGAGTTTCTGGCGCACACGGATTTGCCGGATGTGGATTATGTGGAGCTGTTCAACTACTCGGCGAGTTCGGTGAACGTCGGCAACTGCGTGCTGACGGATGATCCGCTGACGAACAAGTTTGTCATTCCCGCCGGCACGCTCATCCCGGCCAACGGCTTCCTCGTGTTCACCGAAACGCAACTCGGCTTCGCCTTGAGCGCGGGCGGCGAGACGGTCTATCTCAAGAACCCACAGAACACGCGCGTGCTCGACGCGGTGCGCTTCGACGGACAGGAAAACGGCGTGGCCACGGGCCGCGCGCCGGACGGTTCGCCACATTTTCACCGCCTGCAAAGCAAGACGCCCGGCGCGAGCAACGCCCGTCAGCGCGCCCCGCTCGTGGTGTTCAACGAGCTGATGTACGACCCGGTGAGCGATGACGCCGCGGACGAGTTCATCGAGCTGCACAATCCCGGCACGAACGCGATCAGCGTCAGCAAGTGGCGCCTTCGTGGCGGCGTGAGTTTCAACCTGCCGACCGGCGCGAGCATTCCGGCCAAGGGCTATCTCGTCATCGGCGGCAACAGCACGCGGCTGCGGGCGAATTATCCCAACCTGAATTTCGTGAACTGCCTCGGCGACTGGAGCGGCTCGCTGAAGAATCGCGGCGAGCGCCTCACGCTCTCGATGCCCGACACCATCGTCGGGACGAACGGCGTCACGAACACCATTCACATCGTCGTGGATGAGATGACCTACTCGGACGGCGGACGCTGGGGGAAATTTTCGGCGGGTGGCGGCAGCAGTCTGGAATTGCGCGACGCGCGCGCCGACCGCCGCCTCGCACCGAACTGGGGCGACAGCCTCGAAACGAACAAGCAGGGCTGGGTGAATGTGGAAGCCACGGGCACGATGGACAACGGCTACGAGAACGCCACGCAGTTGCACATCACGCTGCTCGGCTCGGGCGAGGCGCTGATTGATAACATTGAGGTTGTGGGCGGGACTTGGGGAACAAACCTGATCGGCAACGGCACGTTCGAGGGCGGCGTAGGCGGCTGGACGTTTCAGGGCAATCACAACGGCACGAGCTGGGAAAGCGGCGAAGGATATTTCAGCCCGCGTTCCCTGCACTTGCGCGCGGACGGACGCGGCGACAGCGGGGCAAACCGCGTGCGCTACCAGCTCCCCTTCTCCGTGGCCCCGAACACGGCGAACGTGACGCTGCGCGCGAAGGTGCGCTGGCTCAAGGGCACCCCCAACATCCTGCTGCGGATGCGTGGCAATTATCACGAGGCTCCGGGCTACGTGCTGACGGCGAAGAATCTCGGCACGCCCGGCCTGCCGAACAGCATTCGCACCACGAACGCCGGTCCGGCCATCACCGACGTGGCGCACTGGCCGCCGCTGCCCGCCGCGGGCGCGCCCGTGCTCGTGACGGCGCGCGCGCATGATCCCGATGGCCTGGCCTCGATGCTGTTGAGCTACCGCCTGGACCCCGCGACGAATTTCACCACCGCAAGCATGACCAACAACGGCGCGGGTATTTACAGCGCGGTCATTCCCGGACAAATCAGCGGCGCGACCGTGGCCTTCTATGTTCAGTCGGCGGACAAGCTCGCGCCCGCGCTCGGGACGACGTTCCCAAACAACGCGCCGGTGCGCGAGTGCGTGGTGCGCTGGGGCGACACGGCGGTCGGCGGCGTGGGACTGGGCACGTATCGTTTCTGGATCACGCAGAAGGTGATCGATCAGTGGAGCGCGGAGGAATTGATGAGCAACAAGGCGAAGGACGTGACCTACATTTTCAGCACCAACCGCATCGTGTACAACTGCGGCGCGTGGTTCCACGGCAGCCCGTATCATTCGCCCGGTTACAATTCGCCGGTGGGGAACCAGTGCGATTACGACCTGGGCTTCCCGCCCGATGACCGGCTCTACGGCGAGACCGACATCAATCTCTTCCGCCCCGGCAACGGCGGCGGCGACGGCACCGCGCAGGCCGAGCCGCAGGCCTATTGGTTCGGCGGGCAGTTTGGATCGCCATTCCTCTATCACCGTCCGGTCTTTGTGTACGTGAACGGCGTGTTGCGCAACGGCGGGGTCTATCACGACGCGCAACAACCGAACGGCGATTTTGCCGGGCAATGGTATCCCGACGACGCCGACGGCGAACTGCACAAAATCCAGATCGGTTTCGAGTTTGGGGATCTGGCCTACGGGGCCAGCGAGCCGGGCTTCACGGGGGCGGGAGCCAACTTCGGCCGCTACACGACGACGGGCGGCGCCTACAAACGCGCGCGTTATCGCGCCACGCTGCCGTGGCGCTCGGCCGCGCCGGACGAGCAGAACGATTACACCAACATCTACGCCCTGGTGGAGGCGTCGCTCACGACCGCGCCGCTGAACGGCGACGCCTACACGACCACGCTCACCAACATGTTCGACGTGCGCGAATGGTTTCAGATCCACGTCGTGCAGCACCTCGTGGTCAACAACGACAGCTTCTCCTACGGCGGCGGGCAGAACGCGTTCATGTACAAACCGCAGCGCGACAAGTGGAAGCTGTTCCTTTGGGACGTGGACTTCGCCTTCGGCGGCAACGCGTCGGACCCGGGCTTCTTCAACATCGGCGGCAACGACCACGGCCCGCGCAACGATCACGCGCCCTTCACGCGCATCTACTGGCAGTGCCTGATCGAGGCGGCGAACGGCATGATGCTGCCCTCGCGCTCGGACCCGATCCTCGACGCGCGTTACAACGGCATGGTGGCGAATGGCGCGGGCGTGGGCAGTCCGTCTGGCATCAAGAGTTTCATCGCCACGCGGCGCGCGACGTTGCTGGCCCAGATCGCGGCGGCGAACACGTCACCGTTCGACATTCAAAGCAACGGTGGCGCGGACTTCTCGACCGCGAACAACCTCGTTACCCTGACGGGCCGCGCGCCCTTCGAGGTGGACAAGATCGAAGTCAACGGAGTGGCCTACAACGTGACCTGGGCGACGACCACGAACTGGTCGCTGCGCGTCGCGCTGCCGTCCGGCACGAACGCCCTCAGCGTCATTGGCTACGACCGCCTCGGCAACGCCGTGAGCGGCGCGACCGACACCATCGCCGTGAACGTCACCGCGCCTGGCGCTCCGCCGCAGGACAATCTCGTCATCAATGAAATCATGTTTAATCCCGCCGTGCCGGACGCGGAATATCTCGAACTGTTTAACCTCTCGAGCACCGTGAGCTTCGACGTCTCGGGCTGGCGGCTCGACGGACTCGATTACGTTTTCCCCGACGGCTACATCATTCAGCCTCGTGCGTTCCTCGTCATCGCGAAGGACGCGCTGGCCTTCGCGCAGGCGTACGGGACGAACCTTGTTCCGCACGGCATCTTCAACGGCAACCTTCAGGCGAACGGCGAGACGATCACGTTCGTGAAACCGGGACTCACCGCAGCCACGGATCAGGTCATTGATAAAATTCGCTACGAAGGCGCGCGTCCGTGGACGACGAACGCCAACGGTTCGGGCGCATCCATCCAGTTGATTGACGCGGCCAAAGACAACTCGCGCCCGGGCAATTGGTGGGCTGAGTCGCGCCCCGCCGTGTATTCGCCCGAGGTCATCACGCCCGCCGGTGTGCGTGAAGGCTGGCGGTTCTTCAGCGCGAGCGGGAGCATTGGCACGGGGGAAGGCGGCGCGGGTCCGATGCGGCTGACGGTGTATCTCGGAGAGGCGGGCAGCGCGTTGATTGATGACTTGTCCATCGTGTCCGGCGGCACACCGGGCGTCGGCTCGAACTTTGTCCGCAACGGTGACTTCGAGTCACCGCTCGACGCGGGACTCACCAACAGTTGGTCCTTCGGCACCAACTACACCAACTCGCTCATCGTCGGCGACCTCGTACATGGCGGCGCGGGCGCGTTCAAGATCGTCGGCACATCGCCGGGGCAGTTGAACAACCCCTTGTTCAACAAGGCCATCCAGCAGTTCCTCTCCCCGGCCCCGGCGGTGAACTCGCAGAACACGTTGAGCTTCTGGTATTGGGCCACCAACTCCGCGACCAATCTCTACGTCCGCATCCGCAACACCTCGTTCCTCCAGACCGCGACCAACAGCGGGCCGACGAACATCAACATCTTCTACACCGCGTCGAACTACGTCCCGCCGCAGCTCCTCGCCCCCGGCACGAACACGCTCACGCCCGGCGCGGCGAACCAGGGCGCGGCCACCATGTCGCCCATTCCCGCGCTCTGGCTCAACGAAGTGCAGGCGGAAAACGTGAGCGGCATTCTCGACAACAACAGCCAGCGCGAGCCGTGGGTCGAGCTGTACAACTCCGGCACCAACACCGTGACGCTCACGAATCTCTGGCTCGCGGACAATTACACGAACCTGGTGCAGTGGACTTTCCCCGCTGGCAGCACGCTTGCGCCCGGCCAGTTCAAAATCATTTTCTGCGACGGCCAGCCCGCGCAGACCACGAGCAACGAATGGCACACCAGCTTCCGCCTCGGTGCGGGCAGCGGAAAGATCGCCCTCTCACGCGTGTGGAACAGCACGACGCAGACGCTCGATTACTTGAACTACGTGGCCGCGCCCGATCGTTCCTTTGGCGCGTTCCCGGACGGCCAGTTGTTCACGCGCCAGGAATTTTTCTTCGTCACGCCCGCCGCGACAAACAACGGCACGCTCCCGCCCGTGAGCGTCATCATCAACGAGTGGATGGCCGACAACGCCGGCGCGGTCGCCGATCCGGCGGACGGCAATTTCGAGGACTGGTTCGAGCTGTACAACCCCGGCAGCAACACGGTGAGCCTCGGCGGTTATTTCCTCACCGACGAGCTGACGAACAAGTTCAAGTTCCAGATTCCGCCGGGCGTGACCATTCCGCCGTTCGGTTATCTGCTGGTGTGGGCGGACAACGAGACCGCGCAGAACGCGATCAACACCGGCGACCTGCACGTCAACTTCAGCCTCGCGAAGAGCGGCGACTCCATCGGGCTGTTCACGCCGGACGGGCTGCAAATTGACGCAATTACCTTCTTCGGCCAGATCACCGACGCGACCCTGGGCCATTTCCCCGACGGCACCGGGCCGCTGAACTTCATGTTCGATCCCACGCCACGCGCGGCGAATTACCTGCCGCAGCCGAATGTCGCGCCGGTGCTCGCGCCCATCGCCAGCCGCACCGTTTTCGAGGGTGAGGTGCTGGCCTTCATCGCCACCGCCACGGACAGCAACACGCCGGCCCAGACCCTGACGTGGACGCTGGAGCCGGGCGCACCGGCGGGCGCAATTATCGCGTCGAACACCGGAGCGTTCGGCTGGGTGCCGGGCGAGGCCCAAGGCGGGAACGGGTTCAGCATCTCCGTGCGCGTGAGCGACAGCGGCAGCCCGTCGTTGAGCCACACCCAAAGTTTCACCGTCACCGTGCTCAAGACCAACAGCGCGCCCGCGCTCGCCATCGGCGGCGGACGCACCGTCAACGAGGGCGGCACGATCAGCTTCACCGCCGTCGCCACCGATGGCGATACGCCGGTTCAGACGCTGACCTACGCGCTCGACGGAACGTCGCTCGCGCTGGGCGCGAGCATCAACGCCAGCAACGGAACCTTCTCGTGGACGCCCACTGAAGTTCACGGCCCCGGCGCGTACACCATGAACATCAGCGTGCGCGACAACGGCTCGCCCTCGCTCAGCAATTCCGCGCTCGTGACCATCACCGTCAACGAAAGCAACACCCCGCCCACGCTCGCGGCGCTCACGAACCGCGCGGTCGCACTCGGTGAAGTCGTCTCCTTCACCGCCACCGCCACGGACAGCGACTTGCCTCCACAACTCATCACCTTCGACTTCGCCCTCACGCCGCCCGCCGGGGCGACCGTGAACGCGACCAACGGCCTCTTCACCTGGACCGCGAACAATGTCGGCACGAACACCTTCACGCTCCGCGCCACGGACAACGGACCCGGCGCGTATGTGGATTCAAAAAGCTTCGAGGTGGTGGTGAGTGCCCAGGAGTTGGTGACTTCGATTGGCCTGTCGAACCAAGTGGTGACGCTGAGCTGGAACGCGATTTCCAACCGCGCCTACACCGTGGAATTCAAAAACAATCTCAATGAGACGAACTGGACGCCGCTCGTGACAAATCTGGTGGCGACGGGCGCGACCGCCACGACGACCGACGCCGTGGGCACGAACGCCCAGCGCCTCTACCGCATCGTGCGCCTGCCGTGACGGCGGGGCAGTTACCAGTAATCAGTAAGCAGTGAAGAAGTAATCAGTAGGGCGAGCCTTCGCCTCACGGCGACTGATTACTGTCTCACTGATGACTTTCCCCTCAGGCCCTCGGCCGCTGCACCAGCGCGGCCTGGTGGCTCACGAGAATCTGCTGCACCTCCGCGATCTGCCCCATCTCCGGCACGGCGCGGCGCTTGGTGATGTCCCGGTAACGCTTGTACTCGGTGAGCCGTTTGCCGAGGTGGGTGATTTCCAGATGAGCTTCCCCGATTTTCCAAATCTGTCCTTTGGCCAGCTCCGGCGGCCGGCTGTTTGCTTTGAGTTTCATGCCCGTTTCTCCGTTTTGTTTTTGGAACACACGCTTCGGACGGTGGACGCATGTTAGCCAGAAACATCTGCGCGGCAACCTCGTGCTGAAGACATTTTTACGAGGCCAGCCGTTTTCGCCTCGCCAAAAAATCATCCGCGCACGTACGGCTTCGCAGTTCTCAGAGCGGCAGGGCCGATGCTCTCTCACAACTATGAAACGCGCAGTCTTCATCGAGCGAGACACTCTGCTCAATCTCGCGAACACTCAGGGAGGGCAGCCACCATCACCCGTTCTGCTGGAAAATTTCCGGCTCCACGACAGCGCGAAGTTCGCCCTGAACCGGCTCAAGGCCGCCGACTTCGTGCTCATCGCCACCACCAACCAGCCGGAGATTTCGCGCGGCAATCTTTCGCGCCGTGACCTGGATCGGATGCACGAAATTCTCCGCGCCGCCTTTCCGCTCGACGACATTCTCGTCTGCCCGCACGAGGAGGAGGATGACTGCCCGTGCCGCAAGCCGCGCGCGGGACTCTTCCACGAGGCGCGCTTCAAGTGGCATCTCGCCTTTGGCCAATCCTTCGTCATCAGCCACCGCTGGCAGGATGGCGAGGCGGCCCACGCGATTGGCAGCACCTCGATGCTCATCCAGTCGCCGTGGCTCGGGCGCGGGCATCATGATTTGGTCGTGCGTGACCTCGATGCGGCGGTGGACAAAATCCTGGTCCATCACCTGCATCGGCAGGTGGCGTAAATGCCCCCGGACGTCCCATCCTCGCTGATGCGGCGTTGCGCGGGGGTGGGCGGCTTGGAGCGCCGGCTTCCAGCCCGGCGCGTGGGTGGGGAACTGATTCCAGCGTGAGGATCGAAAGAAATTCTGCAATCGCCAAGGGCTGGTAGGGCGTCGTCGCTCCGCGCGCGCCGGGGCTGAAAAGTAAAAGCAGGCCTGGTCTTCCAAAGCCACCCGGCGCGCGCGGAGCGCCGACGCCCTACCTTTCTCAGCCATCTGTCTCACCAAACGCGCCGTGTTGGAAGCCGGCGCTCCGATTTACCTTCCGTCGAAACCCACCGTGAGTTCCCGCGCGCTTGCCGGAATTTCATGCTGCGTCGTTCTCCCGCCCGGCCAGCGGATGGAAAGTTGATTCGTCATGCCCGTGAGCACCACGGTCGCGCTGTCTTGCGACCAATAGCCGGAGCCAGTGTGAACTTCCTGCGCCGGCCCGGTGCCGCGACGCAGCACGGCTCCGACACCGGAAACATTTCCCGCCCCGCCCCGCAAACGCACGCGCAAGCCCGGCCGCGCGGTCTCGTTGTGAAAGAGTTTCGTCTCCGCGCGGTTCTGCCCCACGACCAGATCGAGCCGTCCGTCGCCGTCGTAATCCGCCGCCGCCGCGCCGCGTTGTGCGCCGTAGATTTTCAACCCGCTCTCGTCGCCGGCCACGGGCGTGAAACCACCGCGTCCGTCTCCGCGCAAGAGCAGCCCGCGTCCCGCGTCGTAGCGCGAGGTTTCGCCGTCCGTCTCGAAAAAATTCTGGGCGAGAAACAAATCGGCGTGGCCATCGCCGTCAAAATCCGCCGCCACAATGCCGAACGCCGGCGCAATCTGCGCCTCGACCGGCAGGACGCGCGCCTCAAAGTGATCGCCACGATTCAGGAAGACCGTCGAGTCCACCCAGTTCACGCGCAGTTCCTTCGCCAGCGAGGAACGATCCCCCAGCACGTCCATCATCGTCGCTGTCGCAAAGGCGTGGTGCGTGGGAAATTTCTGCCGCAGCCAGGGCAAGGCGCGCGCCAGCGTTTCCAAATCACGCGCCGGCACCACGCGCCCTTGATCCACATACGCTTCGAGGCCATCCACGCGCCCCGCGCCGCTGAAGTCACCGTAGAAAATGCGGACGTTCTCGCGCACGAAAGATTGATACGGGCTGTTGCGTCCCCAGTTCGACGCGACGAAATCCATGCGTCCGTCGCCGTCGAAATCAGCGGCGGTCACGCCCTGCCAGAAACCGGAGAGTGAGTTGAGAGTGGAGGGTTGAGAGTTGAGAGCGGGATTGGTGACAGGCGGATTCCACGGTGTGAAATTTCCGTGTTGGTTGCGGAAGATTTTCAGCGGACTCCATTCACACGCGAGGACGAGTTCGGGGAAACCATCGCCGTCCAGATCAGTGAAGACCGCACCGTTCACCTGACCGACCTCTTTGAATTCCTGCCAGAGCGTGAACATGCCGCCGTCGTTGCGGAACAGTCGCGACATGGCCGGCTCAGGATAACGCCCCGCGCTGGCCTGCCCGCCCACGAACCAGTCCAAATCACCATCGCCATCCACGTCCGCCAGCGCCATCGGGCCGGTGCCGAAGGCGGAGGGCGGGAGGACCTTCATCGCCCCGCCGTTCGCCAGACTCAACGTCAGCGCGACGGTGTTCGTGGCGGTCGGCGCTTCGTAATTCGAGAGTCCCACGAACAGCTCGCGGTTCGCGACGAGCACCGAAGTGTGATCTTCAAACGCCGTGGGCAGCGGTGATGGAACGCGCTCAAAATGTCCGCCAAGATTTTTCCGCAACGCCAGTTCTCCACCAGCGCCGTTGCCGATGATCAAATCGTCGCGCCCGTCTCCGTCCAAGTCCACCCACGTCACGCCCGGCCCGCCGTGACTGAGCCGGCGCGCAAGCAAAGGCTGGCGTGCGAAGTCATCGAACGGCTCGTCGCGGTGCGTGTGGTTCAACAGGCGGCTCGCGTCGGAAAACAAGGGGGAAAACTTTGAACTCTGAACTTTGAATTCTGAACTTTGAACAGAGGCCGCTTCGTCCACTTCGCAGATCGAATTCGCCAACACGTTCGTCACCACGCTGCGCGCGCCGCTGCGCCAGAGGACTTCGAGCGTGAAACGATTGGTCGGCGACCACGCCGCGAACACCCGCACCGCGTCATCGCTGGAGAGGTAACGCCCGCCGAGGATCATTTCCTGTGACTGCGCGAACGGGCCGCCGGTGAGCTTGATCTTCGCGCCGGTGCCGGACGTGTTGGGCGCGCGGCCTTTCAAGCGCACGGCTACGCGCGGCGCGGAGGTCTCGTTGCGATACAAACTCACCGCGCCGTTGAGATTGTTCACCACCGCGTCGAGGTCGCCGTCGCCGTCGAGATCCGCGAGCGCGAGGCCGTGCGACACGCCCACCGCGTTGAAGCCCCACGCATCGCCGGCCGGCTCAAAGGTGAGATCGCCGCGGTTGCGGAAGGCCTGGTTCGGCACGTTCAGGCGTGGGAAGCGCAGAATGCGGTCGCCGAGCTTTTCACCCGGCCCGCGCGCGGCTCGTGCCAGTTGCTCC
>JAYVNY010000094.1:0-4333 GCA_043758205.1 Akkermansia sp.
GTTCTACACGCTCGGACCGCTCACCACCGACATCGCGCCCGGCTACGACCACATCACCAGCGGCATCGGCGCGGCGATGATCGGCTGGTATGGCTGCGCCATGTTGTGTTACGTGACTCCGAAAGAGCATTTGGGATTGCCCAACAAAAAGGACGTCAAGGACGGCGTGATTGCCTACAAAATCGCGGCCCACGCGGCGGACTTGGCGAAAGGACATCCGGGCGCGCAGTATCGCGACAACGCCCTTTCCAAAGCCCGATTCGAGTTCCGGTGGGAAGACCAATTCAACCTGTCCCTCGACCCGGTAACGGCCAGAGAATTCCATGATGAAACCCTGCCACAAGAGGGCGCGAAGACGGCTCATTTCTGTTCCATGTGCGGGCCACACTTTTGCAGCATGAAGATCACGGAGGACGTGCGGAAATATGCGGCGGAACAAGGCATCGCGGAGGAAGAAGCGTTGAAAAAAGGAATGGAAGAAAAGTCCCGCGAGTTCACCGAGAAGGGCAGCGAGCTTTACGCGAAGGCTTGACCGTTACATTCTTGCTGCCACCGAAGAGCGCCGGGTGTAATTTATTTCCAGTGACAATTTGAGCCATGCCCAAGACCAGAGAATTGATTGAGTTGTTTCGCGCCATCGGCTCGCACGATCTCGCGCAAGCGGCGACGCTTTCTCGGAAATTCGCGGCGCAGCGTGGGGCACGCGGTCAATACCGCGCCGAGCGTGATCTCCTCGGAGCACTGAACGGAATGGCCAAGCCACCAGCTAACGGGCAGAACGCCGCGCTCAATACGATGTGGAGCGTTGGCGGCACACTCATGCCGCTCCCGGCATCGAAGCGTTTGTCAGAATTGGAACTCACTCCCGCAGTTCGTGAAAGTTTTGGAGAGGTCATCAGGGAATGGAAGTCCCGGGAAAAGTTGGTGAAGCATGGCCTTCCTCGGCGATGGCGGTTGTTGTTTCACGGGCCATCGGGCTGCGGCAAGAGCGCCGCTGCGGCTGCACTTGCTGCCGAAACTAAACTTCCAGGATTCCTCGTTCGCTTTGATTCGTTGATTGGCGCTTACCTCGGTCAGACGGCGTTGCGGCTTCGTGAGTTGTTCAGCTTCGCGGAGCAAACTCCTTGCGTCTTGTTGTTCGATGAGGTCGACGCACTGGCCAAAAGGCGTGGCAGTCCGATGGAAGTTGGCGAACTTGATCGAATCGTCATCTCGTTCATGCAGGAACTGGAGCACGCACACGGCGAGGGATTTGTCATCGCAACCTCCAACCTTCCAAAAGCGCTCGACGACGCGCTCTGGCGACGATTCGACTTGCGTATCGCCTTTCCAATACCAAAGGGAAGCGACCTTGCGCGATTTGCCGAGCGTCGCGCTCGCGAGTTTGGTTTCCAAGCCCCCGCCGCGACGCTGTCCCGTTGTCGCAAGACCACGTCCTACGCTGAAGCTGAACAAATGGTCATTGCCGAGGCTCGCCGCCGGGTTTTGAACATGTGAACAGCCATGCCGCCTTCCGCTTCCAAACCGAAGAATTATTTTCTCAATGAGAGTCACGAACTCTCGGTTGAAGCAAAATCAGGTGGCGGAAGACAGTTGCCGATTCTCAACGTCAATTGGGCGCAAAAGGGTCAGCATCTACGTGATTCGTTGCAGCGGGTAAGTCAGCGCGCTAGCCAGTCCCATGACCCGTTGAGCCGCCGCAAATACTACCTGATTGCCGAACGCCCTACTTCCCCGATTGTGAAAGCGTCCAAAGCCCAAGATGCTGTTCACGGTCAAAAACTGGAAGCGGTGGTTTTTAGCGGTGAGCAGTCCAAGTTTTTTGAGCGGATCGGATTGGATTTGATTGAAGTTCACCAGCCCAGCGGTTTCGCAACTGTTCATGCAACACCAGAACGCATGGAACAACTCTTGAGCAAGACCGCTCAACTCGCCCAACTCGGCGCACGCGAGCAAGCCCGGTTTGTGGCATTCGAGTCCTTCGAGTGGTTGTCGGCTAAATGGAAATTCGACCAGGAGTGGCTGGATGAAATTGGTCAGAAAACTGCGGAAGGATACATCAAGTTACAGCCGTTGATCAGCGAGATAGAAGCTGACCTCGTGATTCGAGCGCTCGAACAAACTTTCCGTGGGCAGACCGGCGTGTCATTGCGGGGAAAAGGCCGTAGTTATCTGGGCCGCTATTTCATCCGCGCAACGGTGAACGCGCAGATGATCAAAAAGTTGGCGGACGACTTCACTTCGATTCAATCCATCCACCCGCCGATTCTTGCTTTCACTGCCAGCATTCCTCCAGAAGTCAGCACTGCAACCAAGCCGTTGCCGCCAAGTTCGGTTGGCAGTCCAAAAACTTTGCCGTGTGTTGCCGTCGTGGATACGGCCGTGCCACAAGAACATGATTGGTTGAAGTCGCATCGGCGTGGGACTGTCACTGGCCTGAATTGCTCAAACACTGAAAACGACCATCATGGTTCAATGGTGGCTTCACGGGTGGTGTTCGGTGAAATGAATTTGAGCAATTCCGCGACTCCGCCACCTGCCACTTGCCGGTTTCTGGAAGTGCGTGTCGGCACAGGCAAAGAAGGAAAGATTCTTGCGGAAAGTGTTTCTGGGGCGTTGGCGGCTGCAATTTCCGCAGCTCCTGACGTGCGGGTGTTCAACTTGAGTTTTGATGGCGACCGGCGGCTGGACGACCTGCCGGCCAAACAAAGAGCAGAAACGCTCAAGCACATTGAGGAGATAGACAACTTTGCGTTCGATCAAGACGTGCTGTTGGTGGTGGCGGCTGGCAATGCGCAGCAAGGTCTTGTTCCGAACCCCGGCTATCCGCTGCACTTTGATAATACCGGCTGGGAATTGCACAGCTTTCCTCGCGCCTTCAACGCGCTTACTTGTGGCGGTGTCGCGGGGCGCTTAAGTGCCGGAGGACTGGCCTCAGAGGTTGACGCCCCAAGCCCATTCACGCGTGTCGGCCCTGGCTTTGCGAATAGTCCCAAGCCCGATTTCTGTGCTTCTGCCGGAAATAGCAATGCGGACTACCGATCTCTTCCAGGCTCAGGCGTATGGGGATACTCAGCCCTTGGCCATGCCCGTGAGGATTTCGGAACGTCTTTTGCAGCGCCGCTCCTGGCGCGTGAAGCAGCCTTTGTGTTCGAGGAGTTGCGCCCGAAATGTCCGGGCGATTCGCGCCCGTTTGCGTGTGCGGTCAAAGCGGTTCTGGCGCTGACCGCTGAGGATTTCGCCAAGAAATTGAGTGACGGGTTGCAGCCGCTGGCGAAGCGAACTCTGGGATTCGGGCGCGCCAGCGCCATGAGATTTCAAAAGCCAATCCAACATCGCGCCCGGTTTGTCTGGCAGGGCGTGATTGCGCATGATGACGACGTTGTCCGCGTCCAACTTCCGATTCCTGCGGCATGGATTGCTGAAGCCGCGTCGCCGCAGCTTCAAATATGCGTTGCATGGGATGCCCCAGTCTGTGCAGCGGCAGAAAACCAGTGGTCATGCCGCGATGTGAAGATCACAATCCGACCCGGACCAGAAGCTGCAGCACTGCGTGGCTCGCATGGAAAGGTTCAAGGTTATCCGCTTTTCAAACGGATCTGGAAATTGGAGAAAGCTCGGGAAAAGAAAACGGTCGAAGGCGATTTTTGGGTGTTGGAATTCGGCTATTCCCAAGCTGCCGCCTACGCTGCTGGTCATACCGTGCCGACTTCTCAACGCGTCGCATTCGCGGCTGAAATATGGGATGAAGCAGAAACTCCACTTGAACCGCACAGCCTTGTTCAGAGTTTGCCAATCGCCTCGACACTGGTCCGTTTGAGCAACACGTCGGCTTGGTTGCCGCAGGCAATTTCGATCACGTCTGACGTGTGAATGGTAGCGCGAGTTGAATTTGAAAAGTTTTGCCCAAGTTGAATTGAGTTATTGCCAGCATCGCGACGGCTTGCGTCCCGGCTCGATTGCCGACGCCAACGACCAGGCGCAATTCGGCGAACTTGAAGTGCAGGGCGAACTCACCAAACGCGCGTGGGCCAAAGGCGTGCAAGTCATGAACGAAGGCCCCGGCCATGTGCCCATGCACATGATTGAGGAAAACATGGCCAAGCAACTCGAATGGTGCAGCGAAGCGCCGTTCTACACGCTCGGACCGCTCACCACCGACATCGCGCCCGGCTACGACCACATCACCAGCGGCATCGGTGCGGCAATGATTGGCTGGTATGGCTGCGCGATGCTCTGCTACGTCACGCCCAAGGAACACCTCGGCCTGCCGAACAAGAAGGACGTGAAAGACGGCGTCATCGCCTACAAGATCGCCGCGCACGCCGCCGAC
>JAYVNY010000095.1:0-21098 GCA_043758205.1 Akkermansia sp.
CATCTACGGCACCGCCTTCAAGAACAAGACGGAGATGGACGCCTACTTCACCATGCTGGAGGAGGCCAAGCGCCGCGACCACCGCAAGATCGGCCAGGAGATGGGGCTGTTCGCGATTGATACCGAATACGTCGGGCCGGGCATGCCGCTGTGGCTGCCCAAGGGCACGGTGCTCGTCGAGGAACTGGAAAAGCTGGCCAAGGAAACCGAATTCGCCGCCGGCTACGTCCGCGTCCGCACGCCGCATCTGGCCAAGGAGAAGATGTACAAAACTTCAGGGCATTTGCCGTATTACGCGGAGTCAATGTTTCCGGCGATACAGTTGTCCGAAAGTGCTCCATCGGCCGAAAGTCTGGAGATTCTAAAAAAGAAGGAATTAGCCGTTGATCTGATGGCGAACGCCGAAAAAGAAGTGGCCGCACATCGGGCGGAAAATCGAGAGCTTGCGGACTCCACCGTCATAACCCCGGAGATGCGTCGCGCACGCCAAGAAAAAAGCATCGAAGCAGAATACAAAGTGTCACAGCTTCGCGACAAAATTTCGGAGTGTGATCGTGAACTGACGGCCAGGAACCCAGTTGAGCGCTACTACCTCAAAGCCATGAACTGCCCGCACCACCACCGCATCTTCGCGGCGGAACCGCACAGTTACCGCGACCTCCCGTTGCGCCTGGCGGAATACGGCACTTGCTATCGCTACGAGCAGTCGGGCGAGTTGTTCGGCCTCATGCGCGTGCGTTCGCTCAATATGAACGACGCCCACATCTATTGCACCGAGGAGCAGTTCGCCGACGAGTTCCGCGCGGTGAACGACATGTATCTGAAATATTTCAAAATCTTCGGCCTGGAAAAATATCAGATGCGTTTCAGCACGCACGCGGCGGAAGGTCTCGGCAAGAAATACGTCAACGAACCCGAGTTATGGAAGAAGACAGAGGATATGGTGCGCAACGTCCTCAACGAATCTGGCATCAACTACGTCGAGGTCGCGAACGAGGCGGCGTTCTACGGGCCGAAGATAGACGTGCAAGTGTGGAGCGCCATCGGCCGCGAATTTACCATCGCCACGAACCAAGTGGACTTCGCCGTGCCCGCCAAGTTCGGCCTGACCTATCGCGACAAGGACAACTCGAACAAGACGCCGTTGTGCATTCATCGCGCGCCCCTCGGCACGCATGAGCGGTTCATCGGTTTTCTCATCGAGCATTACGCGGGCAACTTCCCGCTCTGGCTCGCGCCGGATCAGGTGCGCGTGATCACGCTCAACGACGACGAAGCATTGATCAACTACGCCAAGCCCATCGTAGCCGAACTCCGCGCGAACATGGTCCGCGTGGATTCCGACTTCAGCGCCACGCCGTTCAAGGCGAAGATCTCCAACGCGGAACAATTGCGCGTCCACACGATGCTGGTCATCGGCGGTCGCGACATGGAAGCCGGCGCGGTCAGCGTGCGCCTCCACCACGGCGGCCCGCAAGGCGCGAAGCCGAAGGCGGAGGTCGTGGCGGATATTCTGGCGGGCATCAAAGAACGGAGAGCGTGAACATCATAGTCACCTGCCACCTTGATGTCATTTCGTCATGGAGCAACTGGGCCGAGCCGGCCCGTGGCGACCGGTCCGACGGGTGATGCTGGAGGCTTTGGGACTGCTGGGAGCAGCACAGCTTTGAATGCGCGGGGAGCGCGCCGCGCCAAGGGACTCGCCTCCGGCGGGGATCCAGAGCGGCAATTCTTGCCGCAGTCCCAGAGCTTGCGGCTCTACCGGCTTCGCACGGGCGGCCCGGCGGGAGCGCCTCTTCTAATCACATACCGATTTGACGCCCCGCTTGACTTGCCACGGGTCGCCCCTAATTCTCACGTCACCGTATGCCAAGACTTGTTGTTCTCAGCGAAGGACTCACCGGACGCTCGCATGAGTTGAAGGCGGAGACGACCACGGTCGGTCGCGTCGAGGACAACACGTTTCAAATTCCGGATCCCTCCGTCTCGAGCCATCATTGCGAAATCCTCCTGCGCGGCCCGGAAGTCATCATTCGCGATCTGGATTCCACGAATGGCACTTTCATCAATGGCCAGCAGATCACCGAGGCCACGCTCAAGCCCAGTCAGATTCTGCGCCTCGGTCAGGTCGAAGTGCGGCTCGAGAACGAGCAGGCGGGCAACAGTATGGCGCAGAAACGCACGCTCGATCACACGCAGGTCGTGCCGCAGGGCATCAAGTTTGAGGAACTCGGGCAGTCGGCCAAATCCAGCAATCGCGGCTTCGAGAAGAAGAGCAACAAGGGGACGAAGATTTTCATCATCGTGACCGTCGTGCTCGGCGTGATCATCCTCGGCGCGCTGGCGGTGGTGCTGTTCAAGTGATGCTCGGAACGCCGGCTCCCAGCCCGGCGCGTTGATTCTCCGTCGCGAATTTTCCTCCGTCAGGACGAGATTTTTTACCACCGCCCGGACTTATTGAGGCTCGTGGCATAAAGTTTCGTGAGCCGATCGGCGATGGAGAGCGGCGTTCACGCCGCTTCAACGCACTAACGGCAAGCGGGCCGGGCTTTTTCTGCGTCACCTTGTATTGAATGTTGAAGCGGCATAAATGCCGCGCTCCGTCACCGTATGGCACGAGCCTCAATAAAAAATGGGCGGACTGGCTGGAAGCCGCGTGCTACTCGCCGTCCACATTCTTCAACAAGCGCTGCTTGGTCGCTTCGGGCAGCGGAGACTGGTTCACCCAATTGACGGCGGCGGTCTGGTCCTGGCGCAGCCAGTTGCGGGCGATGTTTTCCATGCGGCTGTTGCGCTGCTTTTCATCGGCCATTGTTTGCGCCCAGCCGGCGGCTGTTTTCGGATCGGAGTAACTGAGCTGGCTGACCAGTGCGCTCACGGCGTTCTCGCGCGTCGCGCCGGCGGGGAAAGCTTGCAGCCACGCGCTCACGCCGTTGGCGTCCACTTGCGCCCACGATTGCACGACGCTGTTCACCGCGTCATCTCGCAGGGAGCCTTCCGGGAAACTGGACACCCACGTCGCCGCTGCCTGCGGGTCGGAACGCGCCCAGGTGGAGACGACAGAATTCGCGGCCCGCTTCTGCGCGTCGCCGTCCGTCATGCTGGCCACGTAAGTGGCGGCGGCCTGCGGGTCGTTGTTCGCCCAGCCGCCGATGACGTTCCCGAGCACGCTGCTCTTCTGTTTGCCATCCTGCATTTTGTTCGCCCAGTCGAGCGCGCCGGCGGGATCATTCGCGGCCCACTGGCTCGCGATGTTGCTGATCAAATTGTTTTTCTGACTGCCGGACGGCATTCCCTCGGCGAAGGCCACCGCGCCCTGCGGATCGGTCTGCGCCCACTGGTAGCTGAGGTTCTGCAACGCGTTGTTCTTGCCGCCGCCATCGGGAAGTTTCTTCGCCCATTCAATCGCGCCCGGCAAATCCGTGCTGGCCCATTGCGAGGCCACGGTACTCATCATTTCGTTTTGCGTCTGGCCGGCGGGGAGCGACGAGACGAAATCCGCCGCCGCCTGCGGGTTCACGCGCGCGACCTGATACATCATGTTGCGCGCGGCATCACGCTGGGCGGGACCGGCGGGCAAAGCCCCCACCCACTTCATCGCGGCCTCGGGGTCTTGATTGGCCCACTGGCTGGCGAGGCTGCTGATGGCGTTGTTCTGCTGTGCGCCGGGCGGCATGGTCAGGACAAATTCCGATGCGGCCTTCGGATCGCTCTGGCTCCAGGACGAGACGAGCTGCCGCATCGCGTCGTTCTTGTTCCCGCTGGCGGGCAGACCTTCCACCCATTTGAGCGCCGCGGTTGGATCATTCACGCCCCACTGGCTGACCACGGAGCTGAACAGGTTGTTGCGCCCGGAACCGGGCGGAAGATTCTGCACATACGCGGCGGCCTCGACCGGTGAGGTCGCCGCCCACGAGGAAATCACCCCGGCCATCGCGTTCTGGCGCGCGGTGCCGGCGGGGAGCGTCTCGACCCATTTCAAGGCCGCGCCCGAATCACTTTGCGCCCAACTGTTGGCCAGCGTGTTGATGAGCGCGTTGCGCTGCTGGCCGTTCGGCATCTTATCAATGTAGTCGCGCATCCCCTGCGGATCATTCTGCGCCCACTGGTAGCCCATGTTCTGGTAGGCGTTTTGTTTGGCCTGACCCTCGGGCAGTTGCTTCACCCACTCGATGGCTCCGGGGAGATCGGTGTTGGCCATCGCCTGGGCGATGCTCGCCAGCGCTTGGTTGCGCACGTCTCCGGCGGGCAGGGTCAGCGCGAAATCTCCGGCAAGCTTCGGGTTCGAGTAAGCCAGGCTGTACATCATGCTCTGAACAGCGAGCCGCTTTTTTGCGTCGGGCAAAGTCTTCACCCACGCGATGGCGGCCTCCGGGTCTTTCTGCGCCCATTGCGAGGCGATGTTGCCGAGGACATGCGCGTTGTTCGGTCCGGTGAGCATCGTCGCCGCAGCCTTGGCGGCGGCGGCGGGATCGGTCTGCGCCCATTGCATAAACACGGAGGAGTAAAGCTGCTGCTTGTTCGCGGCCCCGAGCGTCTCGATCAGCGCGAAGGCGTCCTGGGGATTGTGGCGCGCGAGTCCGGTGACGAGCGCCGTCAGCATCTGCGTGCGTTGCGCGCCGGCGGGCAGGCTCTTCACGTATTCTGTCGCGCCCGCCGCGTCGTGCTCAGCCCAGACGGTGATGACCGCCTGCATGGACTGGTTGCGCTGGTTCGACGGCGGCTGCGCCTGGGCGTAGGCGAGGGCGCTCTTGGGATCCATTTCCGCCCAGCGCGCGATCAGACGTTGGGTGATGCCGTAGCGCACTTCCTGCGAGGAATGTTTGGACAGCAACTCCAGCGCGCGCGGGATGTCCACGGGATCAATGCGGTTGGCGAGTTCGTAGAGGGCATGATAGCGGTCCAACGGCGAACCACGCAGCACGCGCTCGATGGCGGCGGGCAACTCCTCGATGGTCAGGCGGCCGGAGGAAGGCGCGTCGCTGATGGCGTTCGTCCGCGCGCGCAAGGTTTGAAACGACGACGGCGGGAGGACGGTCGGGCGGTTGGTCCCGACGGCAGCGGGCGGCGCGGCGGATGGGCTGGATGATTGCCGTCCCACCAAAATCCCCGCCAGCGTCCCGACGACGAGGCCCAACACTCCGAAGACAACAGCGCGTGGATTCATAGATTGGCGATTCGACGGAAAATTAGCCGCGATGGCTCGCGGCTAGCAAGCGTGGCTCTGACCGCGGAGTCGGGAGAGGGCTGTTTTTACAACTCGCGCTCGTAGTTTCGATTCAACGCGGCGCTTTTGCCCAACGCTGCCCGCAGCGGGTCAGCTTCGTCTTCGCAAAAACCGAGGTGCGAGTGACGCCGCCAACCTTCGGCGTGTGGGAAGCGGCGCGACATTTTGCCGACGGCGCGCGAGGTGTCCTCCATCGTGCGCAGATACGAGTTCATGCCCTGGCTCACGTCGAGCCAGTCCTGTTGCGTGCGATGCGCGGCGAGGGCGGCGAGTTTCGTGGCGTGAACGGCGGTCGTGTTCACGAACAGTTCGGCGGAAATTTTCCGGCGCAATCCGTCGCGCAGACCGTGGGGCAGGGCGTGATAGACCGTCACGTCGCCCTCGATGGCTGCGCGCCTGGGCGCGGTGACGAAGTTCGGCATCCCGCGCGCGAACGCCGCCGTCACCGCGAGGCGCGCGGTGTTCATGTGGTCTTCCATGTAGTCCTCGGGCGAGTGCGTGAGGACGATGGACGGTTTCACGTCGCGCACAACGGCGGCCACGCGGCGCAGCAGCTTGTGGTCGTAGAAGATTTCCAAGTCATCCGCGATGGGCGGATGAAAGTGTGCGCCAAGAATTTTCGCCGCGCGCTTTGCCTCGGCCAGACGCAGCCGCCGCGTCGTGGCTGCGTCGTGGCGCGCGCTGCCGCAGTTGCCGGTGGAGAGGTTGAAGTAATGAATCTCCCAGCCGCGCTCCTTGAGCCGCAGAAGCGTGCCTGCCATCATGAACTCGATGTCGTCCGGATGCGCGGCGATGGCGAGGGCGGAATTCATGTCTCCGGTTCCATGTTCTATCCGTTTTTCATCTTGGTGCCGTCTGCGCGGTTTGGGGCGCAACTGGCTCAAGGCGCGAGCACCTTGAGCCCGGTGATCTGTTCAAAATGACGGATGTTTAGTGTGTAAATCCTGTCCACTTTTTCCGCCTCAGCCGCCGTGGCGTGCATCAAGTCGTGAATCTGCCCGCCTCGGACTCCTTTGTGCCGGGCCGTGGACATCGCCGCCGAAGTTTGGTCGGGCGAGAGCGTGATCACTTTCATTTGGGCCGCATGAGCACTGATGGCCCTGGCCGCGTCCTCCGGCGTCAGGCGCACCATGGCCCCGCTGGCCTCCATAAGCCGGCCACCCGTCAACTGGGAGAACACCTCGACCAGGGCGTGCGCGCGGGTGACGCGCTCATGCTCGGCATCGAAGGCGGTCACGGCTGCCGGCGAGGAAAGGATGACTTCGACCAGCGCGCTGGCATCCCCAAAGGCTTTCATCGCGCGTCGCGTTCGTCACGGATGAGTTGGGCGATCTGTTCTCGGCTCACCGCAGCCTTGGCGCGTGGCAGTCGTCCCTCGGAAAGGGGCAGGACGATGGCTTCGCCAGACGCGTTCGGGGGAACCGGCTTGAGTTGCTGGAGAATGATGCGCCCGGCCTCGTCGCGGCGGTAGTCGAAGCTCTGGCCGGGCTCCGCGTCGCGCAATATCACTCGGCACTTATCATCTGCGGTCACAGTCACAGGCGGACGCTCTCACGCCCGACGGACGTTTTCAAGCCCGCCTCAGCCAGCCGCAGCCGCGTCGTGGCCGCGTTGTGGCGCAAGCTGCCGCAGTTGCCGGTGGAGAGGTTGAAGTAATGAATCTCCCAGCCGCGCTCCTCCAGCCGCAGGAGCGTCCCCGCCATCATGAACTCGATGTCGTCCGGATGCGCGGCGATGGCGAGGGCGGAGTTCATGGGTAGTAATTCAAAACGGAATCCAGTGGCAGAATACATCGACTCGCATGGTTAGCCGTTTCTGTCCTGTGGAACTTTCTCATTCAGGTCAAATGGGTTGATGGGGAAGAAGGGGGGAGCAGTCGTCCGCACCTGCTCCTCGAACCAACTAACGTAGGCATCAGCAACTCTCCTGAAATTCAGGACGCTACATGAAGCCGAACCAACCGTGTCATCTCGAAGCCGAAACAAAATGTGAACGCGGTCGGGCGGTCGGAAGATGATGAATGTCTTCGTGCCATCAAACATCTCACCCGTGTGTGTGAGAAAATCACATGCAGCGTAGCTCGGCCCACTCTCCAACGCCTCACCGGTGTAAATCTGACTGTCAATGAGAGCAAACGCCTCAGCGTCCGATAAGGCTGCGAAACTGGCATCGCCGAGCGATTCGAAATCTGCGGCCACCTCTCTAATGCGGTCGGTAGCGTGAAACAGCGAGCAGTGGTTGTCCCGGATGTTGCCGAGGCACACGCTCTGAACGTAAATGCACATTCTGCCAAACCCACCATACTGAGGGCCGTAGGGTTCGTGATACGCCTCAATCGCAAAGTCTTTGGGGTCTCCAAAAGTCATGGGCGCGAAAAGCGGCTAACATGATTATCCGAATGTTGTTTCACATCTTCACCGTCTTCCCCGTGCTCGCCGACTTGTCCGCCGCGAAGATGATTTCGTGCGTCTTCATCGCGTCTTCGAGGCTGGTCAGCAGCATCTTCTTGCCCTTGGCCAGCGCATCGAAGAACGCGGCGAACTGGGTGGTGTAGGGATGGTCGGACACGTCGCCGGAATCGAGCATCTTCATCGAGAGATTGCTCCAGGCGTTCTTGTTCAGGCCGCCGAGTTTCGTGGAGTGAAACTTGTTGTCGAGCAGGCTGCCGTGGCTGCCGACGAGATGCGTGTGGAAGTAGTAGGGCTGAAGGCAGTCCACGATGGCTGCGCACTTGCCGATCTTCCCGCTCTTGAACTTCAGAATCGTGACGCTAGACGTGGTGTATTCGTAGGGCTGGAAGATGTCGCTCTTCGATTTCGTGTCGTAGCTCGTGACCTCGGCCACGTCGTTGCCCATGCAGAGCAGCAGCGCGTCGAGCGCGTGACAGCCGGCGGTGAGCAACGAGGAGCCGCCCGCGTCCTTGCGCGTGTTCCAGCGGAACTGCCCGTACCACGGCCCGATGCCGTGGTAGTAATCAATCTCGCCGTAGTGCAAATCGCCGAGCAGCCCTTCATCAATCACCGACTTGGTGGTGAGGAACTGGCTGGAGAAACGGCACTCGAAGCAGATGCAGAATTTCACGCCCGCCGCCTTCACCGCGCGCTCGATGGCCTGGCAATCCTTCCATGACAGCGCGAGCGGCTTCTCGACGATGATGTGTTTGCCCGCCTTGGCCGCTTTAATGACGTGCTCGGTGTGCTGGTAGGGATAGCTGCACACGGACACGGCGTGGATGCTTTTGTCCGCCAGCATCTCGTCGAGGTCCGTGTAAGTGCGAATCGTGCCGCCGTGTTTCGCGCTCATTTCTTCATCATCCAGCTTGCGTGAGGAAAAGACCGCCGTGACCTGCGCGTGGGCGCTGGCATTGATGGCGGGGATGTGGGCGCTGGCGACCCAGCCGTAACCGATGATGCCGACGTTGAATTTTTTCATGCTCAGGAAATTGCGGCTGACTGCACACCGTTTTGCGGGAGGCGTCAAGAAGGGCGACGGCGCGCGGCAGGGCAAACGCATCTAAACGCATTACTGGATCTGGGTGTCCATTCGTCTGCCCCAATTCGTCTGCCGGTTTTCTTTCCGGCAGCCGAGCGGCAGACGAATTGGGGCAGACGAATGGAAAACATCGTCGCTCATCCTCAGAACTTCAGCGTCCCGCCGCTTTGCGCACGAGCAGCAGCGAACTGGCCACGGTGTCTTCGTTGTTGACCGGGCTGTTCATGATTCGGTCGTTGAACCAGAGCTGCGAGGATTTGCCACCGTCGAAATTCATGGCGTCGGTGCAGCCGAGGCTCACGAAGTATTCCGCCAGTTCGGCGAGTTTCATGCCCACGGACAGGCCGGGCTGGCGACCATCCACGACGATGAAATAGATGTGCGTGGGACTCCAGCCGACGGCGGAACGCGGGTGGCGCATGTACTTTGAGCCTTCCGCGTAACCGCCGGGCCCACCGGGCGGCTGGCTTTTGAGCGTGAAGGCTTTTCCATCCTTGATCAGCGCGGGACCGCCGCCGATGGCGGCTTTCACCCCGGACAAATTCGGCGTGGTGGTGGTCGCGAGTTGCAGGACGAGACCGGGTTTCAATTCCGGCAGACCGGCCAGGAGTTGCGGGCCGAGCGAGAGGACCATCGTGCCGGGCGCGAGGCGGGTGTTGGTGTTGGTGGCGACTTCACGCACGCGGGCGCGGTAATTTTGCCCGGTCTGAAGTGGCAGCCACGGGCCGTCGCCGTCTTTTTCCAGAATCAATTCCTGTCCGCCGGACGTGCGGGTCGAGGGGCCGAGGGTCGGGGTGAAGAGCACGGCGGTGTCGTTCCGCCGCTGCTGGTTGAGTCCGAAGGGCGTCTTTTTCCCGTCCGGCCACGTCGCGTAAAAAAGCCCCTTCACTTCGTCGAGGTGCGGCTGGCCGTTCGTGTCGAACCACACGCACACGGTGTCCGGCGCGCTGATGAGTTCGCCGTTCATGATGTGCAGCCCGCGCGGATCGCCTGCGTAGGTCGGCTGGTCGCGCACATAGAAATCTCCGTTGATGCCCGCGATGGCCTGGCCGATCTCAGGCGGCACGGCGGCGGCCTGTTCGCGGATGAAACTCACGGCCAGCACGCGGTCACGGGCGTGCGCGGTGTAAAAGCCGAGGTCGGCGCGTGCGCGCTCGATTTTCAAAATGTGCAGCGACCACGGTTCGCCCTCGGCGGTCTTGAGCTGGTGGTTGCGGTAGGTGACGCCGCTGTCGTTGGCCGGGGCGCGGGGCGGTTCGGGGCGGGCGGCCGCAGGTTCCGCCCGCGCGACCTCCGCGACGGTGGCGGTTTGCTGGGGGCGACCCTGCGCCCGGACCTTGGTCGCGATGAGTCCGCCCACGACCACGGCGATAAGAACCATCGTGGCCACGATGGAGCCGAAGCAGATGGCGGTGATGGCTAGTGGTGAAAGCACGCGTGGACGGGACGCGGGCAACGCCGGCGGCGTGCTGGGAGAATCAGGCTTGAACACGGGGCGGATTGATAGCGGGCGGGCGGGCGCTCGACAACCATGGAATGGTGACAAAGTTGTCAAACGTGATCCCCGGTCGGGGTGTCATCGGAAGTGGCGGGCCGGGGCGCGGCCTTGAGGCCACTTCAACACCTGGCCGACCGAGGGTCTCAGAAGTTTACAGTGCCTTTTCCCCAGTTCCATTGAAACGGCGTGAACGCCGCGCACCTGCGTGATTCGACCGCCACTGCTAAACACACTTCATCGGTCGGGAGCGTTCTGTCCCGGCCGCTACGGGGCTTTTTTCTGGTGCAGGATGTAGTTGCCGGCCGGCGTGGTCATGATGGCGCGCTTGTCCTTGAGCGAGGAGAGAAACGGCATGGCCCACCGTTCGTCCTCTTTCCATCGATCCTTCGAACTCGCTTTCCGGCACAGCTCCCGGGCGGAAGCGCCCGCCGGGCCGCAGTGTTCGAGGTATTGAAGGATGCATTGTTCATCCGCGTTCATCCACATGGCCTGGGAGAGTGGCGGGAAAATTTCAAATCCCAAGGATGAAAATGATTTTGAGCGCAGCGTGGGAGCGGCGGAGGGAAGCTGGAGTTCACGCTTTCGCGTCTTCCCGGCCCGGACAAGCTGAAGCTGGAACTCCAACTCACACTGAAGCGTAAACTGCAACCGCGTTTCACATTCTTGCTAACGCGCCCCGGCTTGCTTCACACTGCGGGCGCATGAATCATGTCGGCATCGGTTACGATGTTCATCAACTGGTCGCGGGGCGGAAGCTCATCCTCGGCGGCGTCGAGATCGCACATCCCAAAGGTCTGGACGGTCATTCGGATGCGGACGTGCTGATGCACGCGATCTGCGACGCGGTGCTGGGCGCGCTGGGCGAGGCGGACATCGGCCACTTTTTTCCCAACACCGACCCGCGCTGGAAAAATCAGCCGAGCAAAACGTTTCTCGAAGAAGCCGCGCGGCAGGTCAAGTTCCGCTCGGGCCGCATCATCAACATTGACGCCACGCTCATCGCGCAGGAGCCGAAGATTGCGCCGCATCTCAAGCTGATGAAGGAGCACATCGCGGCGGCGCTCGGCCTGAGCATTGCGCGCGTGGGCATCAAGGCGACTACGAATGAGACGCTGGGCTTCATTGGCCGCGAGGAAGGCATCGCGGCGATGGCGGTGGCGAGCGTGGATTTGCCGGAGCCGGGGGAGACGCCGCTTTAATTTATGGCCAAGGCTGAGATCAGTTGGAACCGCGTGAACGAGGACGGCGTGAAACGCCAGGCCTACGCGCATCATGTCGGCGATCGCTGGATTTTTTTCCAGCGCGTGAAACGCTTCGACGAATGGGAGGAGAACAAAGAGCCGGCGTTTGACGACTGGCTGGAACTGCTCGACGGCGTGCGCCGCCGCATCAATCGCCGGCTCGTGCGGCCCGAGGAGGAAGCCCGCGTGGTGAAGCGGATGCGGGAGCTGTTCCCGGAGGCGGAGATTCCTGACGCGTGATGAGTGGCTGGTTGAAAGTTGAAGGTTGCGGATCGGCGCGCGTGAATGTTTACCACGCGGAAAAGCTCCACACTTTCCTCAAGGTTCCAGCGGCAAACCTTTCTACTCGCCACTTTCAAACCGCAATCTGCCCACGATGAAGCCCCCGCTCATTCTCATCACCCCGAGCACCACGAAACGCGGCGTCGAGTTTGCGGACAACGCGGTCAGCCTCTCGAACCAATACAGCCTCGCCATCGCGGCGGCTGGCGGGCTGCCCTGGATCATGCCCGCGCTCCCGGCGCGTTCGCTGGTCGCAGAAGCAGTGGCGCGCTGCGACGGGGTGCTGCTCACGGGCGGCGATGATGTGCAGCCCAGCCTCTACACGAAAAAACTTTCGCCCAAGCTCCGCAAAACTGTTTCTGAGCCGGAGCCGGATCGCGATTTGTTTGAGCTGATGGTCGTGGAAGAAGTCTTTCGCCAGCGCAAGCCGCTCTTCGGAATCTGCCGCGGAATGCAACTGCTGAACGTCGCTTTCGGCGGCACGCTTATCGTGGATATTCCCATACAAATCCCCGGCGCCATCGAGCACCGTCGCAGCGACCGCAAGAACGACCTCGTGCATGATGCGGAATTGACGCGCGATTCTCTCATCGCCAGTATCGCGCGCAATCAGACGCTGGGGGTGAACAGTTCGCATCATCAGGCCATAGACAGGCTGGCTGAGCCGTTTGCCGTGACGGCCCGCAGCCATGATGGCGTGATTGAGGCCATTGAGTTGAAAGCGGAGGCCGCGAATGCTCTGCCGTACTTTCTGGCGGTGCAGTTCCATCCCGAGCGCCTGTTCGCACGGCATGAGCAGCACCTGCGATTGTTCCAGACCTTGGTCCGCGCCTGCGCTGGGAAGCGCAAAAAAGTATGAAGCCAAAAATCTTGATCGTGGACGACGAAACCGTCATTCGCGAGTTCGTCAAAATCTACCTCGAAGGCATCGGCTACGAAGTGACCGAGGCCGCCGATGGCGCGGCACTCAAAGCTTTTTACGGCGGCCCGCAGCCCGACGTGGTGCTTCTTGACTTGAAACTCCCCGATGCCGACGGACTCACGCTGCTCCCGCAGATGAAGAAAAACTGGCCCGAAGCGGAAGTCATCGTGCTGACGGGCCACGGTTCCTTTGAAGCCGCCGTCGAGGCGACCAAGCGCGGCGCGTATCACTTTCAGCAAAAGCCGCTCGACGGTCCCACGCTCAAACTCCAGGTCGAGCGCGCGATGGAGCACAAGCAGATTAACGAGGAGAACAGCGCGCTCCGCCGGGCCATCTCGACCATGAGCGGCGGCGCCGCCCCGGTCTTCCAAAGCGCGGCGATGAAGAACGTCGTCCGCACCATTGAGCGCGTCGCGCCGAGCGATGTTTCGATCCTCATCACGGGCGAGAGCGGCACTGGCAAGGAAGTCATCGCGGATCTCATTCACTCGCTCAGCCCGCGCAGCAAAGGCCCAAACATCAAGGTCAACTGCGCCGCGCTGCCGCGTGAATTGATCGAGAGCGAACTGTTCGGCTCGACGAAGGGCGCGTTCACCGGCGCGCAGTCGGACCGCGACGGTCTTTTCCGTCAGGCCGAGGGCGGCACGCTGATGCTGGACGAGCTCTCCGAAATGCCCATTGATACGCAGAGCAAGCTGCTCCGCGTGTTGCAGGAAAAAGAAGTCCGCCCCGTCGGTGGCAAGAACAGTTACAAGATTGATTGCCGTGTCATCGCCGCCACCAACCGCGTGCCGCAGGAAGCAATCAAGGACGGCAAGTTGCGCGAGGATTTGTTCTACCGCATCAGCGCCATTTCCGTTTTTCTCCCGCCGTTGCGCGACCGCCGCGAAGACATTGTGCCGCTGGCCAGCGCGTTTCTGAAACGCTTCGCCGCGCAGGCCAACCGCGTCATCGCCGGCTTCTCGCCGGACGCCGCGGAGATGATTCACCGCTACGACTGGCCGGGCAACGTGCGCCAGTTGCAAAACGAAGTGCAGCGCGCCGTGCTCATGGCCGAAGGCAAAGTGATCGAGGAAGGCGACCTGGCGATTCAAAACGTCGAGACGCCCGCCGCGCAGGCCGCGACCAGCAATCTCACGCTCATGGAGGCGATGGAGCGCAACACCATCGTGCAGATGCTGAAGGACACGCGCGGCAACAAACTCGAAACCGCCAAGCGCCTCGGCATCGGCCGCCAGACGCTCTACAACAAGATCAAAGGCTACGGGATCGAGGCGTAGGGCAGGGGAGAACGGACCGATTTTTCACCCGTCGGCAAAACCTGAGTCCCCAGCGTGTCCCTAGTTCTGGTGACTGTTCGACTCGGGGAACTACGGTAGTGTGTTCCCGTTGTTACTGCGCTTTTGTTCTCAGAGCGCGGTGTGTGTGAAAAGGCCGGACCTGTTGTCCGGCCTTTCTCTTTTCTCCCGTGGATGTCGCAGGCGAGTTCCATCTTCCCCGGTTTCCAGGCAGGAATTCAGTGTTTCAGCGTTTCAGTTTTTTGCTCTTTTCTGGAATGGCTGGATTCCTCCGTAGTCCGTGTCCGCATGGTGCTCAGGAGTTTCCGCGCCACGATCCTGAAGGAGCTTGTTCGGTTCACCCACACGCCGTCCGGCATCCGGCTGCGCTCCAGCGTGGCCTGGAACTTGTGCAAAGAACCCACCGCGCCGAACCAGCCCAGCGGCACCGGCCCGCGCACGCTCGCGTCCAGTTTCGTCACTTCGGCCTCCTGCTCGTCCACCCAGACGGTGCCAAAGACTTTCTGGAAAATTTTGTCCTCCATTGTTTTGTCCGGCGCGTTCGGGCGCGGCATGAACGTCATCACCAGGGTCGCGCGTCCTTCCATCACCTCGCGCCCGGTCACGCGAAAATCAAAACGGTCGATCAACTCCGGCGTGGCCAGGCCTTCCTTGCGCTTCGCCTTTTTGCCCAAGTCCACGCGGGTTAAGCGCTGGCGGAACGCCGTCTCCCGCTGGTGCTCCTTCTCCAGTTCCTTCGCGCTCAGTTCCCGCCCTTGAATTTTCACCAGGCGCGGAAACGGCAGCCCGCCGATCAGTTCCACGCGGTAAAGTTTCTCCGTGGACTTGGTGACGCGCTCGTCCTCGTCGAGTTCCTCCGTCACCGAATGCTTGTCGTAGGCATAATGATTCGTCTCCCCCGTGCGTGCGACGGACTGCGCCCGGGCCACCACGCGCTGCAACAGATTGGAAGCCGTCGGCCACGGCTCCGCCGCCGCAGCCCCGCAGGCCAGGGTCAGACTTGCCGCCAGGACCAGCCTGGAATTCAAAGGTCGTTTCATGTTTTACCCGTCCGCCGCTTACTGACCGGCGGCGGGCGGCTTTGTTCACCGGTGGTGGCAGGTTCTTAAAAAAACTTGAGTCCCGGCCCGTCCCCAACGCGTCCCCAGTTCTGGGGACTATTCGCCTCGGGGAACTACGGTAGTCTGTCCCCGTTGTTACTGCGCTTTAGTTCTCAGAGCGCGGTGTGTGTGAAAAGGCCGGACCTGTTGTCCGGCCTTTCTCTTTTTCCCCATTGGACCAGTCCGCCAGGCGCGCGGCGACATTTGCGATCCAGTTTGCGGGCATTTTCATGGCTCCAACGCTGGATGCGGCCGGGCTGTTTTGATGCGCCACTCGCCCGCCCGCATCTCCACCGTCACCGCCCCGCATTCGCGGGTGAGCAGAACCGTGGCTCCGCTCCGGCGCAGCCGTTCGACCAGTTCGCGCGGAGCACGGCGGGTGGCGGGAAATTCGGAGTCGGTAATCACAATCAGTGTGGGATGCAAGGCCGTGAGCCATTCCGCCGCCAGCGGTTCGCCGCGCGTGGGCAGTCCCGCGATGACTATCTCCGCGCGCACCTCGGGATGCCGGGCGAACAAAGTGTTCTGCCCCGCCGCGCCGAGATCGGAGGCGAGCAGGACGCGCACGCCGTCGAACGTGCCGACCGCCACGATGGTTTCATCGTCGGCACTGGGGAGATGATCCCGGGGTTGCGGGTGGAGAAATTTCCAGGGCGGAAATTCCCAGCCATTGGTCACGTTGCGCCGGAGCCGTGTGGAAATTTCCAGTTGCGCGAGCACGCCACGATAGACCGGCGAGCGGGAGGGCAGGGGCGAGGCCCAGGTCTGCCGCGCGCGGAACAAATGATGGAGAGGCACCGCGCCGCCGATCTGCCGCGCGTCGCCGTGGGTGAGGAGAAAGTTGTCCAGCTGGTTCACGCCTTGCGCTTGCAAATAGGGTTTCAGTGTGAACTGGAAAGCCGCCGCGTCGCCCGAGTCCACCAGCCACCCTTCCGCCCCGCGCGGCTGGACATAAATCGCATGACCGCCGCCCAAGGGCAGCGCGGTGACACGATGCCACGCGCGCTCGCGCTGCCAGCCGAGCAGCCACCAACTCGCGAACAAGAGAACTGCGCCGAGCAAAATCCACCGCCGGGTGCGATGCCGCAGCCAGCCCGCGCACAGCGCCAGCAGCGCGCCGTAGTAAAACGTGAACACCAGCGCCCCCGGCGCGCGCACATGGCACCACGACGCGGGCAGGTTCGCCGCCGTCTCGCTCAGGAAAATCATCAGCCGCATCCAGAACCAGCCCGCGTGATTGAACACTTCCGTGGCCCACGGCAGCGCGTCGCCCGTGACCAGCGCGCCCAGTCCGCTCATCAGCGCCAGTGAACTCACGGGGACGACCACGAGATTCGCCAGCAGACTCCCCGGCGTGAACAGGTTGAAGTAATACGCGATGAGCGGCATTGAGCCGATGAACGCCGCCAGCGACGTGGCGAAGAAGGTCCAGACGTGCCCGCCGATTTTGATTCCCGCGCGCTGCCAGTGCGGGCGCAGTTCCAAGGGCAGCAGCGGATCGAGTGCGAACAGTTTTGCGCGCCAGCGTTCAATCGGCGGCGTGAGCAGCGCGAGGCTCAGCACGACGAAGAAGGAGAGTTGAAAGCCGGCTTGAAACAATTGCTCCGGCTGCCACACCAAAATCACCACCGCCGCCATCGCAAGGGAGTTTAACAAGTTGGTCGGACGTTGCAGCGCCCAGCCGAAAAGAATCACCGACATCATCACGGCCGAGCGAATGGCCGACGGCTGCCAGCCGGTGGCGCCGGTGTAAAACCAGAGCAGGGGAATCACCAGGAGTCCGCACGCCACGCGCGGCAGCGCCAGCGCGCGCAACAGCATGACGAAGATGCCGGCGATGAGCGCGATGTGCAGGCCGCTGATGGCGAAGATGTGCATGGTGCCTGAGCGCATGAACGGCTCCGAGACTTCCGCCGTGAGCGCCGTCTGCCAGCCGAGGAGCATGGCCCATTGCAGGCGCAGCGATTCATCCTGCTCTGGCAATCCGCGCGCCAGCGTGCGCTGTCCCCACGCGCGGAACCGATCTGAAATGGGCGGCGAATTGTTGTCGCCGAGGACGCGCCAGCTTTTTTCCGAGTCCGTCTTCAACTCGTAATAAATGCCGCGTTGGTTCAAGTAGCGTGCGTAATCAAAGACGCCTTCGGCCACCGGCGGCGGCGGAGGCAGCGCCACGCCCGTGACCTCGATGCTCTGGCCGACGAAGACGTTCGTGGCGAGACGCCCCGAGGTGCGCGACATGACGCGCCCGAAAGCGGGTTGCCAGTTACCGTTGCGGAGTTTGATTTCACGGACTTCGACTTCGGCCAGCGCGTGCCAGGATTCCTTGTCCCGGCGCGTCGAGACTCGTTCCGCCGGTGTGCTGATGATGTGCCCGCGCGCCGTGACGAGTTGGGCATCGTTGCCCAACAAGGTTCGCAAGTCGTGCGGGGAAAGCAGCGTGGTGCGGGTGCTGAAGTTCAGCCAGCCCGTGAGCAGGAGCAGGAGCGGGAGCAGGAAGGGACGCCAGCGGCGGGCGAGAAGGGCCGCGAGCGTGAGCGCGAGGGCGAGAGTGAAGCCCCCCGCCAGCGGCACTTCCACGAAGTACCCCAGGACCACGCCCGCCCCGTAGCAGAGGGCCACCGCAACGAGTGGCTGTTTCACGCGACGCGCGAAGATGCGAATTCTGCCCGCCCCAGTTCAAACTCCAAATTGCTCAGGGTGCGGTGTCCGCACCGCGCTTGAATCGGCGAGGCGTGGCGGAACTGGCTGGAGCCTCACCCCGGCGCGCTGGGGACAGCGCCGCCCTGCCGACGAACGCAAGCCCCATTACTCTCGGAGAAAAACCGTGTCGAGATGCGCCCCCGCCGGAAATTCGGTGATTTTCCAGCCCGCGTTCCGACGTAAAAATTTTCAGAATTTGAATTACTTTTTCGGCGGGCCGGTGAAGGATAAAAGCACGGATGCACGCTCGAACCGGCAAAGAACTGTTGCTCGCAACGAAACCCTACGCGGTGGATTCCACGGCGCGGAGCTGGTGGCATTTGCTCTCGACCGGGGCGCTGGTGCTGGTCGCGTTCGCCGGGACGCTGGTTCCGATGCACCCGCTCGCGCGGTTGGCGTGCAGTGTGGCCGCCGGGCTGCTGACCCTGCGGATGTTCGTCATCTATCACGACCAGCAGCATCACGCCATTCTCCCGCGCTCGCGCGCGGCGGAACTGCTCATGCGTGGCTTCGGCGTGCTCGTGCTCAGCCCGAGCAGCATCTGGCGCAGCTCGCACAACCATCATCACAACCACAACTCAAAGCTGCGCGGCGCGCACATCGGCTCGTTTCCGATCATGACCGTCGAGCAGTTTCGAGCAACCACGCGGGCCAAGCGTTTCAAGTATCTCATCATGCGCCATCCGCTGACCATCCTGCACGGTTACGTTTTCATCTTCCTCTTTGGCATGTGCGTGTATCCGTTCTTGAACCAGCCGTCGCGGCACTTCGATTCGCTCATCGCTTTCGTGGTCCATGTCGCGCTGGCGGTGATTGTCACGGTGTTTGCGGGCTGGCCCGGGCTGCTGTTCACGATTGTGGTGCCGTTCGGAATTGCCTGCGCCATCGGGTCGTATCTGTTTTACGCGCAGCATAATTTTCCGGCCGTCGCCTTCAGCACAAACGCGGGCTGGACGTACGAGACGGCGGCGCTCACCTCCTCGAGCTTCATGCGCATGAATCCCATCATGCGCTGGTTCACGGCCAACATCGGCTTCCACCACATCCATCACTTGAACGCGCGCATTCCGTTCTACCGGCTGCCCGAGGTGATGAAGGCGTTCCCCGAGTTGAACACGCCGAAGACCACGTCGCTTTCGCCTCTGGAAATTTACCGCTGTCTGCGGCTCAAGGCTTGGGACACTGATTCGCAGCGCATGGTCGGACTGCGCGACGCGCTGGGCGGGAGCATGGTGTCCGGTCAGGGGGCTGGAAACTTTCACGCCCCTGGCGCCTGAGAGGCGTCCAGATTGGAAAACATCCCGCCGGTCCCGCTACGGACTGAATCTCCGTTGACGCTTGCGACTCGCTTCCTAAACTCGCCGCCCTATGCCCGAAAAGAACGCGACGAACATCACCTCGCTCTCGCATGAGACGCGCGTGTTTGCTCCTGCCAAAGATTTCTCCAAAGCCGCCCACATCCAATCGCTCGCGCACTACCGCAAACTGCACAAGGAATCCATCAGCGCGCCCGAGAAGTTCTGGGCGAAGCAGGCGAAGAATGAACTCGTGTGGTTCAAGCCGTGGAACAAGGTGCTGCAAGGAAAGGTGCCGAACGTGAAATGGTTCGTCGGCGGCAAGCTGAACGTCAGTCACAACTGCCTCGACAAGTGGCTCGGTACCGCGACCGCGAACAAGGCCGCGATCATCTGGGAAGGCGAACCCGCCACCGACGGCAAGCCCGGCGAGGAGCGCGTGCTCACTTACAAGCAGTTGCACCGCGAGGTCTGCCGTTTCGCCAATGTCCTCAAGCGCAACGGCATCAAACGCGGCGACCGCATCATCATCTACCTGCCGATGATTCCCGAGGCGGCCATCGCGATGCTCGCCTGCACGCGCATTGGCGCGGTGCATTCTGTGGTGTTCGGAGGATTCAGCGCGCAGTCGGTCGCAGATCGAATTCAGGACTGCGGCGCGAAGATGGTCATCACCAGCGACGGTGGATTCCGTCGTGGCGCGGTGGTGCCGTTGAAGAAGAACGTGGACGACGCGCTGGTGTTGAAAGACGCCACCGGCCGGTCACTCACCAAGACGATCGAGAAAGTGATCGTCGTGCGCCGTTGCAACAACGAAGTCTTTATGACCGAAGGCCGCGACGTGTGGTGGCATCGTGAACTCGACTACGTTGATTCCGAGTGCGCCGCCACGCCAATGGATGCCGAGGCGAATCTCTTCATCCTCTACACCAGCGGCTCGACGGGGAAACCCAAGGGCATTCTCCACACCACCGGCGGCTACCTGCTCGGCGCGAAGATGACCACGAAGTACGTCTTCGATATTCAGGAGCACGATGTCTATTGGTGTACGGCGGACATTGGCTGGGTCACGGGCCACAGCTACGTTGTCTATGGGCCGCTCGCGTGCGGCGCGACGAGCCTCATGTACGAGGGCGCACCCAACTGGCCGGAGCCGGACCGCTTCTGGCGCATCATCGCCAAGTATGGCGTCACCATTCTCTACACCGCGCCCACGGCGATTCGCGCCTTCATGAAATGGGGCACCGAGTGGGTGAAGAAGCATGACCTCTCGTCACTGCGTCTGCTCGGCTCCGTCGGCGAGCCGATCAATCCCGAGGCGTGGATGTGGTATCACGAGCACATCGGCGGGAAGCGTTGCCCCATCGTGGACACCTGGTGGCAGACCGAGACCGGCGGCATCATGATCACGCCGCTGCCCGGCGCGACGCCGACCAAGCCGGGTTCCGCCACGCTCCCGTTCTTCGGCATTCAACCCGAAGTCGTTGATGACCAGGGCAAAGAAGTTCCGCGCAACACCGGCGGCAAACTCGTCATCCGCAAGCCGTGGCCCTCCATGCTGCGCGGCATTTGGGGCGACCCGAAACGCTTCAAGGAAACCTATTGGAGCGAAGTGAAGGGCAGCTACTTCACCGGCGACGGCTGTCGGCAGGACGCGGACGGCTACTTCTGGATCGTGGGGCGCATTGACGACGTGCTGAACGTCGCGGGCCACCGCATCGGCACGGCGGAAGTCGAGAGCGCGCTGGTGAGCAACCAGAAAGTCGCCGAGGCCGCCGTGGTGGGACGCCCGGATGAATTGAAGGGCCAGGCCCTCGTCGCCTTTGTCACGCTCAAGACCGGCATCATCGGCACGCCCGAACTGCGCGAGGAACTCCGCCAGCATGTCGGCAAGGAAATCGGTCCCGTGGCCAAGCCCGACGACATCCGTTTCGCTGAGGCGCTGCCCAAGACGCGCTCCGGCAAAATCATGCGCCGCGTGCTGAAGCAGATCGCGAGCGGCGCGGAGATCAAAGGCGACCACACCACGCTGGAAGATTTCAA
>JAYVNY010000096.1:0-19670 GCA_043758205.1 Akkermansia sp.
TTTTTTTGCCGCTGACTTCCACCACCGCCTTGCCCAGCACGTCCATCTTTGGCGTGATGCCGAGACCGGGCGACTTCGATGCGGCCATGCGTCCATTCACGCGCTGCGGTGCGCCGTCGGCGGTAGAGACGGTGACGTAGCTGTTGAAGTCGGTCGTGCTGAAAAGAAATTCCGTCGGCGTGCTGTGCGCGAGATGCGCGATGGCGGCGGTCGCGATGTCGCCGCCCCAGGAATCTTCCAGCGTCATCCCGATGCCCATGCTCACGCAAAGGTCGCGGGCCTGTTTGATTTTCGTGAGACCGCCGAGCTTGCTGATCTTCAAGTTCACCACGTCCATAGCGAGGTCGGCCTTCGCGCGAAGCAGGATGCCGAGGTCATCAATGTTTTCATCCAGCACGAACGGATGCTGAATCTGGCGGCGCACGGCGAGGCATTCCTCGTAAGTGAGGCACGGCTGCTCGATGTACACATCCACATCGCGCACGGCCTTGGCGATGCGCACGGCTTCGTGCTGCACCCAGCCGGTGTTGGCATCAGCCACGAGCCGGTCGCCGGGCTGGAGCTGCGCGGCGACAGCGAAGATGCGCGCGATGTCGGTGTCGGGATCTCCACCAACCTTGAGTTGGAACCGGCGATACCCTTCCGCGCGATAGCCCGCGACCTTCGCGGCCATTTGCTCGGGCGATTCCTGCGAGATGGCGCGGTAGAGATGCACGTCCTCGCCGTAACGACCGCCGAGCAATTCGCACACGGGCATCCCGCACGCCTGGCCGAGAATGTCCCAGCACGCGATGTCGATCCCGCTCTTCACGTAGGGATGACCCTTGAGCGCGGCGTCCATCGTGCGATTGAGCTTCACGAGCTGGCGCGGGTCTTCGCCGAGCAGATGCGGCCCCAGTTCGCGGAGTCCCGCGCGCACACCCTCGGCATAAGCCGGCAAATAAAAAGGCCCGAGCGGACAGACCTCGCCGTAGCCGATGAGTCCCGTGTCCGTCTCCACACCGACGATGGTGCTGTCGAACACCGTGACCGATTTTCCGCCGCTCCACTTGTAGGTGGTTTCGACGAGCGGGAGTGCGACGCGATGCGCGAAGAGGCGGGCGATTTTCATGTTGGGTTAATGATGTGCTTCAGTCGTTCACTTCGTCGCGCCCCAAAGATTGCCAAGTAGTTGCTCCATCTCAGGGTCATGTTGTTTGAGTTCGGCGCGGGTGAACGGGAAGAAATCATTGCGGCTGAAGAAGGACTCCGTCGTCTCGGCGAAGTATTCCATCGGGCTGGTCATGGCATAGGCTTTCTCCTTGGTGTTTGGGCGTCCGTTGCCGAACCAGCGCTCGACCTTGTTGTAGGACTTGCTCGCCTTGGCGCGGGCGTAGGCGGCTTTGATTTCCTTGTTGCCGAAGCCGTCTGGCAACACCCGGTCGTGGTAGCCGTGCGCCAGTTCATGCAGGGTGAAATTCGGCATGCGCTTCATCTCCTTCTCAAAGTCACGCACGTCGGTGAACTCCACGCCCTTCGCCATCACGGGATCGCGGCCATTGTCACGCAGCCAGCCCGCGCCCGGATGGTATTCCGCGCGCGGCTTCACGCCGGGATACTCGGGCGAGAACCACAAGGTGACCTCGCGCAACTTCGCCACGGCGGGAGCCGGCACCACGCGGACAATTTCCTGCAACTGAAGGCGCAAGAGTTCGAGCGCCTTCTCCGTGGCCGCCTTGTCCTCCGCCAGTAATCGTTCGCTGACCAGCACGCGCCAGCCTTCGATGGCGTTGGTCTGGTGACTGGCCGCCGTCGCCGTTAGAGAACTCAGCAGCAGGGCCAGAAAGCCGATGCAGAGCACCGCTCCCTTAGTCCCGATGGACCGTGGCGTTCGGACATCGCGGCCGCATTTCTGAGGGATACGCATGGGCCAAATTTAGCGTGTCGCCTCAATAATCGTCTTGGACTAGAATTTCGCCCCGACGTGAAAACACGCACAACGAAACATTCCAGAGCGTCGCTCCGGTCGGTTCCGCAGGCCGTGGAGGTTTCCGTGCTGGAGAAGCTCTTTGACCAGGCGCCGGACGTCGCCTTCTTCATCAAGGATGCGGCGGGCCGTTATCTCGCGGTCAACGCGTCACTGGTCGAGCGCCACGGATTGCGTCAGAAGTCGCAGGTGCTCGGCAAGCGACCGAGCGACATTTGTCCCGGCGACTTCGGCCGCATTCCCTCCGCGCAAGACGCCACCGTGCTGCGCACCGGCCGCCCGATCCTCGACCATCTGGAACTGCACTGGTACGCGCCGCACAAACCCGGTTGGTGCCTCACCACCAAGCTGCCCATGCGTGATGCCACTGGAACCATCGTCGGCCTCATCGGAATTTCCCGCGACGTCCGCGCGCCCATTGCGACGAGCGACATTCCCGTGGAGTTCGCCGCCGCCTTGGATCACTTTGAGAACAACGTGGCGGCTCCCGTCACGCCGTCCGCGCTCGCCCGCCGCGCGCGACTGGCCCCGCATCGCTTTGCCCGTTTGATGAAGCGCTTCTTCGGGCTGACGCCGAGCCAGTTCATCGCCAAGACCCGCATCGCCAACGCGTCGCGCCTGCTGCGGGAGACGGATCAGTCCGTGGCCGACATTGCGCTGGCCTGCGGCTTCTACGATCACAGCGCTTTCACGCGCACGTTTCGTGCGATGACAGGCGTGACCCCGACCCAGTTCCGCGAAAGCTAGCGCCGGACGCCGGACGCCAGGTGATCGGAGCGGAGTCCGCGTGACACGGTCAGGCCTGTTCCTCCGGCTCAAGCCCCGCCCGGAAAGGTTCGATGAATGGAACGTCATTGAACTCGCGACCCCACAATGAAATTTCCGCCCGTGTGGCGCTCCAAGGCGTCATTGCGGACGGGAACGGGCCTGCGCACACGAGCCGCCCCGACTCCGAGCTGCGTGCGCCCGACTGTCCCAACCCGCCACCGGCCACCGTCACTGGTGCGCCCGCTGATGAATCCTTCGACGACCTGCTGGCGCTGACCGCGCAAGTGACCGGCGCTCCACTGATCGTGCTCGTTGTGGAGGGCCAGGCCCATTGCTGGCTCGCGGAGGCGGGCGCGCTCGCGGAAGATTTGTGGCGCGAGATTCGTTTTTGCACCGAGGTCGTGAACGCGAGTGACGGTCTCGCGGTGATCAAGGACACGGCGGCGAACAAATATTTTCACGCGCATCCGTTCGTGCGGAACGAGCCGAGAATTCGTTTCTTCGCCGGCACGCCGCTGGTCACGGCTGACGGGCGCGCGCTCGGGCATTTGTGCGCGCTCGGTTATGCGCCGCAGAATTTTTTCACCGAGCATCGCGCCGGGCTGGCCCGCCTGGCGCGGCTCGCGGTGCAGCAGTTGGAAGCGGCCAGGAAATCTTCCGCCACCGTTTCGCTGAACGAGCAGCGCCTGCAAACATTGGTCGAAAACTCCCCCGCCGGCTTCGTGCTTTTGGACATCGTGGGCCGCGCGCTTTACGCGAATTCCGCCACCGCGCAACTCATGGGCTACGAGTTGTCCGAGATCATCGGACTGGACATGTTCACCCTCATCCACCCCGATGACTTGCCGCATCCGCTGGAACAGTTTGCGGAAATCATCGGCACGCCGTTGGCGAAAACGTCCTCCGAGTTCCGGGTGCGCCACAAGGACGGCTCGTGGAAATGGATGGAGGCGCGCGCGCAAAACTTTCTCGAGGCCCCGGCCATGCAGGCGGTGGCCTGCCACTTGTGGGACATCAGCGCACGCAAGGAAACCGAGGCGGCGCTGCGGGCGAGCGAGTCGCGCTTCCGCCGCATCATGGACTCGAACATGGTCGGCATCTTTTTCTGGCACCAGGACGGGCGCGTCACCGAGGCGAACGACCGTTTTCTGGAGATGACCGGCCACACGCGCGCCGCTCTGGCCGGCGCGGGCATCAACTGGGTGACGATGACGCCGCCGGAGTTTCGTTCGCAGGATGAACGCGCCCTTACGCAGCTTCAAGCCACCGGAGTCTGCACGCCGTTCGAGAAGGAGTATTTGCTCAATGACGGCTCGCGCCTGCCGATCTTGCTGGGTGCGGCCATGCTAGAAGACCAGCCGGACGAGGGAGTGTGTTTCATCATTGATGTGCAGGATCGGAAGCGCATGGAGCAGGACCTCCTGCGCGAGCGGAACCTGTTGCGCACGCTCATCGATCACCTTCCCGACTACGTTTATGTGAAGGACATTGAGTCGCGTTACCTCGTGAACAATTGGGCGAACGCGAGGCTCATCGGCGTGCACCCGCCGGAGCAAATTCTCGGCAAGACGGCGGCGGATTTTTTCCCGCCGGAGGTGGCGCGGCTGTATCAGGAAGATGACGAAACAATTCTTCGCACCGGCCAGCCCATCCTGGAGGCCGAGCGGCCCACCGTCGGCGCGGATGGCGTGAAGCGCACCATGCTGGCAACCAAGGTGCCACTGCGCGACGCCAATGGAAACATCATTGGCCTCGTCGGCATCAGTCGCGACATCACCGAGCGGCTCGCGCTGGAGGGCCAGTTGCGCCGCGCGCAAAAGATGGAATGCGTGGGCCGGCTCGCGGGCGGCGTGGCGCACGACTTCAACAACATCCTCACTATCATCCAGGGCCATGCCTCGCTGCTCGCGGGCGACGCGCTGACGGCTGACCAGCATCAGGCGGCAGAGGAAATCACGGTGGCCGCCGACCGCGCAGCGAGTCTGACGCGGCAGTTGCTCGCCTTCAGCCGACGCAGCGTGATCCAGCCGCGCAACCTCGACTTGAACGACACGTTGAACGCGATGGCCAGGATTCTCCAGCGCGTGCTCGGCGAGGACATTGCGCTCGAAGTGCGTTACGCGTCGAACTTGCCGCCGGTCTTCGCGGACCCTGGCATGTTCGAGCAGGTCGTGGTGAATCTCGCGGTGAATTCCCGCGACGCCATGCCGAAAGGCGGGCGGCTCGACCTCTCGCTGCGCGCCGTGGCGCTCACCCGCGCGCAGGCGGATAAAATGCCGGACGCGCGCTCCGGCACCTTCGTGGCGCTTACCGTGCGTGACAGCGGTTGCGGTATCGCGCCTGAGCATCTGGAACATTTGTTCGAGCCGTTCTTCACCACCAAGGACGTGGGCCAAGGCACCGGACTCGGACTTGCGACGGTCTATGGCATCGTGCAGCAGCACCACGGCTGGATCGCTGTCGAGAGCGAAGTGGGGCGCGGCACGAAGTTTGAAATTTATCTGCCCGTCTCGGAGAAGCCGGTCGATCCCTCCGCCGCTCCGGCGAAAGTCATCCTCGGCGGCGCGGAAAGAATTTTGCTGGTCGAGGACGAAGAGCCGTTGCGCGAACTCGTCCATTGCGTGCTGGAAAGCTATGGCTACCACGTCACGGACGCGCCGAGCGGCCTGCGCGCACTCGACGTGTGGAAGGAGCATCAGCAGCGCTTCGACCTGCTGCTCACCGACATCGTGATGCCCGACGGCGTGACCGGCCGCGACCTGGCGGACATTTTGAAACAGCAAAAGCCCGAGCTGCGCGTGCTCTTCAGCAGCGGCTACAGCTCGGACATCATCGGCAAAGATTTCGTGCTCTCCGACGGCGTGAACTTTTTGCAGAAGCCCTACAACCCGCAGACCCTGGCCGAGACCGTGCGCTACTGCCTCGACCGTTAAGTGTGGGAGCGGGAAGACTTTTGCAGAATGCGGCAGAACAGACCAGCGTCCGCATCACGATGGACAGCAACACTTCAATCGCGTGAGCGGGGAGTGAAGTGGAAGGGAATCTTTTTATCCGCTCACTTCTCCGCCTTGTTCCACACATACCGGAACATCAGCTCGCGCAAGGTCGCGGTCAGTGGAATGGCCAGCAGGCCGCCGAGCAAACCGCCCAGCAGCGTGGTCCCGACCATCACGGCCACAATGATGGTGAGCGGGTGCAGGCCCACGCGCTTGCCGATGATCTTGGGCGAGATGACGAGACCTTCGAGCGTCTGCACCACGGCGAACACGCCCACCACGAGCAGCGGATGCAGCCAGTCCTGGAATTGGACCACCGCGAGCACGAACGCGATGACAAAGGTCACAATCGCGCCCAGGAACGGAATGATCGTCAGCACCGTCGCGATGAGTCCGAGCAGCAGCGCGTAGTTCAAACCGATGGCGAAAAAGCCCACTGCATAGAGCACACCGTCGCACGCCGCGACCAGCACCTGCCCGCGAAAGAACACGATGAGCCGGTCGTTGATCGACGTGAGCACGAAGACGATTTCCTCCTTCACGCGTGACTCGGAGACGGGGAGGTAATTACTCCAGCGACCTTGAATGCCCTTCTTCTCCAGCAGGAAGTAGAAGCAATAAACCGGCACAAGCGCGATGCCGGCCAGCAACCCGAACCACGCGGCCACGCGGGTGACCTGGTTCACCACCCACTGACTGATGACGACGAGCACCCGGGGCAACCATGAGGCGATGGATTGCACGGTCTTTTCCTCCAGCGTGGCCGGCGCCGGTGCGGTGCTCACGGTCGGGGAGGTGATGTTGGTGCCGGGGATGGTCACGACGTTCGTGATTATCGGAGCGGCGGTGTTGGTGGTGGCGGGCACCGCCGCGCGGGAGAGGAAAGGAATTTTCCATTCGGGTTTGGTGTCGAGCCATTTCACGGCGCGGTCTTGAAGCTGCCGGGTGTAGTCGGGAATTTTTCCGGCCAGCTCGCGCGTTTCAGACACCAGTCGCGGCACGACCATCAGGCTGATGCCGCCGACCAGCAGCGCCGCCGCTGCAAAGACGCAAACGATGGCCTTCTGGCGTTTCATCTTCCGCTTCTCCAGGAGATCCACAACTGGATCGAGCAGGTAGGCGAGACCGCCCGCGAGGGCCAGCGGCCAGATGACGGGCGAGAGGACATTGAGCACGCGCCCGAGTCCCCAGATCATTCCGATGAGGCACGCGAGGCCGACGGTGATGGCGAGGATGGTGAGCGACGCCCAGAGAATGCGGGATTGATTACGCGAAGGAGCAGACATGGCGCAGGCGTTTTAGGCGCGCAGGCGCGAAGTGGAAACGAAATTTTTCTCGCTGACCGGTCGGAGCCCTGGTCCAGCCGCGCTATTCGCCGCGCGCTCGTGCGATGACTTTCGGCAGCACGCGCTCGACATGCGCGACTTCTTCCGCCGTGGACGTGCGGCCCAGCGAGAGGCGCACCAGCGCATTCGCCGCCGCGCCCGGCACGCCGAGTGCCAGCATGACGTGCGACGGTTCCAGCGAACCCGCCGAGCACGCCGAACCGCTGGAGGCGCACACGCCCTCCAAATCCAGCGCAGCCAGCATGGTGATGCTGTCCACGCCCATGACCGTGAACGCCACGGTGTTCGCCAGTCGGTGCGCGCGCGCACCGCGAAATTCCACGCCCAGCATCGCCAAGGAATCCGCGAGGGCCATCAGTCTGGTGGCGAGCGGGTGCAAAATGTCCGGCGGAAAAACCGGTGTGCGGACGAATCGCTCCGTCGCCGCCGCGAAGCCAATGACGGCGGGAAGGTTCTCCGTCCCCGCCCGCCGTTCGTTCTCATGACCGCCGCCGAAAAGGATCGGATCAGGATGCAAAGGTGAGCGGATGTAGAGCGCGCCCGCGCCCTTCGGCCCGTGAAATTTGTGGGCGCACACCGAGACAAGATCGGCGTTGAACTGCTCAATGCCGGTGAACGGCTCCTTGCCAAACGTCTGCACCGCGTCGGTGTGAAACAGCACCTCACGCTCCCGACACAGCGCGCCGATTTCCGCGACGGGTTGGAGCGTGCCGATCTCGTTGTTCGCCGACATCACCGAGACGAGCACCGTGTCCGGACGCAAGGCTGCGCGCACGGATTCCGCGCTCACCCGCCCCTCGGCGTCCACGGGCAGATACGTCACGTCGAGGCCTTCCTTCTTCCGCAAATAGTCGCACGGATGCAGCACCGCATGATGTTCCACGCTGCTCGTGATGATGTGCCGCCCCTTGTCGCGCAGCAGTCGCGCCGCGCCGAAGATGGCGAGGTTGCTCGACTCCGTGCCGCCACTGGTGAACACGACTTCGCTCGGTTTGCATTTCCAAACCTGCGCCACCCGGTCATGCGCGTCGTCCAGCAACGCACGCGCGCGGCGGCCTACATGGTGAACGCTCGAAGGGTTGCCAAAAATCTCGCCGAGGTAAGGCAGCATCTCCTCGCGCACAGCGGGATCGAGCGGAGTCGTGGCGTTGTAATCGAAGTAAACCGTCATCGGTTCCCTTCACTCACCGACCAGCCGCCATCCACCGCCAGCACTTGTCCGGTCACGAACTTCGATTCGTCGCTCATGAAAAACACGGCGGCGTAATCCAAATCCTCCGGCTGGCCGATGCGCCCGCCGTCGAGCGGCTGCTTCGTCTGGATGAAATTCAGAATCGCCTCGTCGCCTTGTGCACGCTGCGACATCGGCGTGGCGACGAGCGCGGGCGCAAGGACATTGAAGCGAATGTTCTGTGGCGCGTAGTGCGCGGCGGCGGCCTTCGTCAGGCCGATGATCGCGGCCTTGGCCGTGGCGTAAGCGTGCGTGGCAAAAAACTTAGGCGACGGCGAGAAGCCCAGCACCGAACCCATGTTCAACACCGTGCCGCCGGTGCCTTGCTTGAGGAACTGTTGCACCGCCGCGCGGTTTGAGTAAAAGAGCGAGGAAAGATTTTCGTTCAGCGTGTAGTTCCAGCCTTCGTCGCTGATCTCGTGCAACGGCCCGTCGCCGTGTTTGCGTCCGCTGCCGCCCGCGACGTGGTAGAGACCGTGAAACGCGCCGAACTCGCGCCGCGCCGTTTGAATCGCTGTTGCTGCCGTGCCCGGATCGCACGCATTGCCGACCAGCGTGCGGATTTGTGACCCCAGTTCCAGTCGGACGGTCTCGACACTTTCCGTGTTGCGCCCGACCACCACGACGCCCGCGCCTTCCCGCACAAACGCCCGCGCCGCCGACAGCCCCAGCCCCGTGGTGCCACCGATGATGACGAGTGATTTGCCGACCAACCGCATATCAGTGGCCCGTGGGTAACGCCGGCTTTCCAGCCGGCAGGTTACGAGGCTTTCCGGCCTCGTGTTCATCGGGAGACTGGAAAGTCTCCCGACCTGCCGACAGGAATGTCGGCGCTACGTCCGCGCTGCGATACGCCTCTGCGAGCAGCGTGACCGGATGCGCGACGCGCACGTTCATGCCCGCCGCGCGGCAGCCATTCTGCACCTGCAACATGCAGCCGGGATTGCCCGTGGCCACCACCGTCGCGCCGGTGCTCTGAATGTGTTTCACCTTGCGTTCCAAAAGTTCACCAGCCATCTCGGGCTGCGTGATGTTGTAGATGCCCGCGCTGCCACAGCACCAACTCGCCTCCGGCAGTTCCGTCAACGTCACGTTCCCCATCGCCTTCAACACCTGACGCGGCTGCGCCGTCACCTTCTGCCCGTGGCACAGGTGGCACGACTCGTGGTAGGTCACGTTCAACGGCGCGGCCCCGTTCGCGCGCGGCGCTTCGATGCCGATGTGCGCCAGCCACTCGTGGATGTCCTTCACCTTCGTGTCCCACAGTTCCGCGCGCTTTACGTAGCGCGGATCGTCTTTCAGCAAGTGCGCGTAATGCTTGAGGTGCGAGCCGCAGCCGCCGGCGTTGGTGATGATGGCGTCGAATTGCTCCGGCGGAAATTGATCGATGCTCGTGCGCGCGAGCTGTTGCGCCAGCGTCCACTCGCCGTTGTGCGCGTGGAGCGAGCCGCAGCACTGCTGCTCGGCGGGCGTGATGACTTCGCAGCCGTTGTGCGCGAGGACTTCCACGGTGTCGCGGTTCACGTCGCTGAAGATCAAATCCTGTGCGCAGCCCGTGAGCATGGCCACGCGGTATTTGCGCTCGCCGCGCGCGGCCGTGACCGGCGCGATCAACTCGTTGGAAAACTTCGGCTGCATCTGCGGCGTCATCGCCTCCAGTTCTTGCAGGCGCTTCGGCATCAGCTTCATCACGCCGCTGCGGCGGAGAAGCGTTTGAAAACCGAGCTGTTGATACAAACGCATCGCGAGTCCGAGCGTATGCAGGCGGCGCAAATCCATGAACAGCCAGCCCACGGTGAACCAGCGGATGAAGCTGCGCTTGGGATTGTTCAACGCGCCCACGCGTTCCACCTCGGCACGCGCGTGCTCGAACAACTCAGCGTAATTCACGCCCGCCGGGCAGGCCGTCATGCACGCGAGACAGCCGAGGCAAAAATACATTTCGTCCGCGAAGGCCACCGTCGGTTCCAGCCGGTCATCGGCGATGGCGCGCATCAGGGCGATGCGGCCGCGCGGGCTGTTGCGCTCCAGCTTGGTTTTGTCGTAGGTCGGACACGTCGGCAGACACATGCCGCAGTGCATGCATTGCTGCACCACCGAGTAGTCGAGTCCTTTGAGGTAAGAATCCACCGCGCTCATCAGTTTAAGTGCGGCGAAAGTAGCGGGCGTGTGAAGCACGCGGCAAGCGGAGTTGTCAGGGGCAGGCCGGAACACGTTGGTGCGGACAGGAATATCCGCGCGCCGCTGGATCATTCCCGGCTCACCAAGCGTGTGGTCGTCGCATCCAAGCCGCCGTGTTCGTTTGCGCTAAGCACTTCGATCTCCTTCGGCGAGCCGACAAAAGCGCAGCGAACTCTCACGGTGGTTGGTTCGATTGCGGACCGTCGCACCGTTCAACCTCCACAAAAAAGGCGAGGCTGCCTCGCTTGCGCAAGACAGCCTCGCTGAATCTTTCGGGAGTGGATTAGTAATCCATGCCGCCCATGCCGCCGCCGCCGCCGTGGTCATGACCGCCGCCGGCCGGCTTCTTGTCCTTGTCCGGCGCTTCCGTGATCAAGCACTCGGTGGTGAGGAGCAAGCCCGCGATGGAGCTGGCGTTCTGGAGCGCGCTGCGCGTGACCTTCTTCGGGTCCACGACGCCGGCTTTCACGAGGTCTTCGTATTCGCCGGTGGCGACGTTGTAGCCGTCGTTGCCCTTGCGCTTGCGAACTTCCTGCACGATGACGGAACCTTCTTCGCCGCCGTTTTGCGCGAGCGTGCGGAGCGGGGCCTCAACGGCGCGCTTCACGATGTCCACACCGATTTGCTCGTCCACGTTCTTGAGCTTCAGGGCCTCGATGGCCGGAATGCAGCGGATGAGCGCCACACCGCCGCCAGGCACGATGCCTTCTTCCACGGCCGCACGGGTCGCGTGCAACGCGTCTTCGACACGGGCTTTCTTTTCCTTCATCTCGGACTCGGTCGCGGCACCGACGTTGATGACGGCGACACCCCCGGCGAGCTTGGCCAGGCGTTCCTGAAGCTTTTCCTTGTCGTAGTCGGAGGTCGTCTCGTCGATCTGGCGGCGGATTTGATTCACGCGGCCCTGGATCTCGCTGCTCTTGCCGAGGCCTTCCACGATGGTGGTGTTTTCCTTGCCCACGACGATGCTCTTGGCGCGGCCGAGGTCGTTCAATTCGAGGGACTCGAGTTTCACGCCGAGGTCTTCGCTGATGAACTTGCCACCGGTGAGGACGGCGATGTCTTCGCACATGGCCTTGCGGCGATCACCGAAGCCCGGCGCCTTGACGGCGCAGACGTTGATGGTGCCGCGCAGCTTGTTCACGACGAGCGTCGCGAGGGCTTCGCCTTCGACGTCTTCGGCGATGATGAGCAAGGGCTTGCCAATCTTCGCAACTTTTTCGAGGAGAGGTAGCAGGTCTTTGAGGCTGCTGATCTTCTTCTCGAAGTTCAGCACATACGCGTCTTCGAGTTTCGCTTCCATCGTCTCCGCGTTGGTCACGAAGTACGGCGAGAGGTAACCCTTGTCGAACTGCATGCCTTCAACCACGTCGAGCGACGTGTCGATGGACTTGGCTTCTTCGACCGTGATGGTGCCGTCCTTGCCGACCTTGTCCATGGCCTCGGCGATGATCTCGCCGATGGTTTCATCCCAGTTGGCGGACACAGTGGCGACCTGCTTGATCTCTTCCTTGTCCTTGACCTTTTTGGCGATCTTGTCGAGGTGCGCGACCGCCGCGTCCACGGCCTTCTGAATGCCGCGTTGAATCGAGATCGGGTTTGCGCCGCTCGTCACGTACTTCAGGCCTTCGCGATAAATCGCTTCGGCGAGAACTGTCGCGGTTGTCGTGCCGTCGCCGGCGATGTCGCTGGTCTTGCTCGCGACTTCGCGGACCATCTGCGCGCCCATGTTTTCATAGGCGCATTCCAGTTCGATTTCCTTCGCGACCGTGACGCCGTCCTTGGTCACCGTCGGGGAGCCGAATTTCTTGTCGAGGACGACGTTGCGGCCTTTCGGGCCGAGCGTCGCTTTCACAGCGCGTGAAAGTTTTTCCACGCCACGGAGCAGGGCCTGCCGCGCGGCTTCATCAAATACCAATGTTTTAGCTGCCATAATCAGTTCTTAGTTTTTAGTTGAGAGTTGAGAGTCGGATTACTCAATCACGGCGAGGATGTCGTCGCTGTTGAGAATCTTGTATTCCTTGCCGTCGAGTTTGATTTCGGTGCCGCCGTACTTGCTCACGAGCACGCGGTCGCCCTTCTTGACTTCAAACGGAACTTTCTTGCCGTTGTCATCCGTCTTGCCGGTGCCCAGCGCCACGACGACGCTTTCCATCGGCTTTTCCTTGGCGGAATCAGGAATGATGATGCCGCCCTTTTTGGTTTCTTTTTCTTCGGCTGCTTCCACGAGCACGCGGTCGCCGAGAGGTTTGAGATTTACTGCCATAACTTTTTTGTTTGTTGCGTTTGTTTTTTTGGTTTGCGTAAGCAAGTCCCGCCGCACGAGCGAACGGGAAAATTATACGGGCTGCGGTTCGTTGGAATCGCCGCCCTGAAACTTATTTCTTCTCATCCACAACTTCGGCGTCGATCACGCCTTCGTCTTTCTTCGCGTCGGCCTTCGGCTCGCTGGTCGAGCCAGTCTCTGTGCCGCCAGGCTGCGGGCCGGCTTTAGCCTTCTCCGAAGCGGCTTTGTAGAGTTCAGCGGACACGGCCTGCCAGGCTTCGTTCAGCTTTTCGCTCGCGGTTTTGATTGCGGCGGCGTCGTTGCCTTTGAGCGCTTCCTTCACGTCGGTCACGCACGTCTCGATCTTGGCCTTGGAGTCGCCAGAGATTTTATCCGCGTTGTCCTTGAGCATTTTTTCGGTGCGATAAACCGCGTTGTCCGCCTCGTTGCGCGTCTCGATTTCTTCGCGGCGCGTCTTGTCTTCTTCCGCGTGCGCCTCGGCGTCCTTCTTCATCTTCTCGATCTCGTCCTTCGAGAGTCCGCTGCTCGCGGTGATGGTGATCTTCTGTTCCTTGCCCGTGCCGAGGTCTTTCGCGTTCACATGCAAGATGCCGTTCACGTCAATGTCGAAGGTGACTTCGATCTGCGGCAGGCCGCGCGGCGCGGGTGGAATGTCCGTGAGCTGGAATTTTCCAATGGATTTGTTGTCCTTGGAGAATTGCCGCTCGCCTTGGAGCACATGAATTTCCACGCCCGGCTGATTGTCGCTCGCCGTGGAAAAGACTTCCGACTTGCGCGTGGGAATCGTCGTGTTGCGCTCGATGAGCTTGGTGAACACGCCGCCGAGCGTCTCGATGCCGAGCGATAGCGGCGTTACGTCGAGCAAGAGCACGTCTTTCACATCGCCCTTGAGCACGCCGCCTTGAATCGCGGCGCCGATGGCCACGACTTCGTCGGGGTTCACGCCCTGATGCGGCGGCTTGTTGACGAGCTTGTGCGCGGTCTCGACGACCCGCGGCATGCGCGTCATGCCACCGACGAGCACGAGTTCATCAATCTTGTCCGCTTCGAGGCCGGAATCTTTCAAGCAGTTGCGGACGGGAGCGATGGTGCGCTCGAAAAGGTCATCGCAAAGCTGTTCCAGTTTGGCGCGCGTGAGCTTGGAACTGAGATGCTTCGGGCCGCTCGCGTCCGCCGTGATGAACGGCAGGCTGATGTCATACTGCTGCGAGCTGGAGAGCGCGATCTTCGCCTTCTCGGCTTCTTCCTTGATGCGCTGGAGGGCGTCGGGCTGCTTGCGCAAGTCCATGCCCTGTTCCTTCTTGAATTCGTCGAGCATCCAATCCATCAGGCGATTGTCCCAATCGTCGCCGCCAAGATGCGTGTCGCCGTTCGTCGCCTTGACCTCGAAAACGCCTTCGCCAATTTCCAAAACCGAAATGTCAAACGTGCCGCCGCCCAAATCATAGACCGCGATCTTTTCGTCCTTCTTCTTGTCGAGACCGTAGGCCAGTGAAGCAGCGGTGGGTTCGTTGATGATGCGGAGGACTTCCAAACCGGCAATTCGCCCCGCATCCTTGGTCGCTTGGCGTTGCGAATCGTTAAAGTAAGCCGGAACCGTGATCACAGCCTGGGTAATCTTCTCTCCAAGGCGCATTTCTGCGTCGGCCTTCAGCTTGGCGAGGATCATCGCGGAAACTTCCTGCGGGCTGTATTGCTGGGTTTTGCCCTCGGCTTCCACTTCCACAGCGGCGTCGCCGTTGCTGGCGCGCACGACTTTGTAAGGGACGCGCTTAATTTCCTCCTGCACTTCATCGAACTTCCGTCCCATGAAGCGCTTGATGGAGTACACCGTGTTGCGAGAATTTGTGACAGCCTGGCGCTTCGCCGCGTCGCCCACCAAGCGTTCCCCGGTCTTCGTGAACGCCACGACCGACGGGGTGGTGCGCTTGCCTTCTGAGTTCTCTAACACGAGCGGTTCGTTGCCTTCCATCACCGCCATGCACGAGTTGGTCGTTCCTAAATCAATGCCTAAAATCTTTGCCATAAAATGTTGTGCAGATTCAGTTTGATCGAATCAGCGCGTTCGCTTCTAAGCAACGAAGATACCCGGAGAGAGTTTGGGTGAGCTTTTAGGCAAGCCACATATCCACAGCCACTTAATATCAACCCATCACTTTGCATCTAGATCTAGTCCGCGCCCCTATGACCCACTTACGGCTACTCTGGCGCACCAGTCCCGTCCTCCACGACCTCCGTCGGCGGGGCGCCGCGCCGAAGATACACGAGGAGCAACCCCACGTCCGCCGGGGAGATGCCGGAGATGCGGCCCGCCTGCGCAATGGTCGCCGGGCGAATTTTCCCAAACTTCTGCCGCGCTTCATGGCGGAGGCCGATGACCCCTTCGTAGTTGAAGGCCGGCGGAATCTCCTTCGCCTCCAGCGTCTTGAGCTTCTGCACGTCCAATTCCTGCCGGTCAATGTAGCCCGCATACTTGACGGCGATCTCCACTTGCTGCACGACCTCTACCGGAAGCGACTCGTCGCGCGAGGGTAGGGTGGCGTAAGTGATTTCCGGGCGACGGAGCAATTGCTCCAGCGTATCTGCCCCCACCCGCGTCGTCGCCAAGCGCAACATCTCGCGCCCGATGGCCTCCCGCTTCGCCTCGAAGGCCGCAAAGTTTCGCCCCGGCAACAACCCCACCTCATGACCCAGTTCGCTCAGGCGCAAGTCCGCATTATCTTGCCTCAGGAGCAACCGATACTCTGCGCGCGACGTGAACATCCGATACGGCTCCGTCGTGCCCTTCGTAATCAAGTCATCAATCAGCACCCCGATGTAAGCTTGGTCCCGCCGCAGCACTACCGGCTCGCGGCCCGCCGCGCGCCGCGCCGCATTGATGCCCGCCATCAAGCCCTGCGCGCCCGCCTCCTCGTAGCCCGACGTGCCGTTGATTTGCCCCGCCAGAAAGAGGTTCCGGCACACCTTCGTCTCCAAGCTAGCCTGCAACTGCGTCGGGTCCGCGAAATCATATTCCACCGCATACGCCGGGCGCATGATTTCCGCCCGCTCGCAGCCAATGATCGTCCGCACCAAGTCCACCTGCACCTCGAACGGCAGGCACGTCGAAAACCCATTCACGTAAATCTCATCCGTCGCGATGCCCTCTGGCTCCAGGAAAATCTGATGCCGCTCTTTCTCCGCGAACTTCACGATCTTGTCCTCAATGCTCGGACAATACCGCGGCCCCACCCCCTCGATGACCCCCGAATACATCGGCGACTTGTGCAAGTTCGCCCGGATGATCGTGGCCGTCGCTTCCGTGGTGTGGGTGAGGTAGCAGGGCAACTGACCGCCAATTTGTTCGAGGATTGAACCCGGCGGGTAGAGTCGAGAGTCGAGGGTCGAAGGTCGAGAGTCGAACACCTCGGAGCGCCGAGCATCGCTCGGCAAGGTCGCACCCTTGATTTCCCCAAGCCGAGCAATGCTCGGCGCTCCCCGCTCTGGACCTCGACCCTCGGCCCTCGCCTCTCGACCCTCCTGTTCCACATGGAACAATTCCTCTTTCCAGTAACTAAAGTACGGCACCGGCTCATCGCCCGGCTGCACCTGCGTCTTCTCGAAATCAATGGACGACCGCACCAGCCTCGGCGGCGTTCCCGTCTTCAACCGCCCCAGCGTCAACCCCACCTCCTGCAACGACCCGCTCAGGCTCATCGCCGCGCTCTCCCCGGCGCGTCCCCCGGCCTGCTGATTCGCCCCCACGTGCATCAGTCCGCGCAGAAAAGTTCCCGTGGTGATGACCACTGTCTTGCTCAGGAAGCGCACCCCAAGCGTCGTCTCCACCCCCTTTACCATGCCGCCCTCCACGACCAGCGCCGCCGTCTGCCCTTGCTTGCAGTCCAGATTCTTCTGCCGTTCGCACACCCACTTCATCCGAAATTGATACGCCTTCTTATCGCACTGCGCGCGCGGCGCCCACACGCTCGGGCCGCGTTTCGTGTTCAACATGCGGAACTGCAACCCCGTCATGTCCGTCGCCTTGCCCATCTCGCCGCCCAACGCATCAATCTCCCGCGCCAGATGCCCCTTCGCCAGGCCGCCGATGGCCGGGTTGCACGACATCTGCCCGATGGTGTCCAAGTTGATGGTCAGCAACAACGTCTCCGCGCCCATGCGCGCCGCCGCCAGCGCCGCCTCCACCCCCGCGTGCCCCGCGCCGATGACGATCACGTCGTAAGACTTTGGATAAACAAACATCGCGCACATCAAAGCAGAAACCGTGAAAGCGGAAAGGGGAAAGAAGGCCCGAGGATAAACCACGAAGACACCAAGGACACTAAGGGGGAAAGGGAATCGTCCTCTTCGTGACCTTCGCGTCTTCGTGGTTCAACTGCTCTTTGTTCCACATGGAACACGCGCAAGTTAGGCCGTCCGTTTCCCCACCGCGCCGGGCCGGAATCGGGGAGCCGTGTGGAACTTGCCTGCGACCCACTCCCGGCGCGACTTCCCCAATCCCAACGGGATTGAACCACCAAAGCCCAGGGTTGCGACGCAGTCGCTACCCTGAGGTCACGGTCACAAATTATTCTACAACCCTGACAGGGTTGCCTCGCTGGCCCCCGATCGGGGTGATGCAACCCCTACAGGGTTGTGGCACGATTGAACTCCTCGACCCAGGGTAGCTCCTCCGTCGCAACCCTGGGCTTTGGTTACAGAACCCCTTCAGGGTTCAGCCCCGCCCAGATCCAATGCTGCCCTCTGCCCTCCGTCCTCTGCCTTCTGCCCTCTGCCCTTCCTAAGTCACCTCCACCGTCACCACCTCGCTCGCGGGTCCGTCCCCCTCGTCGTTGTGCGGCACTACCATTAACTCATACTGCCCCACCGCCAGGCTATCCTGCGTATGGGTCGGGCCGGCGAGACCTGTGGCTAGCTCCGCGAAATCCGGCGCGCCCACCAGACGACCACGCAGCGTGAAGGTCTGGGCATTCTCCGCCGCGAAGGTCGCGGTGATCTGCCCGATGCCGCCCTCCGCCGACAACGTCGCCTGCCCCGGCAACGGCCCGCCCGGACTGGGTTGCGTGGGGATTTGATTCCGCAGCATGATGCCATGCGCCGTCCCCTCCGAGTAAAGCGCCGTGGCCACCGCATACCACGCCACGCACCAGTCGTAGAGCGCGTCGAGCTTGACCAGGATCTGCCCGGACACGCCCGATTCCTCGGCCACCTCCTTCGACACCCCCTCCGTGTTCGTCTGGCATAACTGCCGCAAGGTCAAAAAGCTCGCCAACGTCGTCCCATCCTCCAGCACATACGCCGCGTCCGCCTCCTCCCAAGCACTCTCCACCGCCAGCGCCTCGCTCAACGTGCCCGCGATTTTATCCGACTTCATGACCAAATTGCTGAACAACCGCAATTTCGCCGGATTATTCCGATACTTTGCCTTGAATAACGTTAACGCAAGCCGCGATTTGTCGCGTAATAGGTCCAAGTTCTGGTCCCGCGTGCCTCGTGCGCCCGTGGCATCCGCCATTTCATCGCTCTCCGTGGCGAGCAGGGCGATGCATTCCTGGTATTTGGTGTTGAACGCGGTCACGGATAGCTCGCTCCATTCCCAGGTGGGGGTGCCGTTTTTGATGATGGTCATACACTGCAGGGTTCGCGAGCTGCGGAGCATGATGTAATCTCTTCCAAGTCCAGCCATATGATGCCTTTCCGCCCGTTCGCCGCTTGAGAAGTTCAGAGCGGCACCCCTTCAATGAGTTTCCGAGGCCGTGTATTCGGGAACAGAGCGTGTGAATTGGATGCACGGTAGGAAAAAATGTTCAAACAACCTCAGAGGGAAGATGACATTGCTTCAAGTTGCTTTGGTCACTTGGTTTAGAAAGCTACCCCACCCGCTCCGGCGAGACCGGGATGCATTGGGGAGACACCGGAACGAGCTGGGGATAGAGTGGGAGGCACTGGGAAAAGATCGGGAATGAATTCCCGGTGGTTCCCCAGTTCGTCCCGGCCCAATCCCAACGCATCCCGCCCCCGACGGAGTTCATCCCGGTGCCGCGAGAGTGTGTCCCGGTTCCGCCGGACTGTATCCCGCCCCCGGCCCAGTTCATCCCGGCCCCGCCTGAGCTGGTCGGAGCGGCGAGCAGCACTGTCCGCCGTCGGCTCACCCGACACAGGGAGCTGATGGAGCGAAGGTCCGCAGCGCCGGACCGGGCCAGCCGCATCCGCGGCGGGCCGGGGAAAGAAGAACCGGGGGGAGGACGGCTGCATCCGAACAGCGTTCTTGAAACCAGTCCCGCCGGGAGGAACGAAAATAGCCCAATGCTGGAGCACTGGGGTGGCGAGGAACCGGGGCCGAGTCCCGGAGGGACGACCAGCGTGGCCACCCCCGGCAGTCCCGCCCGGCCGGACACGGCGCCGCCTTTCCCGGTTGCGGATCAGGTCCAAAACGGGAGGGAAAATCTTCTCGACCGGCCCGTTGCGTCCCTTTTAGTTTTCCACCATGAAACCAGATAGGCTGAAACCCGCGCCGCCGACTCACTGTTAGGCCGCTTCACGTTTATGAGAGCATCGTTCACTATTTACCTTGTAGCCGGGCTGACGTTGGCCTTCGCGCTCGTTTACGCTGGCGCTCACGGATACCACGCCTACGCGTCGCACCATGCAATCGCCACGCTCAATCCAGTCGGCGACGACCTTCTGCGATTCCGCGGATACATCCGGGATGATTACGAGACGGTTGGCTGGAGTCTCGCGTTGGTCGCGGTGCAGGCGACGATTATTTTCTGTGCTCGCAAACTCAAACGACAATCCCATGCGGCCTAACCATGCGCTGCAGCGCCTATGAAGGTTGTCAACTGGAACGAGCGTCGTCGGACTGAGTTTCTTTTCTTATCAGCTTCCCGTCTTTTTC
>JAYVNY010000097.1:0-5466 GCA_043758205.1 Akkermansia sp.
GCGTTCGGCAATCGCGCCCACGATCAGCGCCGGGGTGATGATCGCGAACATCATCTGATACATCGAAAAGACGTTCTGCGAGACCCACGCGGCGTAGTCGGTGTTCGGGTTGGAGTCCACGCCCTTGAGGAACGCGAACTTGGAGAAGCTGCCGAGGTAAGGCGAGCCGGCGGAGAAGACGAGACTGTAGCCCACGACATACCAGAGAATCGTGACCAAGCCCGCGATGCCGAGGCATTGCGCGAGCACGGAGAGCACGTTCTTCTTGCGAACAAGGCCGCCGTAGAACAGCGCCAGGCCGGGCAGAGTCATGAACAGCACGAGGGCGGCGCTAGTCATCATCCACGCGTTGTGACCGGGACCGGGGCCGGCGATCTTCGAGGGGGCGTTGGTGCTGCCGTTGCGCGCGCCGTTGTTCACGTAAGCCTCAAGGTCTTCGAGGCGTTCGGCCACGGAGCGTTCCGGCGGAGGCGGAGCATCCGCGGCGTGAATCAGCGGCGCGAAGCTGCCGACGAGCAGGCTGATCAGGGTGAGGGAGAGGAATAATTTCTTCATTTTGGTTAAGTAGTTTGGTTCTCCAGTCGCGGGTTAAACAGCGGTCTCACCTTTTTCTTCGGTGCGGATGCGGATGGCTTCCTCGACGTTCGAGACGAAGATTTTGCCGTCGCCGATCTTGCCGGTCTTGGCCGCGCCGATGATGGCTTTGAGGGCGGCATCCACCTTGTTGTCAGGCAGGACGAGTTCCAGTTTGATCTTGGGCAGGAAGTCCACCGTGTATTCGCTGCCGCGATAGATTTCGGTGTGACCTTTCTGACGACCGAAGCCTTTCACTTCGCTGACGGTCATGCCTTCGATGCCCACGTCACCGAGGGCGTCTTTTACTTCCTCCAGTTTGAAGGGTTTGATGATTGCTTCGACTTTCTTCATGTGTGTTGTGTTTTAGGAGCGGGTTTTGCGGACTGCGGACCGGAACTTCCCGAACAGCGGAAAGCTCGCGAGAGTGAAAGAGGCCACGAGCGCATCCACCTCAAACGACGCGCGTGTGCCGACGTGCATGAGGGCACGGTGGGTGGCGGTGTCGAAGATTTTGGGGACTCTGGTTTTCAAGCGCACCCCCCCCTTAGCGCACGGCGTGCCACGGGTTCAGCGATGGCGAGGAGGCGGTTCAAAGACCTGCAATCATTACGTTATCTCCCGGTATGAATATTTTTTGATGCGGTGATTCAACTGTTGAAGTTTAACCAGTGTGGATTTTTTTCGGCCAAACGCGCCTGCATCTCCGGTTGGTTGACCAAGGAGCGCCGAGCATTGCTCGGCTCGTTTGGCAACGCAGTGTTATCAGGCCGAGCAAGGCTCGGCGCTCCAGCCCGGGCTGCTTTTGCGCGGAGAAAATAATCAGTTACCGCGCGCGGACAGGACGTTCGGTTTGGTCTCCGTCTTGGGGGCAAAAATCGTGTATGGCCCCATGCGTCGGACCGGTTCGCATTGCTGCGTCACGCACTCAACGAGCGGACGGAGATGCAAGGGCGCTCCTTGCGCCCAGCCGTTCACCATGTCCGTGCGCAGCACCAGCCGGGGACGGGATCGGGCGAGCAACGCGTCGAGGATCTGCCGCTGCTGCGTGTGATCGAATTGCAGCCAGCCGCTGCCGTTGAGCAGCGTGGGCGGACGTTGCTCAGTCCAGAAATACAAACTGTTCAAACAAGGGTAACTGATGAAGCCGTCGGATTCCGCGCGCAGGTAGGCGGTCAAATCCTGGAACAACAACGCCGCTTCAGGATGCATCCGCACGGACCTCGATCCGGGCAGGTTCAACGGCGCGGCGGCGGCGTAGGCGCGGCGGACGCCCGGCCAGTCGCACCAGACATTCGCGAAGCACCACACCAGCGCGAGCATCAGCGCGGCGGGCAATCCACGCCGCGCGACCGGCGACAGCGCGGCGAGACCGGCGGTGATTTTTTCCGGCAGAGAAATGCTCCGTACCACGTCGGCGAGATTCACTGCGTAAGTCAGCACCAGCAGGAAAGTGCCGTTGGCAATCTGGGTTCCGGCGACCGGATAAGCCTGCATCGCCTCCGCGCTCGTGAGGAAGCAGAGAAAAATGCGCGCGACCGAATGCGACCGGGCCTCGCCCTGCCCCGCCGGCAGCAGGGTCAACCACACCCACGGCAGCAGCGCGGACAGTTGCGCCGTCGGCTGGCCGATGCACACGAACGCACCCACCACGCCGAAGATTAATTTTAACAACCGCACCGCGCCCGCGCCGGGCCGACGCCAGAGAAAGAAACACGCCGTGACCAGCGCCGCGACCGCGTTGAGCGCCGCGAGAGTGGACACCGGCAACGGCATCAGCACCATCGCGGGCATCTGCAGGGGCGTCACAATCAGACCGTCGAGCAGCGCGCGCGCAGAACTGCCCGTGAACACCGCGACGCCCAGAAAGACCACGGACGAAATCACGAAACCCGCTGCCGCCCAGAACAAGTCGCGCCGCGTAAAAAAACTTTTTCCCGGAGAACACTGCCGGAGCACGCACGTTCCTCCCAAGGCCGCGGCGACCAGTGCGCCGTAGTTGCGGCACCAGTCCAGTTCAACATGCCGGCGCATGAGCAAAAAGGGCAGCATCAGACAGCCCGCCAGGAGCAACCCTTTCAGCACGCGTGCGGCGCGCCCGGAAATTTCCCCCGCCATCGTCAGCGCCACGGCCAGGCCAAAGAACACGCCCACATTGATTTTTATGAAGACGAGCGCCGCCGCAACCAGCGCCAGCACGACGAGCGCGCGCGCCCGCGTCGCGACCAGAACACCGAGCGCCAGCAGCACGATGACGAGTTCCTGCGGATGGCCTGGTTCGTTCGCCAGCTCATTCAGATGCACCACCGACTGCGCGAAAATAAAAAGCCCGGCCAGCGCCGAACCCGTCAGCCGTCGCCCCGCCAGTCCGAGCAGAACCGACGCGGCCAGCCAGTGAAAGATGCACAGCCAGCGCGTCGCGTCGTGCGTGACGGGAATGTGCAACAGCCCGTGCGCCACCCACTGGTAGAGGTAGAAGGCCGGGCCGTATTGCGTGAAGAGCGGATCGTAAAGCGCGTGACCGTCCAGAAATCCCCGGATGGTGATCATCAAGTAGCCTTCGTCGAGCGACAGCATCCGGGCGAACACGACATGGAAGGCAAAGCTCAACGCCACGCCCAGCAAGACCAGCCCGCTTGCGACCATGAGCCAGCGCGGCCAGGTCAGCACGGCGGCCCGGACATCGCGGGCGGTCAAAGGCGCATCGCGAGTTTGAGGTGTTGAGAACGTCACTGGCGAATTAGCGGCGGCGGCGGCGACAGACTTGACCGGAACACCGAAGTGGCGGCGGCGCAGCCGCCGGGTAGCACAGGCAACCTGCCTGTGCCGCGCGGCTACCAGCCGCGCGGAACGGAGGAGGAGTTGGAAAAGTTTCGGTCGTTCCGTTCCAAACCAAGCTCCCTCCCATTCCGCCCGGCTGGTAGCCGGGCGGGACGGGCTGGTAGCCCGTTCCACCCGTTCCGATTTCGGAGTTCCGGCTTAACCGTATCTCTCATCGCGCGCGTCGGCCCCTGCCGCACGGCGAATGCGGAGGCGCATGGAAAACCCGCGCTCCGCCGCTACGCAAACAGTTCCTGAATCTCCTCCCAGTTCAGCGCCTCCGTGAACTGCTCCTCGCCGAGTGTGCCGCGGATGATCTCGCGCTTCTTCTGCTGCAAGAGCAGGATTTTTTCCTCCACCGTGCCGCGCGCGATGAGCTTGTAGCTGGTCACGACTTTCGTTTGTCCGATGCGATGCGCGCGATCCGTGGCCTGGTCTTCCACGGCGGGATTCCACCACGGATCGAAATGGATCACGGTATCCGCCGCCGTGAGATTCAATCCCGTGCCGCCCGCCTTCAGGCTAATTAAAAACACCTCCGCTCCGCCTGCTTGGAAATGCTGCACTTGCTGCGCCCGGTCTTGGCTGGAGCCATCCAGATAACAATAGACAATCCCGTCCGCTTCCAGCCGCGACCGCAGATGCCCGAGCATAGTGACGAATTGGCTGAAGACCAGCACCCGATGCCCGCCCTCCAGCGCCTCCGCTAGCAGCTCGCTGAGCAGTTCCAGCTTGCCCGAGGCCTCCGCCTCCGCAGGTGCTGGGTCCAGCCCCAGCAGGCGGACATCGCACGCGGCTTGGCGCAGTCGGAGCAGGGCCGTGAGCATGACCATGCGGGATTTCTTGGCATCCTTGGCCCCGGCGAGTTCGAAGAGTTGCCGCCGCGTGGTGTCGGCTAGACGGGAATAAATTTCCTGCTGCGTGGCCGTGAGTTCACACCTGGCAATCTGTTCCATTTTCTCTGGCAACTCTGCCGCCACTTGCGACTTGAGTCGCCGTAGCAGAAACGGAGCCACGCGCCGCCGTAGCCTTTGCTGCGCCTGGCTATCCGGCGCCGCCGTCTCATAGCGCTCGCGGAATTCTTGGCGCGTGCCCAGATAGCCAGGCATCAGGAAATGGAAGAGCGACCACAGATCCCGCAGCGAGTTCTCCACCGGCGTCCCCGTCATGGCGATCCGATGCCGCCCCCGCAGCGCACAGGCGGCCTGCGCACTCTGGCTCTCAGGATTCTTGATGTGCTGGGCCTCGTCCAGAATCAACGTCGCGTAAGTCCGCTCGCGGTGGCGCTCTAGGTCCAGCCGCAGCAGCGGATAACTCGTGATGACCAAATCCACCGCGTCCAGTTGCTCAAAGAGCCGAGCTCGCTGCGGCCCCTCCAGCGCCAGCACCCGCAGTTCCGGCGTCCACCGCGCCGCTTCCGCCTGCCAGTTGAAAATGAGCGAGGTCGGGCACACGATCAGGCTCGGCCCGCAGCCCGTCACCGTCCGCAGCCACGCCAGCGCTTGGAGCGTTTTCCCCAGTCCCATTTCATCCGCCAACACCCCGCCAAACGAATTCTGCGCCAGGAAATGGAGCCACGCCACGCCCTGCTGCTGGTAGGGCCGCAGCACGTCGGCCAAGCTCCCCAGCGCCACCGGTTCCAGCCGATCTGCCCGTCGCGGCGCACTCGCCCACTGCTGCCACGCCGGATCGCCTCCCAGCTCCAGCCCCGTCTCCTCTGCAAACGCTGCCAACGCTCCGGCCTGCCGACGTTCCATCCGATACACCCCCGGCGCTCGCTGCTCCGGCTGGCTATCCCGCAGCAGCGCACTGAAATCATCCAGCAGCAGCGGATCAAACAACGTCACCTTGCCATTGGCCCGTTTCACCGAACTCCCACCGCTTTCCAGCAACCGCGCAATCTCCGCAGCGGAAAATTTCTCCCCCTGCGTCGTCGTAAACTCATAGCTGAGATCAAACCATTGCTCGCCCGAACCCCGCACTTCCAGCCGTGGCACCAGCCGATCCACGTCACGAGTCACATGCTGGAAACGCGTCCCCAGCGTCACCCGCCAATCCCGTTGCAGGGCAGGC
>JAYVNY010000098.1:0-4560 GCA_043758205.1 Akkermansia sp.
ATGCCGTTCCTCAACATCGAGACCGGCCACGAGTTTCCCGAACTGATTGATTTCCGCGACCGCCGCGCGAAACAGCTCGGCGCGAAGCTCATCGTCCGCACGGTGGATGACGTCATCGCGCGCGGACTCGCCACGCCCAAGCCCGGCATCGTGAGCCGCAACCAGTTGCAGACCCCTGCTCTGCTCGCGGCCATCGAAGAATTTCAATTCGACTGCTGCATCGGTGGCGCGCGGCGTGACGAGGAGAAGGCCCGCGCGAAGGAACGCTTCTTCAGCTTCCGCGACGGCTTCGGCCAGTGGGACCCGAAGAATCAACGCCCGGAAATCTGGAACCTCTACAACGCGCGGCTCAACCAGGGCGAAAACATGCGCGTCTTTCCGCTCTCGAACTGGACCGAGATGGACGTCTGGGAATACATCAAGAAGGAGCAGCTCGAAGTCCCGACGATTTATTTCAGCCACGAGCGCGAGTGCTTCCGTCGTGGCGGCCAGTGGATTCCGGTGCCGCCGACGCACACCGATGCGACCAAGCCCGATCCTTACGCTGGCGCGCGCCCGACGGCCAAGGAACCGGTGCAAAAACTCACCGTCCGCGTCCGCACCATTGCGGACATGATCAGCACCGGCATGATCGAGTCGAAGGTGTACAGCGTGGACGACATCCTCGCCGAAATCGCCGCCGCCCGCGTGACCGAACGCGGCTCGCGCGCGGATGACAAGGCAAGTGAAGCGGCGATGGAAGACCGGAAAAAGGCGGGATATTTCTGAGGATTGCGCGCACTGGTCGGGCCAAACCCACCGGACATCAAAGCTGACTTGCCGCCCGCGAACAAACCTCCGTGACGATCCGTGGCCACTGGCACCGGCGGAGACGAGGAACCAAGAAGAGACGAGATGAAATACGCATCGCCCTTCCACCTCATGACCGAGGGCAGCCTCGCGGCTGGAAGCCCGCCCTACACTCCTTGCAGTGCGCCGGTCGAGTCGCCGAACGAATCCACCTTCATGCCCATGTTGCGGAGCATGGAGACGTAGAGGTTGTTCATAGGCGTGCTGCTGCCGGGATCGAAGTGGCGTCCGGGATTAAAGGCACCACCACCGCGGCCAGCGAGAATCACGGGGAGATTCGTGTGGCTGTGCGCGTTGCCGTCGCCGAGGCCGCTGCAATAAACCACCATGGAGTTGTCGAGCAGCGACTTGCCGTCGCGATCCTTCGTCTCGCGCATCCGCTGGAGGAAGTAAGCAAGCTGCGTGGTATAGAACGTGTCGATCTTCGCGATCTTCGCCAGCGTCTCCTCGTTGTTTTGATGATGCGAGAGATTGTGATGTCCGTCTGAAACCCCCACGTCCTTGAAACTGCGGTTGCTGCCGTCGTGCGCGAGCAGAAACGTGCCGACGCGCGTCGAGTCGGTCTGGAAGGCCAGCACGAGCATGTCGCCCATCAGGCGGATGTGGTCCTGGTAATTCGTCGGGATGCCGGAGGGCGTGTCGGACTTCGGATCGGGCAGCTTGCTGAACCGCTCGGCCCGCTGGATGCGCGTCTCGATCTCGCGCACACCAGTCAGATACTCGTCGAGCTTCGACTGATCGTTGCGGCCCAACTGGCGCTGCATGGACTTCGCGTCATCCATCACGAAGTCGAGGATCGATCGCTGCTGTGTCAGGCGCTGATCAAAATTGCGCTGACGCTCGCCCGCCTTGCCGGTGCCGAAGAGCCGCTCGAAGACGAGGCGCGGATTGGACTCGGGCGCGACGGGCGTGTTCTCCGAACGCCACGAGAGATTGAACTGATAAGCGCAGGAGTAACCGGAGTCGCACGAGCCGGACTTGCGCACGCCGTCGCAGGAAAGTTCGAGTGAAGCGAAGCGCGTGGTGTCGGCGAGAGCCTTGGCCGCAACTTGATCCACGGAGACGCCCACGCGGATGTCCGCGCCCGCCGTTTTCTTGGGACGCGCGCCGGTGAGGATGGAGGCGTTCGCGCGCGCGTGATCGCCCGCGCCGTCCGCGCCGGCCGTGCCGTTTTTCTGATCCAGTTTGCTGATGACTTGGAATTCGCTGCGAAGCGCGGCGAGCGGTTCGAGCGAGGAGTTGATCTGGTAATCCGCGCCGGTGCCGGTGGGCCGCCACTTCTTAAGATTCACGCCGTTCGGCACGTAGAGAAACGCCATGCGCAACGGAGCGCCCGAGGCGGTGGTGGCGAGCGGCGCGGCCGTGGCCGCGGCGAGCGCACGCACGGGCAGGATGGATTCAAACGCCGGCAGCGCGACGCAGACGCCGAGTCCGCGCAGGAAGTTCCTCCGGTTCACTGGCATGGCCTGTTTGTTCATAAAATTCTTTCGGCTCACGGTCAGACGGCACGGCGCGCTGGCAAATTTAATTTCGTTTGCCAACTGTGTAGTGGGACAGCCGCCTCCGGCTGTCTTTAGTCTCGCAAGCGCCCCCGCTTGCAGAACACCGGGCGGGGGCGCCCGGTGGACTGGCGACAGGCGAGGGCGCCTGTCCCACTACCTTTCAGCCTCACAGCTTCGCATCCGTCAACAGCCGGTCGCCGTCGCCGCGCCGCATCTGAAAGGGTGCGCTTTCCACCACGCCGTAAATCAGGCTGCGCGTCTTCGCGCCATCGCGCTCCATCTGCTCGACGATCTTCTCAATGGTCGGGGCGTCGTAGTATTCCACACCGCGGCCCGTGGCGTAAGTCAGCAATTTCTCCGTGGCACAGCGGTAAAAATCCTTGCGCCGCGAGGTGATGAGAATTTTTGCCAGCTCGACGGTGTTCGTGAATTTCTCGCCGGTGATCAATTGCCCCGCCGTATCAATGTTCTTCCCGCCCTCCTGGTCACGGAACTTGCCGAGCGCATTGAAATTTTCCAGCGCCAGCCCAATCGGGTCCATGCGCGCATGGCACGAGGCGCACAACGGCTTCGCGCGGTGCAGTTCCATCGCCTGCCGCATGGTCAGGAAGTCGGCGGAATTCTGCTTCGTGCTCTCCAGCGTCGGGACATTCGGCGGCGCGGGCGGCGGGGGCGTGCCGAGCAAATTCTCCAATACGAACAGGCCGCGCTTCACGGGCGACGTGCGCGTGGGATTCGAAGTGACGAGCAGCAGGCTCCCGTGGGTGAGCACACTGCCGCGATGCGAGTCCTTCGCGAGCGTTACCTTCCGCATCTCCTGACCTTTCACGCCGGGGATGTCGTAGAAGTTCGCCAGCGTCTCGTTCAGAAACGTGTAGTCGGAGGACAGCAGTTCCGTGAGCGGACGGTTCTCGCGCACGAGATGGGCGAACAACATTTCCGTCTCCTGTCGCATGGCGCGGCGCACGCGACCGTTGAAAACTTTGTCTGCGTCCTCGTTGCGGCGGATGCGGAGAATGCGCTGCGCGTCAATGCTCACCGTCTCTACGTCGCGCGTCTGGAGCCATTGCCCGGCGAAGTTGCGCACGAAGCGACGGCCCTTCTCGTCCTTCAACAAGCGGTCCACTTGCGGACGCAGGCTCGCGCGCAATTTCCCGTCCCGCGCCAGCGCGAGCAGTTCATCATCCGGCAACGAACTCCACAGGAAGTACGACAGGCGCGAGGCCAGCGCATACTCATCCACGCGCACGACCTGCGCGGGGTTGTTCGGCTCCGGTTGAATTTCTGCACGGAAGAGAAAGCGCGGCGACGCCAGCATCGCCGTCAGCGCCTGACCGATGCCCTGCTCGAAGCTGCCGCCCGGCTGCTTCTCCACTCCGGCGGCAATGCTCACCAATTTGTCCAGTGTCGGCTCATCCACCGGACGACGGAATGCGCGCATCGTGAAGTAGCGCAGAATTTTCTTTCGATATTCGATACGCGGCGCGGCAGCGAGGGGCGGCTGGCCGTCGAGGAAGACCTTGAAGTATTCCTTCGGACGTTCGAGGTAGCTGCGGTCCAGCGGACCGTTCAGTTTCAAAGTGTCGAGATTCGCGTGCAGCTTGTTTTCGCCTTCGGCCGGGGCGCGCTTGGGAATCAGCTCAATGGCGAAGGTGTGGTTTCCCTTCGTGAGCGTGGCCTGATCGGAAATCGTCACCGTCTTCGCCGCGTCCCAGCCGAGGTCGCGCCGCTCGATTTCCTTGCCATCCAGTTTCAACACCGCCACAGCCGCGTGCACCGTCGCGTCCTTCGATCCCGCCACCGCGAGGTCGAGCGAGATTTTGTAGGGCCCGGGATATTTGATCTCGCGCGTGACGGACACGGTGTTCGCTTCGCTGAAGGGCAGGTTGTTCGGTGAGACCTTGGGGTTGGCCTTGTCTTTGAAATCATCCCCCGCCACGGAAATCGTCGGGATGCGTCCCTCGCCGCTGTTCACCACCTTGTCCGAGATGTCGCGCGCCGCATCCAGATACTTCTCCAGCAGGATGGGCGAGATGGTCAGCACGTCGCCGATGTTGTCGAAGCCGTAGCCGCTGTCGTCGGTGGGAAACGCCTCGGTCACGTCGAAGTCCACGCCGAACAGATCGAGGATGGTGTTGCGATACTCCTCGCGGTTCAACCGGCGGATGGTCACGCGGCCCGGGTCGGGATTCGCCGGGTCGAGCTTGAA
>JAYVNY010000099.1:0-17722 GCA_043758205.1 Akkermansia sp.
GCTGGGCAGGAACTTGTCGTAGAATTTTTTGAACGGCAGGCAGAACTCCGCGCGAAACTGATCGCGCGACATTTCCGCCAGGCCCGCCTGGCGAAAGACGTGATTGGTCGCGTCCATCACCGCCGGCAGATCGTCCACCAGCGTGCCCGACCAGTCGAAGATGATGTTGCGAATCACGGGACGAGCTTAGGCACCGCCGGGAAAATGTCCAAAGACTCGCGCGCCGAGATTGATGTGAGCACCGGTGCGTTACACCGCATCCAGACATGTCCGCACTGCGCGCACCAGCGTGTCCGGCGGATACGGCTTTTGGAGGAAGTGCACCGGCTCGTCGCCGGAGTCGAGCAGGTCCTGGCTGTAGCCAGTGCTGTAAATCACCCGGAGTTCCGGCTTGCGTTCCTGGAGCTGGCGCGCGAGTTCGCGGCCCGTCAAACCGCCGGGCAGCACCATGTCCGTCAGCAGCAGATCAATCTTGTGCGCGTGCTCTTCCCACACGCTGAATGCCTCCTCAATGCGCTCGGCCTCCAGCACCCGGTAGCCCGCGTCGGCGAGAATGGCGTGGGCCAGTTCGCGCAGAATCGGCTCGTCTTCCACGAGCAAAATTGTTTCACCCGCGCCGCCGCGTGGCGCGACCGGCGCTTCCGTGGCCTCGGTGATCTTTGGTTCCAGAGTCTGCACCGAGGCTGGAAACAGCATGGTGAAGGTGGTGCCGCGTCCCACTTCGCTCGTCACGTCCACGAAGCCGTCGTGTTGTTTGACGATGCCGAAGACCGTGGCCAGTCCCAGCCCGGTGCCTCGGCCCACTTCCTTGGTCGTGAAGAATGGCTCGAAGATGCGCGCCATCACGTCTGGCGGAATGCCCGTGCCGGTGTCGCTCACGCGCAGACGCACCCAGCGCGCCACCCCGTTCTCGTCCTCGCTCTCCACCGCGTCGGTGGCGATGATCAGTTGCCCGCCCTGCGGCATGGCGTCGCGCGCATTGACGGCTAGGTTCAACATCACCTGCTCGATCATCGAAGGGTCGGCCTCGATGGCCGGTGCGTCCGGCGCGTGCTCGGCGACGAGCGAGATGTTCTCGCCGATCAATCGCTCCAGCATCCGGCTCATCGTCGTCACGGTGTCGCCGAGCGAGATGACGCTGCGTTGCAACACCTGGCGGCGGCTGAAGGTGAGCAACTGTTTCGTCAAGCTCGCCGCGCGTTCCGTGGTCGTGAACAGTTGATCGAGCATCACGCCCTGTTCCTGCGACGCGCTCAATCCGAGCCGCCGCACCAGGCCCTGCATGATGGTGAGGATGTTGTTGAAATCATGCGCCACGCCGGCGGCGAGTTGGCCGAGCGCCTCCATCTTTTGCGACTGGCGCAACTGCGCTTCGAGGCTCAGGCGCTCGGTCACGTCCTCGCCGTAGGCGTGAACGCGCGCCTCGCCCGCGAGCGGAAAGAATGACCACGAGAGCGTGCGCCCGGACACGGCGACCTTTTCGTCCAGCACGTTGATGCGGTGCTCCAGACAATGCCGCGTGAGGTCGGCGATGTTCAGCGGCAGCAATTCACCGGGCAGCGTCTTGTGTAATCCGCCCGTGACGATGCGCGCGGCGTCGTTGCAGTAGAGCACGGAGCCGAGCGCGTCCAACTCCATGACGGGATTTGGATTGTGCTGCACGAAGGCCGCAAGATGCTCGCGCTCGGTTTCATTCTGGCGTCGCGCGTGGGCAGAACTGATGACGTTGGCGACGGATTGCAGGAAGTGATAATCATCCTCGACGAACACTCGCGCGCGCCGGGTCTGCGCCTCCAGAATGCCCCACGGCCGCAGCGCGCCGGGAATGACCACGCTGATGCCGCTGACCACGCCATGCGCGCGGAGCATTTCCGGCACCCGAAACGCCGTGATCGTTCCCGCGTCGCGCACGATGACCGGCTCGGCAGATTGCAAAACATACGCCGCCATCGAGTCCGTCTCCGCCCAGACCGTGGTGCCGACCACGTCATTGTCCCAGCCGTGCCCCGCGATCATGCGAAGCGTGATGAGATCCTCGTCCAGTTCGTAGATGCCGCAGAGATCCAGCGACAGCGTTTGCGCGACGAAAATGGCGGCCTGCTCCACGAGCGTCCGCAAGTCCACACCCGTCAGCGCCGCCTGGCCGAGTGCGGCCACGGCCGCCTGCTGATGCGCGCGGTCGAGGAGAGAAAGTTGAAAGGAGGCGAGCGGCCCCGCTACAGCGGGACTCTTGGCAAGCGGCGTGAGCACACGCCGCGTCGGTTCGGCAACGGACCACATGACGCAGGATATTCAGCGGCTGTCCCGCTCGTGGACTAAAGTGTGTGGAGAGGAGGCACTGGGGAAATTCCAACCACCAAATCCCAAAATTCAAACAAGCCACAAACTTCAAACTTCAAGAGGTGCCTCTGGAAAGTGGTCTTGCGAATGGCGAGTGCGGGTAGGGCGTCGTCGCTCCGCGCGCCGGGCCTGAAGTCGGAAGGACAAGGTGGAACAGAACAACGCCTCACCCGGCGTGCGCGGAACGACGACGCCCCATCTGCCTCCGTCAGTGTTTAGTGTCCTCATGGGATTTTAAGTTTTGGGATTTGGAGTTTGCTGGCAGCTCACGCCAGAATCCGTCCGTGTTTGAATTGCTCAAGACCGACCCGCATTCCCGCGCCCGCCTCGGACGCCTCACGACCACGCGCGGCGTGATCGAGACGCCCGTCTTCATGCCGGTCGGCACGCAGGCCAGCGTGAAGGCGCTGGACTCGCGCGAGCTGATCGAGATGGGCACGCAGATCATTCTCGGCAACACCTATCACCTCTCCATCCGGCCGGGCATGGAGATCATGGCGGCGGCGGGCGGGCTGCATAAATTCATGAACTGGACGAAACCGATCCTCACCGACAGCGGCGGGTTCCAGGTTTTCAGCCTCGCGAAGATTCGGAAGATTAAACCGCACGGCGTCGAGTTCCGCTCGCACCTGGATGGCTCGCTGCTGTTCCTCGGGCCGAAAGAGTCCATGAACATCCAGCGCATCATCGGCTCGGACATCGCGATGGTCTTCGACGAATGCCCGCCCCACGGCGCGACGGCGGCGGAGATGAAAGGCGCGGTCGAGCGCACCATTCGCTGGGCGCGCGAGTGCCGCGTGCAGCCGCGCGCGGAGGGTCAATTCGTCTTCGGCATCGTGCAGGGCGCGAGCGATGCGAAGCTGCGCGAGCATTGCGCAAAGGAAATCGTGGCGATGGACTTCGACGGCTACGCCATCGGTGGCGTGAGCGTGGGCGAGCCGGAGCCGGAGATGATGTCCGCCGTGGAAATGACCGAGCCGCATCTGCCCGCGCACAAGGCACGTTACGCGATGGGTCTCGGCACCCCCGCGCAGCTCGTCGAGTTGGTCGCGCGCGGCGTGGACATGTTCGACTGCGTGCTGCCGACCCGCGTGGCGCGCAACGGGACGGCCTTCACGCGTCTGGGAGCCATCAGCATCAAGGGCGGTTCTTACAAGGCGGACTTCACGCCCATCGAGGCGGACTGCAACTGCTTCGCCTGCAAAAATTTCACCCGCGCCTACATCCGTCATCTGCTGAACGTGAATGAAATTCTCGGCCTGCGCCTGGTCAGCATTCACAACTCGCACCTGTTCCTCAAAGTGATGGAAGACATGCGGACGAATCTGGCCGCCGGGACGTTCGGTGAGTTCCGGCGCGAGTTCATCGCGAACTACCGGCCCACGGGAAAAGTTCTGCTCGCCCGCCAGATGCACGCCGCCGCCCAGCAGGACCGGTGAATTTTCTTACGTCGCGTTCAGCGCCGCCGTGCGACCGGCGGGAATTTTCTCCAGGTGATAAATGATGAAGCCGTGCAGGAACTGCCGCAGTTCGCGCGTCTGGGCGTCGCTCAATTTCACGCGGCGGATCAGCGGCCAGTCGCCACGCGTCAGCGTCGCCGCCAGATGACGGCTGCCTGCGCTCAACTTTGAATCATTCCAGTCTGGGCCGAGGCCGAGTTCTTCGAGCAGCTTCAATTCAAACGCGAACACCGTGCGCGGCGTGGGCGGCGCGATGGTGAGTTCGGCGAGCGCGGCGCACACGAGGGTGAAGACGGAAGCGATGGGCGTCTCCGTTTCCGTGGTCAGTTCGACGAGCGTGGTGAAGTAGCTGGCCTGTTGAATCCAGCCGAGATTTTGCCGCAACGTCGGATGAGTCTCGCCCAGGACCACTTCCCGGAGATTGTGCAAATCGGACCTCTTGCTGCGCGCGAAACTGAACTCCGCTTCGTAAAACAAATCCAGCTTGCCGCGAAACGGCGACTTCGGACGGCGCGCGCCCTTTGCCACCGTGGCGATGCGTCCAAGGTCCGGCGTGAGCCAGTGGACGATGAGGCTGGTCTCGGTGAGAGGCCGCGTGCGGAGGATGAGACCGTGGCTACGCTCGTCCATGGGGCAAATGACGAATGACGAATGACAAACAGCGAGGGGCGGCTTGGGCTACGCGCTGCCGGTTTGCAACCGGCAGGGGCTGCCTCGCGCTGCGGCTCAAGAAAAATTCTTGAAGCCTCCGTCGTTCGTGGCCCCTGCCGGTTACAAACCGGCAGCACGCTGGAGGGTGCGGACGTTCTCCGCGTCTTGGCGTCTTGGCGTCTTGGCGTTGGAAAAAAAGATTCCTCATCACTTCAAGGCCGGAGTTTTGCCGAGCTGTGAGAGCGGAAATTTTGCGGCGACATTTTTCAACAGACGGTTCTCCTCACGCTTCATCATGCGGCGTTTCGCGGGTTCCAAATCATCATGGCCGCGCAAGTGCAGCAGACCGTGAATGACGTACCGGGCGAGTTCTGACGGCCAGGTCGTCTTGAACTCGCGGGCCTGCTTCACCGCATCGGCGACGGATATGAAAATTTCGCCGTGGAGCGGCGCTCCCAACTCGGAGTGATCGAACGTGATCACGTCCGTGGAGCCTTCGTGCTGGAGGAACTGCCAGTTCACTTCCGTCATTTCCGCCGGCTCCACGAAGTGGAAGCACAGTTCGTATTCCGTTACGCCCAGTTCCTCGTGCAGCAACTGGCGCGTGAGGCGACGCAGGAGCGGCAGCGCGAGCGTGCGCGTGCGCTGGCGGTTGCGGAGCGAGAGAACGCGCGTGCTCATGGGCGGTTCAGCTCCTGCTGAAACGGGTGGCACGGGCTACCAGCCCGTCCCGCTGGGCTACCAGCCCAGCGGAATGACCGCGATCCACCCCCGCCGGAAGTCCAGCCGGCCTGACGCGCGCGGCCCTCACCCTTCCGCCGGGCTGGTAGCCCGGCGGCACGGGCAGGTTGCCCGTGCCACCCAGGCGGGAAGCCGCCCTCGTTGGCCAGCGCGTGGTCGGAGGTCGGGAGCGCGAGGTTGATGACGGCCTCAAACCCCGCCGCGCGAATCGCCTGAAACTGGCTCTCCGTGGGCTGCCCGCCCGTGCCGAACCGCCCGCCGACGAGGCGGAAATGGCGGATGGCGGAGAGGGATCTGGTCTGCAATTTCATGCGTGCCTACACTCAAGCCGCAGCTTGCTCATGATGATCTTTGGCTGTGCGGATGAAGTGCTCGAATTCCGCCGCGCCAGCGAACGCACGACGAGGAACGATGATGGCCGCCAGCGCATTGATGTAGATGTAGATGTAGGCGTGCGCGTCTGCGCTTACCACTCTCTCAACTCCACGCCAAGCGGTCGAAGACTGGCCGTGCGCACTGGACTCGGTGACGCTTTCGGGTGAAAGCGTGACACGGTGCAAGCCAAGAAGTCCCCGGTTCTGCCCCTCGCTTACCATGCCATCCACAATCTTGCGTAGCTTGCGGCGATAGAGCCACGGGAAGGTCAGCAAATAGATCGGCACGCCGCTTAACAACGGCAACAAATCGAGAAATGTCTGTGCCGGTTTGCCGCGCGAACGATCCGCGAGATACCAAAGGCCGGCACAAATCAGCAGCCAAACCACCGGAGGAATGAACCAAACACGCAGATACTGCCGTCGCGCGGTCGGTGAGTGACGCTGGTGGTAGAGGTTGAACGCAATCAAATCGTCCTTCGTGATTTCGTATTCAACGGTCATGGCGTTGGATGGTTAGTGGTTAGTGTGCGCGGCTACGTTCTAAGACTTAAATCTGCACGAACGACTCGCAGCGCGCCCGCGTTCAAAGTTCAAAGTTCGACGTTTCAAATTCAAAGTTTTCTTCCTCTACTCCTTCACCCGCTTCACCAACTGCCGGTGTTCCTCGTAGGCCTCGATGATGCGTTGCACGAGCGGGTGGCGCACCACGTCCTGGCGCGAGAATTCCACGATCGCGATGCCCGCCGTCTGGCGCAGCGCGCGCACGGACTCGACGAGGCCGGAGACTTTGTGGTGCGGCAGATCAATCTGCGTGGGGTCGCCGGTGATGACGGCCTTCGAGCCGTGGCCCAGACGCGTGAGGAACATGAACATCTGCTCGGCGGTCGAGTTCTGCGCCTCGTCGAGAATGATGAAGGCGTTGTTCAACGTGCGCCCGCGCATGTAGGCGAGCGGTGCGATTTCGATCACGGCCTTCTCCATGTTTTTCTGGATTTCCTCGGCGGGCATCATGTCGTGCAACGCGTCGTGGAGCGGGCGGAGGTAGGGCGTGATTTTTTCGTAGAGATCGCCGGGCAAAAAGCCGAGCGCCTCGCCGGCCTCGACCGCCGGGCGGGTGAGAACGATGCGCGAAACTTTCTCCTCGCGCAGCGCGGAGACGGCCATCGCCATCGCAAGATAGGTTTTGCCGGTGCCAGCGGGACCGATGCCGAAGGTCACGTCATGCGCGCGGATGGCCTGCACATATTTGCGCTGGCCGGTGGTCTTGGGCACCACGCTGGGCTTGCGCGGCGAGGTGCTGATGCGCTCGGCGTAGATGTCGCGCAGGGCGTCCGTGCCTTCGTTCTTCACGACGTTGACGGCCTGGGCGAAATCGCGCGCGCGGATGTTCCCGCCCGCGCGCAGGGAGGATTCAAGCTGCTGGAAAAGATTCTTCGCGCGGGCCACGTCTTCCGCCGTGCCGTCGAGCTTGATCCAGCCTTCGCGCGAGGTGGCCTTCACGCCGAGCGCGGTTTCGAGCGCGTCGAGGTTGTGGGGATCGTTGGCGAAGAGCTGTTGCGCCACGCGGGCGTTTTCAAAATGGAGTGTCTCGGTAGCCATGTTAATTTTGTTGTTCCGCCAATGCCGAACGCAGTTTCGCGGCCGTCTCCCGCAACGCCTCGGGCACGACGTTGGTGTTCGCAATTACGGGCATGAAGTTCGTGTCGCCCGTCCAGCGCGGTACGATGTGAATGTGCAGGTGCTCCTGGATTCCCGCGCCCGCGACCTTGCCTAGATTCACGCCGATGTTGAAACCGTGCGGCTGCATTGCCTTCGTCAGCGCATGCTGGCAGCGGCGCGTGAGCTTCATCAGTTCCAGCAATTCGTCATCGAGCAGATCGTTGAAGTCCGGCACTTCGCGGTAGGGAATCACCATGAGGTGCCCGCCGTTATAGGGATAATTGTTCAGCATCGCGAAGCAGGAACGGCCGCGCGCGATGACGAGATTCGCCTCGTCGTCGCCCGATTGCGCGATGAGCGTGAAAATGGAACACCCGCCGCCCGGCGGCGTCTTCGGGCCGAGAATGTAATCGATGCGCCAGGGCGCGTGCAGGGTTTCCATGCGGGACGAAACTAGCGAGCGCAGGGCAGGGCGGCGCAAGCTCCAATTTGCGTTCCCGGTTGTTTCCTGTGGAGTGTGTCCCGATGAACGCCGAGCGACGCCTGACGTAGTGGATGGCGAATCTGGCCAGTGCCGCTTTCGAACGATGTGACTCGGAAGGATGCGCCCGAATAGACACGCGGCCAGCGTCCTGACTACTGCTTTCAGCGTTCGCGTTTCTGCTTTTGTCTCACTCCACGAGCTTGTTCTCGAAGCAATAGCGCGTCAGTTCCGCGTTCGTGTGCAACTGCATCTTCTCCAAAATGCGTGCTCGGTAGGTGCTCACGGTCTTCACGCTCAGGGAAAGTTCCACGCCGATTTCGCTCACCGTCCGGCCGGAGCCGATCATGCGCAGCACCTGGAACTCACGGTCAGAAAGCGCCTGGTGCGCGGGGCGGTCGCTGGCGGGCTGGTCGAGGGTGCCGGCCAGCTTCTCGGCGAGCGACGCACTCACGTAGCGGCCGCCGGCGGTAACTTTGCGCACGGCCTTCACCAGTTCTTCGGGCGCGGAATCCTTGTTCAAAAACCCGCTCGCGCCCGCCTTCAACACGCGCACGGCGAACTGATCCTCGCTGTGGACGCTGAGCACGAGCACGCGCTGGGTCGGCTTGAGCACGCGGATTTCCTTGAGCGCCTCCAGTCCGGTGCGCCCTGGCATGGTGATGTCGAGCACCACGAGATCCCAATGCTCGCGCTCGACCGCGGCGATGGCCTCGCTGGCGTTCGCGGCCTCGCCGAATTGAATCTTGCCGAAGCCGTCTTCGAGGATTTGTTTCAGCCCGCGGCGCAAAACCGCGTGGTCATCTGTGATAAGAATTTTCATGGCCTGGTTGGAGTTCACGCATCAGCGTGTTCGGGGGCAAGCTAAAGCTTGGACTCCAACGGCGTCGGCACCCGCACCGTCAACGTCGTCCCCGCGCCATTCTCGCCGCGAATCTCGAACGTCCCGCCGAGCAGCCGCGCCCGCTCCCTCATGCCGAGCAGGCCGAAGGATTTTGTCCCGCGCGTCTCGGCGTCGGTGATGCCGCGTCCGTTGTCGTGAATCATCAGTGTGATTTGTCCGCCGTCCGTCGTGAGCGCGATCCGCACCGCGCCGGCTTGCGCGTAACGCGTGACGTTCGTGAGCGCCTCCTGGCAGATGCGGAAGAGGGCGGTGGTGCGCTGCTCGTCGAGCGTGAGTTCCTCGTTGTCGGTCGTGAACTCGCAGGTCACACCGGTGCGCTTCTGGAATTCCTGCGCCAACCATTCGATGGCGGGAATCAAGCCGAGGTTGTCGAGGATCGCCGGGCGCAGTTCCGTCGAGAGTCGCCGCACGGCGTGGACGGTCGAGTCAATCAACTTGAGCATGGAGGCGCTCTTGTCCGCGAGCGCGGGCTGGTTGGGCAGGCGGGAGGCAAACCAACTGAGATCCATCTTCAAGCCCGTGAGCGCCTGGCCCAGTTCGTCGTGAATCTCGCGGGCGATGCGCGTGCGCTCCTCCTCGCGGATACGTTCGAGATGCCCGGTGAGCGCGCGCAGTTGCTCGCGGGAGTCGCGCAGGCGCTGCTCGGTCTGTTTGCGGTCCGTGATGTCCATCATCGCGCCAATCATCCGGACGGCCACGCCTGCGTTATCATGCACGATGTAGCCACGGTCGAGAATGCTCGCGTAGGAACCGTCGGTGCGGCGGAAACGGTATTCGTCCGCCCAGAAATTTTTTCCTTCCTTGATCGCGGTGGACAGGCTGTGGTCAATGCGCGCCTGATCGTCCGGATGAATCAGCGAAGTCCAGAAGGTGATGCTGAGTTCCGCCGGCTTGCCCTCGTAGCCGAACTGGATGCGGAGATTCTCGTTCCACCAGATCGCATTCGACGCCATGTCCCAGTCGTAAACCACGTCCGTGGTCGCGCGCGTGACGAGGTGGAAGCGGATTTCGCTGGCGCGCAATTCCTCCTGCGCGCGCAGCCGCGCCGTGATGTCGCGCGCCACGACCTGCACCGCCGGTTCCCCGTGAAAAACAAATCCCGTCGCCCCCACTTCTGCGTCCACGAAGGTTCCATCAAAGCGCCGGAGCTTCTGCTCCATCACGGGCACCTTCTGCCCATTCGCCGTCTGTTGAATGCGCTCGCGGATGGCTTCGTGAAAATCCGGGTGGGCGAGGTCAATGGCGTTTCTGCCGAGCACCGCTTCGATATTCGGCGCGCGCAACATGCGGAGTCCCGCCGGATTCATAAAGATGATGCGGCCCTGCTGGTGGACGAAAATCATGTCCGGCGCGATGTCCACGAGGTTGCGGAAACGCTCCTCGCTGTCGCGCAACTTCGCCTCGTGCTCCTTCTGCTCGGTCAGGTCAAACGAGATGCCGACCCACTCCTGCACCCGATTCTCCGCGTTGACCACGGGCACGGTGCGAGTGACGAAATCCCGATACGCGCCGTCCCGTCGGCGCACGCGATACTCGATCTCGTAATAACGATCATTCGGCGGACGGCTCTCGCGCGCGACGGCCTGGCGCCAGCGCTCGGCGAGGATCGGGCGGTCGTCAGGATGAATCGCATCGAGCCAGCCCCAGCCGCGGTACTGCGCGAAGGTCTGGCCGGTGAAGGCTTCCCACGTCGGCTGCGGCTCGGCGATTTCGCCGCTTGGTTCGCCGCGCCAGGTGACTTGCGCGGTGGCGAGCACCAGCGAGCGGTAGCGGCGCTCGTTGCGGCGCAAGGCGTCTTCGATCACGGCGCGCTGCCGGGCGAAGCGCATCACGAGCAGGTAGATCAACAGACTGCTGCCGAACGCGAAGGCGAGATACTCGATGATTTCCAGATCGTGGGCGCGCGACTCGCCCACCAGGCGGCGGAAGAAAAAGTTCGCCAGCGGAATCCACGCGACGGCGAAGGCGAGGTAGAGCACCGCGATGCGCAACGCGCCGCGCCCCGGACTGACCGGACGCTTCGCGGAGGGGCGATGCAAAACCGTGGACGCGCTGCTCATGCTGGTGGCGGAAAGTTCGCAGGTTCAAAATCCTTTGCGAGCGCGAACTGGGGTGCAGAGCATCGCCCATTTCCTTGCTGATGAAACGGTCGCAGCCCGCTAGCGTCACGCCACGCATGAATTTCCAACTTGGTCGGATAACTTTTTTGCTCTGTGTGTTCTTGCTGGGCGCGTGGCCGGCGCACGCCAACACGAATCATCACGTCATCCTCATCACAATTGATGGCGGGGCGGCGTTTTACTTGCAGGACCCGCAGGCCCCGCTGCCCACGCTGCGGAAGTTGGCGGCGCAAGGCGTCGTGGCCGAGGGAATGCGCGTGGCGAATCCGTCCATCACCTGGCCGAACCACACCACGCTGGTCACGGGCGTTTATCCTGAGAAACATTCGGTGCTCTTCAACGGCGTGCTGTTGCGTCCCGGCGACGGGATGAGCGTGCGCGTGGAACCGAAACGGACGAAGGCGCAACTGGTCACCGTGCCGACGATTTACGATCTGTTGCACGCGAAAGGCTACCGCACCGCCGGTGTGAACTGGCCCTGCACGCGCGAGTCCGGGACGTTGCACGATGATTTTCCCGACGTGCCGGACACGTTGAATTACACGACGCCAAGGTTGGTGAACGAACTGACTGCCGCAGGCGTGCTGGCGGGGCAGAGCAACACCAATTTCACCCGGGAGAGCGGGCCGCGCCGGGATCAAATCTGGACCGAGGCCGCCACGCATCTCCTCCGCACGCGGCCGCCGAACTTCATGATGTTTCACCTGCTCATCACCGACGCGCTGCAACACAAGCACGGCCCGCGTTCGATGGCCGCATACACCGCGCTGGCGCTGGCCGATTCACACTTGCGCGACGTGCTGGCCGCGCTGGATGCAACCGGGCTGCGCGCGCGCACCACGCTGTTCATCGTGGCGGATCACGGGTTTGAAACTTCGACGAACACGGTTCATCCCAATGTGGTGCTGCGTAAGGCCGGGCTATTGAGCACGAATCTGGTCAGCACGAACCCGCCTGTGATGGCGACGCGCGTGCAGGTCATTTCCGAAGGCGGCACGGCGCTGGTCTATTTCACGAACCCGCAGACGAAGGCGCAGGACCGCGCGCGCGCGCTGGAACTGTTTCGCGCCACCGAAGGCGTTGCCGAAATCATCGGGCCGGAAAATTTTGCCGGCCTCGGCCTGCCCGACCCGGCGAAGAATCCGCAGATGGGTGACCTCGTGCTGGTGCCGAAGCCGGGCTACGGCTTCTCGAACAGCGCGCACGGCGAGGAGGCCGTCACGCCCGTGACGCTGGCGTCGGGTGGACTGGGCAATCATGGCTATCTCAATTCCAATCCGAACATGAACGCGCTGTTCGTGGCCGTGGGACGCGGCATCAAACGCGGGGTGAAAATCGGCATCGTTGATAACCGGGACGTGGCCCCCACGATGGCGCATCTGCTGGGGCAAACCATGCCCAGCGCCGATGGCAAAGTGCTGAAAGAAATTCTGGAGTAACGGCGTCTGGAAAAGTGGATCATGCGCGAAGGGAATACGTTCTGCCGCTTGCGTTCGCCGCCATGATTGGATGCTCAAGCATTGATGGCGGTCTGTCGTTATCCGAGTCACATATGTCGTTACTCAGCGAAGCTTATTACAGGCGATGGAAACGTGGCGTGTATGGTTTCACTTTGAGCCTCTGGGGCGTCCTGGCTGGCTCCGCCAATGGAGCCAGTCTGACGGTCACGCCGTCCTCCATCAGCAACACCTACAGCGGGGGGATCACGCTTCAGATCACCGGCCTGACCAACGGCGAACCGCTCAGGATCCAAAGGTATCTCGACCTCAATGGGAATGGTTTCGTGAATGCCGGCGAACTGCTCATCGACACTTTTGATCTGGCGGACGGCGGCGTGAGCGTGATTGGCGGCGTGACCAATCTCAATGTCCCGTTTGACAGCAATCCCACGGGGGGCGCGATCTCCACGACCATCCGCCAGGTGGCCGGTCTCGACGCCCTCGTCGGCCAGCAACTGTTTCGCCTGGTGAGTCCCTCCGGTAATTTCGCGCCGGTGACCAATCTGCTCGTCATCACCAACGCCGCCCTGGCGCAGTCGGTCAGTGGCACGGTCCTCAGCGGCGGTGCCCCCGTGCCCAACGCCGTCGTGGTTGTGTTCGCGCAGCCCAACAACACCTTCATTGGCGGCACCGTGGCGGACAACGCGGGCCATTACCTCTTCAAGCTGGAACCCGGCACGTACGGGCTTTTTCCGGTCCTCGCCAATTATTACACCGACCAATCCATCGCCGCGCAGGTGACGCTGACCAATGGCGGCAGTGCGACGGCCAACCTGTTCCTGACCAACGGCTCCGTGGCCAATACGCTTTCCGGGCAGGTAGCCGATGCGACCAATGGCAACTCGCTCGGCGGAGTTTTCCTCCAGTTGGAATCCCAAAGCCTCTTCGCCATCGCCTTCACGGATGCCAGCGGCCAGTACTCTGCGCCGTTGAGCGCCACTTTCTGGCGCATCCGGCCCGAAGCCGATGACCTCGCCCGCCGCGCTTACGTCGGCCCGCAAAACCGGCTTCAGATTGATCTCACCACCGGCAGCGCCACCGGGGTGAACTTCGCCCTCCCCAAAGCCAACGCCCTCTTTTACGGACGCATCACCAACAGCCTCGGCGTGCCGTTCATCAACATCAAATTCTTCGGCGAGAATGGCGCGCAGTGGAAGGCCAGCGGCTACAGCGATGGCAACGGCAACTATTCTATGGCCGTGCTCGGCGGTACGAATCAATGGAGTTGCTCGCCCAACTCGTCGGACAATCCCGCCCTGTTCAATTACCTCGTGAGCAGCGGCCTGGGTTCTGTGCCGTTCTCCCCCGGACAGGCCGTGCGGCAGGATTTCACAGCCATCCGCGCGACGGCGCGCATTGCCGGTCATCTGCAGGACAATCTGGGCAACGCGCTCGTGGATGTGGGCCTCAACGCCTACGAAAACTCCGGGCCCATTTCGTACAACACCTCGGCCATCACGGATGGCTCGGGCAACTTCCTGCTCCCCGTGGCCAACGGAACCTGGAACGTCCACGTCAATTGCTGCGGCAACGAAGGACTGGACCGTTACGGTTTGTTTGACCCGGCCCCGATGCACCTCGTCTCCATTCCGCCGACCAACGCGGTGTTGAACATCACGGCGTATCCCCTCGGAACGCCATTTCTCAGCGACTTTGCCCGCACGGCACCGGGCCGGTTCGGGTTTAACCTCAACGGTCCCGTGGGTGTCAGCTACACGATTCAGGCCTCGACCAATCTCGGAGTAAGCAACTGGTTCAACCTTTTCTCCCTCAGCCTTACCTCCAGCCCGATGTATCTGCAGGACAATCAGGCGACCAACCGGCAGCGCTTCTACCGCGCGCAAAAGAACTGATCTTTTTCGGCCGAGCGCGCGACGGCTCCAGCAGTCCAAGTCTGTTGCCGGTTGAACGACGGGTTTGCCGAGGAATTCCGAACCGTTCCACCTTGCGCTGCCTCGGCCCTGCAAGTTGCCCGAGCCTTGGCACCGATCTCAATCGCACCTTTCACTCAACGCGCTATTGCTTCCCGCTCGCCTTTCCAAACAACATGGCGCGATGCAAGAAATTGGCGCGCTGGACGGCGCGATATTGGTGGACAAACCGGCGGGCTGGACCTCGCACGATGTCGTGGCGAAGGTGCGGAATCATTTCCGCCTGGAGAAGGTCGGACACTGCGGCACGCTCGATCCCAACGCGACCGGACTGCTCATTCTCGTGCTCGGGCGCGGCACGAAGCTCTCCGAGAAGTTGATGTCGTCGGACAAAGTTTATGAGGGCGAGGCCACGTTCGGCGAGGCCACGGACAGCTACGACGTGGATGGCGAGATCACGGCGACATCGCCGGTGTGGCCGATGACGGTCGAGCAGTTGAACGCCGAGGCGGACAAATTTCTCGGCGACCTTATGCAGAAGCCGCCAATGGTTTCCGCGGTGAAGATCGGAGGTGTGCCGCTCTACAAACTCGCACGGCAGGGCAAGGAAGTGGAGCGCAAGGAACGCCTCTGCCACATCTACACCTATCGCTTCACGGCCTACGCCGAGCCGGTGGGCGTCTTCCGCGTGGCCTGCACGAAGGGAACCTACGTGCGCTCGCTCGTGCATGACCTCGGGCAGAAGCTCGGCTGCGGCGCGCATTTGAAGTCGTTGCGCCGGCTGGACTCGGGAAAATTTTCCGTGAACGACGCGAAGCCACTGGAAGAAATTCTTAAGTGGACCACGGCGGAACTGACGAAGCATGTCATCCCGTTCTTCCAACTGGCGCGCGCGGAGTGATGCGAGTGAACGGACGAGCGACAGTTTGGGCGTGGGAAAAAGCGGCGCTGCAGCGACCGCACTCCAAACGCTTCGCGAGCGGCGAGGCGCGGGATGCTGCGCGCCAGCGTTTGAAGTGCGGTCGCTTCAGCGCCGCTTTCGTGGTGTGATTTCAATCATGCAAACGTTCCACCGCATCGAGGACTTCCAGCGCGACGGACGAAAAGTATCCATCGCCATCGGCACCTTCGACGGCGTGCACCTCGGGCATCAGCAAGTCATCCGGCAGGCCGTCTCGGACGCGCGGCAGCACGAGGGCCTTTCGGTGGTCGTCACCTTTGACCGGCATCCGAACAGCATCGTCGCGCCGGATCGCGTGCCGCCGCAGCTTTATTCCCAGCCGCAGAAGCTGCGCGCCCTCGCCTCGCTCGGTGCGGAGGCCACGCTGGTCATTCCGTTCACGCGCGAATTCAGCGCGCTGCCGGCGGAGGATTTTATCCGCGCCCTCGTCGCGCAACTCACGCCGGTCCAGAGCGTGTGTGTGGGAAGCTCCTTTGTCTTTGGCCGCCAGCGGAGTGGGGATGTCGCTTTGCTGCAACGGCTCGGTGCGGAGTTGAACTTCGTCGTGCATGGACTCGCCGCTGTCGCGCTCGACGGTGAAATGGTCAGCAGCACGCGCATCCGAGAGTCCCTACGCGCGGGAGAAATCAATCGCGCTTCGCAAATGCTCGGACGCGAATACGCCCTGGCTGGAACGGTGGCGCACGGCGACGAGTTGGGGCGCAAACTCGGTTTTCCCACCGCGAATCTCGACGTGCGCGGCCTGCTCGTGCCGCCGAACGGAGTTTATGCCGCGCACGCGCGGGTGGCCGGGGTGCAGCATCGCGCAGCGGTGAACATCGGTGTGCGGCCCACGCTGGCGTCCGCCGTTCCTGAAGTGCGAGTCGAGGCGCATGTGTTGGATTTCAAAGGTGATCTCTACGGCCAGGAAATGGAACTCACCTTCGTGGCCAAGTTGCGCGACGAACAGAAGTTCTCCTCGCTGGAAGAATTGCGCGCGCAAATTGCCCGCGATGTGACGGCGGCGCGTGGGAGATTTTGAGTTTTCTGGGAGCGCGGGCGTCTCGCCGGCGAGTTGTGGCCCAGTCGTTAAATCCTGACCTGCTGGAAGCCGGCGCGATCAGCCGAACCGGATTTTTTCTCGCGTGAAACCGGCTTCCAAGCCACATTTCCCCGAACCTGATCGCCATGCCCTTGCGCCGAATTAAAATCGTCACGTCCCTGCTTCTGATGCTGGTGGCCGTGACGTTGCTTGCCTCCCGCTACTATTTTCCCACGCCGAAAATTGAGGCGCGTCCGCACGCCGGCATCGGCCAGGCGCTGGCGGAACGCGTGGGGCAGTTCGGCGGCAAGGGGCGCATCGTGCTCATTGTGCCGGACACCTCGGAAGGAAAATTTCCGGGCGCGGCGCTTCAGTTGGAGGCGTTTCACGCAGCGCTGCGGCGCGCGAATCTGACCGTCGCGTTCACGAACATGGTGAAGATTGATCCGAATCGCGTGCTGCGCGCGCCGCCGGGAGACTTCGCGGACTTGCTGAAGAAATTCACCGATGCGGACGTGGTGGTGTCGCTCCTCGGCCCGCCCGTCTTGAACGGCGACCAGAAGGCGCGCGTCGGCGAGAGGCATCCGAAGATCATCGCCGTCTGCACGGGCGACATGCCGCGGCAGGTGAATTTGAAAACCATTTTCGCGGAGCAGTTTCTGCACGCCGCCATCATCAGCCGCCCCGGCGTGGGGCTGACGACGCCCACGTCGGACAATCCGGCGGACTGGTTTCAACATTATTTCCTCTGGGTCACACCGCAGAGCCTGACGGACTTGCCGGAAGGCGGGGTGAAATGAAGACCGTGAAAAATTTGATCGGGAATACTGCGGTTGAGCGCGGCGCATCCCCCAGCGGTTCACCCGGCGCGTTCGCTTTCCCTGATCTGCTGCTCGTGGTGGCCGTGCTGTTCCTGCTCCTCGCACTGGCGCTGCCGATGTGGTCGAACGCGCGTGGCCTGGCCCGGGCCACAGTCTGCAAGTCGAATTTGAAAAGCATCTCCGGCGCACTCTTGAAGTTTGATCAAAGCGAAGGCCATCTGCCGCAGGAATCCCCCGGCCAGAAAGGCGCACTCTGGTGGTTCTACAAAGATTTGGTGAAGGGCGAATTGGGGCTGAAGGGTTTGTCTTCGCCAGCGGACAAGGTGTTTGCCTGTCCCGATGATCGGGGCTACGAGGACAAAAAACCGTTCCGCTCACTCGCGAAATTCAATTACGGCAGCTACGTTTTTAACGGCGTGAACCTGCCCGGCGTGCCGAACGTCGCTGGTCGCGCGGCGAGCAGCATCAAAGACCCGGCGCGTACGCTGCTGGTCATGGAGTGGACGGCGCATGCGCCGCTCTCGTGGCATCGCAGCCGCACGGGCAAAAACAATCATCCTTTCTACAACGATGCCGAGAGTGTGGTCGGCTTCGTGGACGGACACGTGGATTTCATCCCGATTTATTTCGACGGCATGAACGCCGCCTACACGCGCGACCCCATCCCAGGATACAAATACAAATACGGCGCAGACTGAACTCCAGCCTATGTCATTGAGCTTCCAGAACGCGGCGCTAAAGCGACCGCACTCCAACCGCTCCGCGAGCGGCGAGGCGCGGGATGCTGCGCGCCAGCGTTTGGAGTGCGGTCGCTTT
>JAYVNY010000100.1:0-6053 GCA_043758205.1 Akkermansia sp.
GCCCCCGTCGTGTGCTTCTCGATCATCGTCACGATCTCTTCGAGGCTCGCTGGCTTCGCGAGACAGGGACGGCCGGAAATGATTCCGTCCATTTCCTCCAACCGGCTCCGGCGGACGGCGGCGGTGAGGAAAACGATGGGCAGATCTTTCAAGCCCGGCTCCCCCTCGAAGAGCGCCGCCACATTCCCGCCCGGCATGGCGGGCATGATGAGATCGAGCAGCATGATGTTCGGCTGAAACTCGCGCGCCGCCGGCAGCGCGTCCTCGCTCCAGTTCACCACGCGGACCTCGTAGTTGCCGGTCTGTTCCAGATTCAGCTTCAGCAGGGTGGTGAAACTCTTCTCGTCATCCACCAGCAGGACTTTCTTTTTCATAAATTATTTTTCCGCGCGCAGCATGATCGCCACGCGCACGCCGCCCTCGGCTCGGTTGCCAATCTCCATCGAACCGCCGTGCAACTCGACAATTTTCTTGCTCACGGACAGCCCCAGTCCCGTCCCCAGTCCCGTCGGCTTGGTCGTGAAAAACGGGTCGAAGAGTTTCGGCAGATTCTCCGCCGAGATGCCGCGCCCGGTGTCCTCGATCTCCGTCAGCACCACGTTGTCGCCATGAAAAATCTGGTTGCTGGAGCGCGAGCCTTCGCCGTGCTGGCTGCGCTGGAAGTGTGTCTGGCTCGTGCGCAGCGTGAGCGTGCCGCCGCCTTCCATCGCGTGGACGGCGTTCATCAGCAGGTTCACGAAGACCTGTTGAATCTGGTTCTTCTCGATGGCCACGAGCGGCAGGTCGGGCGTGAACTGCGTCACGAGTTTGATCCGTTGCTTGTTCAGCTCATGCCGCAACAGCACCAGCGTGCCTTCCAGCACGCGGTTCAAATCCTCCGCCTGCATGTCGAGCTGGTGCGCGGCGGAAAAGTCCAGCAGCCCGCGCGTCACCTTGTCGGCGCGCTCGATGGCGTCGCGCATTTCCGTGAGCACCAGCGCCACGTTCTCATCGGCGGCGGGCGCGCTCTTGGTCAGGTACTCCACGCCCATTTTCAAAACGGCCAGCGGGTTTTTCACCTCGTGCGCCACGCCGGCAGCGAGCGTGCCGATGGATTCCATCTTCGCGGCCTGGATCAATTGCAACTGCGCCGCCTTCAAATCGCCATGCGACTTCCGCAGATCCAGATGCGCCTTCCGCAAATCCTCCTCTGCGCGGATGCGTTCGGTGATGTCCCAAAAAATTCCCTGGATGCCGATGACCTTCCCCTGCGGATCGTGGATGGGCGACTTGATGACGTTCACATACCGCTGCGCGCCGCCCGGCGCCTGGTTCACCTCCACCGTCTCGAAAACGCGCCCCGCCTTCAGCACATGCAAGTCATCCGCCTGATATTTTGCCGCGAGATCGGGCTGGTAAAAATCGAAGTCCGTCTTGCCCACGATCTCGTCGAGCGACTTGCCGAGCAACTGGCAGAACTTCTGGTTCGCAAAGGTGAACCGCTCCTCCAAATCTTTCCGCAAAATGTGCTGTGGCAGCGACTCTACGAGCGAATGATAAAAGGCCTCGGACTTGGCCAGCCTCTCCTCCGCCGTCTTGCGCGCCGTGATGTCGCGCACCAACGCATCGTAGGCGACCACTTTGCCGTCGTCGTCCAGGCGCGGCATCACGGTGTTCCGCACCCAGCGCAGCTCGCCGTTCTTGTGTAACAGCCGGTGTTCCAGCGTGCGCGGACGCTCGCCCCAGACCACGCGCATCGTCTGCTCGGCAAACACGCCCCGGTCCTCGGGATGCACCACCTGGAGCCACGCGTCCGGCGTGGCGGAAACTTCCTCCGCCGTCCAGCCCGTCAGCGTCTCGCACGTCGGCAGGTGAATCGCCTCGTGCGGAACGCCGTTCTGCAAATTCACCGTGTAAGTGTGATCCGTGATCACATCCAGCAGCAGCCGCGAGCGCCGCTCGCTTTCTTGCAAGGCTCGCTCGCTCTGCTCGCGCTCGATGGCGTATTGGATCGCCCGCCGCAAACCCGGCGCGTCGAAGCGCCCCTTCACCAGATAATCCTGTGCGCCCTCGCGCACCGCATTCAGCGCCAGTTCCTCATCATCGGTCCCGCTGATCACGATGATGGGCGCGTAGCCGGCGAGATGCTTTAGGCGGTTGAAAGTCATCAGCCCCTGGCTGTCCGGCAGCGTGAGATCGGAGATGATGGCGTGAAATTTTTCCTTGAGCAGGAGCGACTCGCCCTCGCTCAAGCGTTCGACCCGGGTGATTTCGTAATCGCCGTAGCCATGCCGCAGCATCTTCGCGATCAGGCTGGAATCCATCGCGTTGTCCTCCACAATCAAGATGCGTTTGTGCCGCTGGGCCATGCGGGAAAGTTCGCCCGTCCGGGGCCGCGGCTCAATGCAAAATCCTGAAATGCGCCGCCGATTGCGGAGCGGTCGCCGTGGGAGGGGGAGCAACACGCCCTCGACAACGGTGTGGATGAACGGAGGACGTTGGTCGGGCGCGGTGAGGACGGAGACGCCTGCACACGAACGCCAGCCCCCATCACGCTCGGAACAAGATCATTTTCCAGATGACCCGTTTGTGACCCGCGCGCGGAAAATGTTTTGACTAATCGCCGGGCGGATGGCCTTTAGCCGGGACATGAATCAATTTGTGAAACTTGGAACCCGTTCCGGCCTGAAACAACTCACCGCCTCGCTCGGCTTCGCCGGACTGCTGGCGGTCTCCGCCGTCTCCGCGGGCGCGCAATCCATGAAGCTCGAATCGGGCACGCTGGATTTCCTGAAAGGGCAGACGGCGTTGAACGTGGAATACGTTTATGACGGCCTGACCGTGGGCAAGGAAACCGAGCAGGCTTACATGGAGAAGCGCATGGGCGAGGCGAACAAGAAGGAAGCCGGCGCGGGCGACAAGTGGCAGGCCGGCTGGAAAGGCGGACGCGAAAAACGCTTCGAGCCGAAGTTCGAGGAGTTGTTGAACAAGCAGTGGGAGAAGAAAGGCGTGAAAGCCGGGAAGAACCCGGACGCGAAATACACGCTGGTCTTGAAGACGACGAATCTTGATCCCGGCTGGAACGTGGGCGTGATGCGTTCCCCCGCGTCGGTCAGCACGGAGGCCCATTTCTTCGACACCAAGGATCGCAGCAAGGCCTTGGCGGTCATCAGCATTCAGAAGGCGCCGGGCCGCGATGCGATGGGCTACGACTTCGACGCGACGTATCGGATGCAGGAAGGCTACGCGAAGACGGGCAAGGAACTGGGATCATTCCTGCTGAAGAAAGCGTTGAAGTAGAAACTGCACCGCCTCGCCGAAAACATCACGGCACCCGCCGTTCCACCGAGGGAACGAACGGGTGCCGTTCTGTTTTAGAAGCCAACCGGTGCTTACGACTTCACGCGCTTGAGCGTGGTCGGCTTCTCCGGCATTTCCTTGCCGTCCATGATCGCCTTGCAGCTCGCGGTGATGGTGTCGGCGTCGTCGAAGGTCAGCGTCAGCGCGTGCATGTGCGCCTCTTTCTTCACATTGATGCCGCAGCTTTTGTCGAAGTCGAACTTGAGCGTCTTGGCGTTCGCCGACTTGAGCAACATGCCGGGCCGGTTGCCCATCATGCAGTAATGCGTGAGGGCGAGCTTGCCGTTCTTGTCGAAATACATGGTGGTCATTTCGTTGGGCGTGCCGGCGAAGACTTTTTCCTCGAGCACACTGCCGCCCGCCAGCAGGCGGTATTGCGAGACCATCTCAATCGGTCCCTGCCCCATGTCCACCATCCCCTTCCAGGTGCCGACGAGGGATTTCATGCGCTCGAACTCGGGCGAGCCGGGCTGGGGTTTGGGCATCTCTCCGGCGGGCAAAGCCGTGGTGGCGGCGAGGAGCAACGAGGCGCAGGCGAGGATGAATTTATGTTTCATAATGTTTATTTTTTCCAGTTGTTTGACTCTGTTTCAACTTCACGACGAACGAAGCGGCGCACTCAGGACAGCCCGTGGAAATTTTTTATCCACGGATGGACATGGATAAAAAGCGCGGGGCCGTGCCGGCCTCATCCCGCCGTGGCGGGAGACTTTTCCTCACAGCTTCTGCCGCGCGGTGGAAACCATCTGCGCCTCCTCGGGCAGCAGTTGCGCGCTCTTCGTGAGGTCGAGGTAGGTGCGGGCCTTTTCCTTCTGCCCCGCCGCCGCGAGGATCGCGCCATAGTAGCCGGCCACGGACGGGTCTTTCAACATCGTGGGGCTGAGCGTCTCCATGATCCGCAATGCCTCGGCCGTTTTGCCCTGCACTTGCAACGACCACGCGTAGGTGGACGCGAAGGCGAAATTATTCGTCCCACGATCGTACACCTGCCGCGCCAGGTCGTGCGCGCGCGGGAGGTTGGTGTGGAGCAGCAGGGCGAGCGCGGCCCAGTTGTTTTGCGCGGCGGCGTTGGTTGGCTGGCGTGCGAGCAGGAAGGTGTTCACCTCCAGCACGCCGCGCGTGTGGCGCTGGCGCAGGTAGCCGTTCTGCAACGATTCCAGCGGCCAGCGTTCCTGCGGAAAATCTTTCGCCGCGCGCCAGAGCGTGGACTCGGTTTCATTCGTCCAGCCCCAGGCGTTGGCCATTTGCGCGAGCGAGCCGAGCAGCTCGGGACGTTCGCCCGCGAGCTTCACCGCGTCGCGCCAATGGGCGTCCGCCGCGTCCGCGCCGCCCTGCTTGCGCACGGCGAAAGCGAGCAGCGCCTTGCGCACGAAATTGCGCTCGTCCCATTCCTTTGCATTCAGGAGATCTTCCAATTCCCGCCAGCGGGCCACGGCAAAATACGCCCCCGCCACCGCCACGGGCAGCGGGGATTCCTGCTGCTTGGCGGGGGACAACGACTTCACCCAGTCAATCGCGTTGGTCGCCGCGCCGAGTTCCGTCAGGCGCGTGACCAGTTCGGAGGCGGCGATGACATTCGTGCTGGCGTCGCGCTGCAACGTCGCCAGAAAGGCGTTGAACCGTGGACTCTGTGCGCCGCGCAGCACGGTCAGGTGATCGAGCTTGTCGCTCCACGCGCTGTTGGTCAGGCGCAGCAGCGCGGCGGAATACTGCTCCGCCTCCGCGAAACGCTGGCGGCTCGTATGATGCACCATCAAGGCGCGCAACGCCTGCGAACTGTTCGTGCGCTGCTCCAATTCCGCTCGCGCCACGGCGGACACCGCCGGGTCCCGCGACTCCAGGCGGATGACGCCGAGGTTGATGCGATGCGATTCGTTGGCCGGCTCCAGACGGATGGCCTGCTGCAAGTGCTTCTCACCGTCCGCGATGCGGTTCTGCTTCAACGCGAGCTGGGCGGAGACAAGTTGAAAGGCCACGTCATTCGAGCCGCCGCCGAGTTCGGCCAGCGTCTGCACGGCGAGCGGATAGGGCGGTGGCTCGTAACGCAGCGCGGCAGCGGCGAAGACCAGCTTGTTCGAACGCGTCGGCTCGATCTCGGCCACGCGCCGCCGCCAGACGAGGGCATTGGGGGAACGCGAAAGATCGGACAACTCGGCCAGGACGCGGCAGGCCGTGACGTTGTTCGAGTTCAGCACCATGACCTGACGCGCGCTCACGAGCGCCTGGCGGTTCTCGCCCTTCACCAGAGCCTCCATTGCTTGCGCGGCAAATTTCTTTTCCTTCCGGGCGCGATAGGCGGGCAGGCCAAGCCACACGCCCGCCGCGCCGACCGCGAGCAACACGACTAGAATAATAATTTTTTTCATCAAATGCGGTCGCAGGCTCCCCGAACACGGCGTCCTTTGCAACCGCCTTCACGGCGCAGGGTGTGATAAGAAGTGGCGGGCACGCCTGCAGGAGCGCGGGCGTCTCGCCCGCCGGTGCGCGCCGAAGATTTTCCACCGCCCCACGCGGTCGGGGCGAAATGCTCTCCGGTTCCATTCAGGCGGGCGGGACGCCCGCGCTCCTGACCGCCGCTTCGAATCACACCCCACGGCACAAGGCTGCCGTCTAGAGCCTGTCATGCACTTTGCGCAAGCGGGCGTGTAAAAATAAAGCTGTATGATCAGGGCACTTAGCGGGCATAAGCTCGGGATGACGCCCGAGCGGAAGAC
>JAYVNY010000101.1:0-9054 GCA_043758205.1 Akkermansia sp.
GAAGGCCCATCCTACGGAAGATCGGATCCCGACCGATCCCCTTCTGTTCAAACTATTTTTGGGCAAGTGATTTGGGCAACAGGTCCTCAGGATGCACCCCGCTGGTCGAACCTAGAAAACACCGCTTGCCACTCCTCGGGCTGATTTGCAAATTCGCGTCCATGATGTTCGCCGCCGTAAATGCCAAAGCCGCCTTTGATAAAATCAAGCAAACCATTGATGCCAATCAGGACCTCATTGCCCGGAAGACGATAGACTATGGGCCGAAGGTTCTGACCGCGCTGGTCATGCTCGTGATTGGCGTCGTCGTGGCGCGATGGGTTGGCCGGGGCACGATGCGGCAGTTGCAAAAGCGCGAGATGGAACCGCCAGTGCGCATGATCTTGGTGCGTCTGGTCAAGCTGCTCGTCCTCGCGCTGACGCTGCTGGTCATCGCGGATAATCTGGAAATCAAACTCCTGCCGCTCCTCGCCGGCCTGGGCGTGATTGGCGTGGGCATCGGACTCGCGATGCAGGGCGTGCTCAGTAATCTGGTCGCGGGCCTGACGATCATTTTCGTGAAAAGTTTTCGCGTGGGCGAATACATCGAGATTTCTGGCGCGCATGGGCAGGTCGATCAGATTGAACTGTTCTCGACCACGCTGATTCATCCCGACCTCTCGCGCGTGGTGGTGCCGAACCGGAAAATCGTCGGCGAGATCATTCACAACTACGGCAAACTCCGGCAGGCCAATCTCAACGTGAGCGTCGCCTATGACACGGACTTGAACCGCGCGCTGGAAATCATCAGCCGCGTGCTCGATGCGAATCCGCGCGTGCTGAAAAGTCCTGCGCCCATCATCGGCACCGAGAAGCTCGGCGACTCCGCCGTGGTGCTCGCGATCAAGCCGTGGGCCGCGCTGGCGGACTTCGGGGCGATGCCGATTGAGGTGAACAAGGCCGTCCTCGAGGCGTTGCGGGCGGCGAATATTTCCATTCCCTTCCCACAGCAAGAAATCCGCGTGCTCTCCGGCCCGGATTTCAAGTCGGTGGCCTGAAGCGGCGCGCGCCCGCGATTTTTTGTCTTCACCCGGGGCCGAGCACATCGTGAGCGCCAACCCGGCGGGTGTTCCGGATCGCGCTCGTGACGTAGCGCTTTCCCAGTTCCACCGCGCGCGGCAGTTTCTCGCCGCGCGCCAGATGCGCGGCGATGGCGGCGGAAAAGGTGCAGCCCGTGCCATGTGTTTTCACCCCGGACACCCGCGGACTGCTCAACAGCCACTCGTTCACGCCATCAAAAAAAATGTCCACGGACTCGCGCCCGCCGCGCAGGTGCCCGCCTTTCACCAACGCGGCCACGCCGAAGCGTGCTTGCAGACGGCGGGCGGCGGCGCGCAATTCTTCCGGTGATTGAATCTTCACCCCGAGCAGCGCCTCCGCTTCGGGGACGTTCGGTGTGAGGAGCGCGGCGAGTGGGAATAATTTTTCCGTCAGCGCGCGGATGGCGTCCGGTTGCAGCAACCGCGCGCCGCTCGTCGCCACCATCACCGGGTCCACGACCAGCGGACAGGGGCGTCCGCGCCAGGCGCGCGCGACTTCGCGAATCAGCGCGGCGGAGAAGAGCATTCCGGTCTTGGCCGCGCGCGGCGGCAGTTCCGCGAAGACGGCCTCGATTTGCGCGCGAAGCATCTTCGGAGAACATCCTTCGACGCCGGTGACGCGCCGGGGATTCTGCGCCGTGAGGCAGGTGAGGGCGCACGTCCCATGCACGCCGAGTGCGGTGAACGTCTTCAAGTCCGCCTGCGCCCCCGCGCCGCCCCCGCTGTCCGAGCCGGCGATGGTGAGCGCGATGGGAATTGCTTTTCGTTTCCGCACGGGCGCAGTGAAGCACGAACCGGAGGCCGCGAACAATGCCGCCATTCGGGCTAAGGCAGAATCGCGCGGTAGAAACGGTTGCTCGCCGGCGCGGGCGTCTGAAAAACCATTCCGCCACTTCTTGGCCCCACCAGCCATGACTTCAATCCCAACCACTTCATGAATCAGTATTCCAGGATTTGATAAAACCGCGTGCGCCCGGCGGGCAGGTCTTCCACGGTGGCGTGGTAGCTGTCCGCGCGAATCTTTCCGCCCGCCTCGCTCCACTTCGCCAGCACTTCGCCGTCGAGCCGCGTCCATTCGGCATCAGCCAGCGAGTCCTTGTAATAAACCTCGTAGCTCTTGCGCGTCTGTGCGGTCCATTCGAGGCGCACGGTGTTTTCCAAAATGGACAGGCGGGGCGTGATGGCACCCGTCGCCAGGGCTTTCGGGGCCGGGGCGAATGAGCCCTCCGGCGTGAAGCTGACTTGATCCAGCCAGCCGCGATCCGTGCCCGCCGTGCCGGTGGCATTTTTGAAATACGTCCAGTCCACAAACTGCGGTCCCGCCGACAGCGCGACGGTGATTTCCTGCCACTCGGCTTCGCCGGAAATCAGCGCCGCCGTCTGGCCGTTCACGGCGAAGACCAGCACGTCCGTGTTCGTCTCTGACGACACGCGCCACCAGAAGTGCAGCGCGCCCGGACCATTGATGATCGTTTGCAACGTGGAGCTTTGACCATCGCTTACCAGGCCGCTGCGCGCCGCGTGCTGGCCGTCGTGCGTGACCACGGTGTGGCCTTCCCAGAGCGCGTTGCCGTCGGTCAACAAATCCCACGTCGGCTGATCAATCGCCTCGGCGAGCGAGAGCACCGGGTTCACCGTGAGCCGAGCGACGAGGCTGGTGAGGGAACCGGCGACGTTGCTCACGATCACCGAGTAATCACCGCCTTGCGTGAGCAGCGTGTTGAACAGCGTGAGATTCACCGTGGTCGCGCCGCCGATGTTGCCGCCGTCGGCGAGCCGGTTCGTGGTGTTGAACAGCCAGCGATAATTCAGCGGCCCGGTGCCGCTCGCGGCCACACTGAAGTCCGTGGTCGTGCCCTCGTCCACGGTCAGGCTGCTGGGCTGGATTTGAATCGAAGGCGGCGTTCGCACCACCACCACCACTCCGGTGGTGAACGCCACCTGGTCCAGCCACGCGCGATCCTGTCCCCCCAGGCCGCTCGGGCTGCGCGAGTAACGCCATTGCAATTCATGCGCACCGGACGGCACTGCAAAACTGACCTGTTCCCAGTCCACCTCGCCGGAGATGCGTACTTGATCCACCGCATCAATCATCAACCGCAGCCAGTCGTGATCGGCCTCCGAGGAAACTTTCCACCAGAACGTGAGCGTGCCGGGTCCGGTGACGTTGGCTTTGATGAAGCTGTAAGTGCTGTCACTCATCAGTCCGGTCTGCGCGGCGTCCTGGCCATCGGATGAAACCCCCGTCTGGCCCGTCCAGGCGCCGGCTGTGCCGCCGGGCGTGAAGGTAAGGTCGAAATTGTCCAACGCCTCGGAGAGCGTGACCGGCAGTGTGAGCGCCAGCGCGGCGTTCGTGCTGATCACGGTGCCGAGCGCGTTGCTGACGAGGACGGAATAATTGCCAATCCAGTTTGACTGCACGTTCGCCACGGTGAGCGTGGGCGTGGTGGAACCGCTGATGCCGCCCCCATCGGCGAGGGGCAGACCGTCGAAGCGCCAGCGATAAGTGAGCGTGGCGCTGCCGACGGCGGCGGCGTTGAAACTGGCGCTGCCGCCCGCGCTGGCCACGCGGTTCGTGGGCTGCGCGGTGATGACCGGCGCGAGCGGGCCGACCACGACTTGATCCACCCACGCGCGGTCGAGTCCGCCGTTGACGCTGCCGTTCTTCAAGTACTCCCACCGCAACGCATGGCTGCCAGCGGCGATGTTGAACACACGCCACTGCCAGTCCACTTCGCCGGAAATGTTCTGCTGCTCGGTGCCATCAATGAGGAAGCGCAGGCGGTCGTTCGCCGGCTCGCTGGAAACTTTCCACCAGAAACTCACGGTGGTCAGGCCGGTCACGGTGGTCTGGAACCACGCGGAGGCGCTACTTGCGAGCGCCGGGCTGCGCGCGGCGTCAATGCCGTCGTGCGTCACCGCGCCGTTGCCGATCCAGGTGAGCGCGCCGTTCGTCGTCCACGGCAGGCCCGTGGTGTCGAGCGCGAGGGCGAGACTGAGATTGGTGAAGACCGCGAGCGTGGCGATGGAACTGGGCACCGAGCCAGCCGGGTTGCTGACGATGACGCGGTAGCTGCCCGCACTGGCGAGCGGCACGTTGGTGATCACGAGGTTGGAACTGGTCACGCCGCTGATGCCGCCGCCGTTAGCGAGCGGCAACCCGTTGTAGAGCCATTGATAGGTGAAGGGCGGCGTGCCGTCGGGCGTGACGCGGAAGCTGACGGTCGCGCCGAGGTCCACGTTTTGATCCACGGGCTGGACCGCGATGCTCGGGGCTTGCGCGCTGAAGGAAACTTCATCGAGCCACGCGCGATCCTGTCCGCCCGCGAGCGTGGCGTTCTTCAAATACACCCAGCGGCAGGTCTGGCTGCCGGAGCCGAGGAGGAACGATTTCTGTTCCCAATTCACTTCGCCAGAGATGCGCGCCTGCTCGACGCCATTGATGGTGAAAATCAATTTGTCGTTGTTCGTCTCGCTGGAAACTTTCCACCAGAAGCCGAGTCCGCCCGGGCCAACGAGGATCGTCTGCACCATGTTCGAGCCGTTGTTCGCGTTGGTGCCGGTGCGCGCGGCGTCGGTGCCGTCGTGCGTCACGACCTGCTGGCCGACCCACGGCGAAGTGGTGTTCGTGGCCCAGACCAAGCCCGCGCCGTCGAGGGCGGCGGCGAGCGAGACAAGCGGCGTGACGGTCAGAAGCGCGCCCGCGCTGGTGTCGAAGCCGGAACTGTTGCTGACGACGAGCGCGTAGGTGCCGCTCTGCGCGACTTGCGCGTTGGAGATCGCGAGCGTGGTCGTGTTCGCGCCGGTGACGCCGGGGCCGTTGGTCATGACCGCGCCATTGAACAGCCAGGCGTAGGTCAGGGGCGGCGTGCCGATGGCCGCGCCGGTGAAGGTGACGAGCGTGCCCACTTCCACGTTCTGCCCGACCGGATGCGCGACGATCGACGGGAACTGCGGCGTGAAGGAAAATTCATCCACCCAGCCGCGATCCTGGCCGGACTTGCCGGAGGCATTTTTCTGATACGCGAACTTCACGGTCTGGTTGCCTGCGCCCACGAGGAACGAGCGTTGCTCCCAGTTCACTTCGCCGGAGATGCGCGCCTGCTCGACGTTGTTCACGAAGAGAATGAGCGCGTCGCCGTTCGTCTCGCTCGAAGACTTCCACCAGTAAGTGATCGTGCCCGGCCCGGTGATCGTGGTCTGCATGACGGCGGACTGGTTGTCGTTCACCGTCTGGTTGCGCGCGGCGTCCACGAGGTCGTGTTTGACGATGGGTTGGCCAATCCAGCCCGGTGAACCTGTGACCCACGTCAGACCCGTGGTGTCGAGCGCGTCCGCGAGCGGCAGCACCGGCGTGAAGGTCAACACCGCGTTGGAACTCGTGGCCGTGCCGCCGAGATTCGTGACGAGCAGCGTGTAGAGGCCCGCGCGGTTCGACGACATGTTGGTGATGCGGAGAATCATGTTCGTCGCGCCGCTGATGTCGCCGCCGTCCACGAGCGGCAGGCCGTTGAAGCGCCAGCGGTAGTTCAGCCCGATGCCACCCGTGACCAGCGGCGTGAAGGTGACGGTGGACCCGGCCTCCGCGTCCTGCGACACCGGCTGCACGAGGAACGCCGGCGGCGCGGGCGTGTAGCTCACGTCATCCACCCACACGCGATCCGAGCCGTTCGTGAGCGCGAAGTCCTTCGCATATTCCCACTGCACCACGGTCGGGCCGGGCGGGATGGTGACGACTTGCGGCTGCCAGCTCACGTTGCCGGAAATTTGCACCTGCATCACGCCGTTCATCAGGAAGCGCAGGAAGTCCGCGTTCGGCTGCGTCGAGGTGCGCCACCAATAACGCAGCGTGCCGGGGCCGACGACCGTCGTCCGCATCCACGTCGAGTGGCCGTTGTCCACGTAGCCGTTGCGCACGGACTGGTTGTCGTTGTGGCTGTCGTCCGTCGTGCCGACGAACCACGAGAAGCCGCCCGTCTCCCAGACGAGGTTGGTGGCATTCACCGCCGGGCCGATGGGCGCGGCGGGGATGACGCGCAAATACAGGTTGCCGCTGACGTCCACGCCGGACTGGTTGCCGGCCTGACAGGTGTAGAAGCCCGTCTGGTTCGGCTGCGCGTTGGAGATGATCAGCTTGGAAGCGTTCACGCCGATGACCTTCGCGCTGGGCAGAAGATTCGTCCCCCCGTAGCGCCACTGATACGCCAGCGGCTGCGTGCCCGAGGCTTCCACCTTGAACCGTGCGGTCGTGCCCTGGTCCACGATGTTTGTGTCCGGCGCGCTGTTCGTGATGAGCGGCGAGATGTGAAGCGTTTCGATCTTGTCCACCCAGCCGCGGTCCAGGCCCGCGCTGCCGCTGGCGTTTTTGTTGTATTCCCAGCGCACCACGGCACTGAGATTCGTCAGCGCGAAGGAGCGGCGCTGCCAGCCGACTTCGCCGGAAATGTTCGCGGCTTCCACGCCATCAATCATGAAGCGCAGCCGGTCCGCGTTGGCCTCCGAGGAAACTTTCCACCAGAACGCGATGGCCAGCGGGCCGCCGTCAATCGTCGTCTGAATCCAGTTCGATGAGCCGTGGCCCACGGGCGAGCTTTGCGCGGCGTCGAGCTGGTCGTAACTGGTCGCGGTCTGGCCGCGCCATTGCGAGAAGCCGCCCGAGCGCCAGAAGAAATTCGTGTGGTCGGTGTCGAGCGCGACGTTCAGCGGCACGGTGGTGGCGACGTTGACCAGCACCTGGTCGCTGTTCACCACTCCGTAGTTGTTCCGCACCGTGCAGTCATACTGGCCGCTCTGCGCCGGAGTCGCGTTGAACAGGCGCAGGGTCGGCGAGTTCGCACCGAGAGTGTCGCCGCCATCGGAAATCGTCTGCCCCTCGAAGCGCCATTGATAGATGAGCGGCGCGGTGCCGAGCGCTTCGACCCCAAGCGTCAACGTCGCGCCGGGGGCCACATCGAGGTCCGTGGGCTGCGTGAGAATGACGGGGATGGCCGGTGCGCTGTTCGGCACGAAGTCGAACTCGTCGAGCCAAGCGCGGTCGAGTCCGGCGATGACGTTGGAATTTTTCGCGTAGGTCCAGCGCAGCGGAAGCGCGCCGGGCGGGAGGTTGAAGGAAAGTTTCTGCCAGTCCTGCTCGCCAGAAATGTGCGCCCACTCGGCGTTGCCGACGAAGAATTTCAATGTGTCCGCGTTGGTCTGCGAGGAAACCTTCCACCAGAAACGAACCGTGCCGGGTCCAGTCACCGTGGTTTCCAGCGACGTCTCGTTGGTGTGGCCGATGAAGCCGCTCTGCGCCGCGGCCTCGCCGTCGTGCGAGACGTTGGTCTGCACGAGCCAGCCGTTGGTCGGCGTGAGCCACTGGAGATAAGGCGCGTTCACGGATTCGGCGAGCGTGAGCGGAGGAATGACTTCGACGAACACGTTCGTGCTGACGGCCACGCCAGCGACGTTACTGACGATCACCGAGTAGAAGCCGGACTGCTCCGGCTGCGCGTTGCTCAATGTGATCGCGGTGGTGTTCGCGCCGAGCACGCCGGAGCCGTTCACGACATTTGAGCCGTCGCGCTGCCATTGGTAACTGAGCGGGAAGGTGCCGGTCGCGCCCACGGTCAGCGCCACGGTCCGGCCTTGCGGCACGCTTTGCGCCGTCGGTTGCACCAGGATGCTCGGCGGCGAGAGCACGCTGAGCGTCGCGTTGGAACTCACCACGCTGCCCACGGCGTTCGCGATCAGCACAGAGTAAACACCGGCGGCAGCGGGCTGGAGATTGGCGCGGACCAGAGTGGGGCTGGTTGCACCGGATATTCCGCCACCGTCGGTGAAAGGGAGGCCATTGAAGCGCCACTGGTAGGTGAGCGGCGCGCTGCCGTTCGCGCTCACGCTGAACGTGGCGCTCTGACCCGCGACGCCGGTCCGGCTCGCGGGCTGGCTGCTGATGGCCGGCGGCGCACTGATGACGAGCGTCGCCAGGACGCTCGTGACGCTGCCGAAAGAATTGCTGACGATCACCGAATACTCACCGGCCTGCGCGGCGGTGACGGCGGTGAGCCGGAGGTTCGTGGTCGTGACGCCGCTGAGGTTGCCGGCGTTGATCAAGTTCGTCCCGCTGCGCCGCCATTGGTAACTGAGCACCGGCGTGCCGAGCGCGGTGACGAAGAAATTCACGGTGGAATTTTGCGCCTCATTCAGGCTCGCCGGTTGCGCGACAATGACCGGCGCGGTGATGACGGCGAGCGCCGCGACCGCGCTGGTCGCGCTGCCGGAATTGTTCGTGACCACGGCAAAATAATTTCCCGCGCGCGAATCACTCGTCGTGGCGAGCGTGAGGTTCGTGGCCGTCGCGCCGCTGACGCCGTTGCCGTTCGTGAGGAGAGTGCCATTGAAGAACCATTGCCAGGCCAGCGGCGAGGAGCCGGCGGCGGAGGCGGCGAAGACGGTGCCGGTCGGAGCGACCACGAAACGGCTGGTTGGTTGAATCGCGATCTGCGGCGCGGTCGGCGTGCTGTCAGGCACGAAAACAATTTGATCCACCCACCCGCGATCCTGGCCCGCCGCGAAGCCGCTGCTTTTCACGTAACGCCATTCCACAACCTGATTTCCCGAGCCGAGGGTGACGGCACGCCACGTCCAATCAATCTCACCCGCGATGCTCTGCTGCTGCGAACCATTGAGGTAGAGGCGCAACGGGTCGTTCACTTCGCTGGAAACTTTCCACCAGAAGCTCAACGTGCCCGGACCGACAAACGTCGTCTGGAACGAGCTGGTCTGGCTGTCCCCGATGCGACCGCTGCGCCCGGCGTCCACGCCGTCGTGCGAGACGGCGGTCTGGCCGGCCCACGGCAGATTGCCGCCGGTGGTCCAGGTGAAGTCCGGCGCATCTAGCGCGGTTGAGAGCGGGACGAGCGTGTTGACCTGGAGCAGGGCGTTGGAACTGATCACGCCGCCCGCGAGGTTGTTCACGAGGACGGAGTAATTGCCG
>JAYVNY010000102.1:0-4915 GCA_043758205.1 Akkermansia sp.
CTCAATAACCCCAGGCCGCTTGGATGCCAACCTGGTTGTTGTTGAAGCTGTAGTTTTCGTCTGACGAGATGTCTTCACGGTATTGGTAGAACACCCCAAGGGACCAGCTCCGCCCCAGAATTGCCTCCAGCCCGCACCGCATCAAGAAGTAATCATCCCGCCGCGTGATCTTTACGTCCTTGCTCGTGGGTTCGTAGTCCGAGTGATCGTAGGTGAAGTTCAGCGTGCCGAAGAGATTCTCCCGCAGCCGTTGCCGCGCGCCCACGCTGCCACCCGTGGTGATGTAATTCGCCCCGTTGATCACGGCCGAGTTCTGCTGCCGGCGATGCCCTTCCACCGTGAAACTCGTGCCCTCGAAGGGGCGATAGCTGCCCGTCAGCGCGAACACCGGGCCGAAGGTGTCGTGACCGTCCTCGTAAGTGCGCCACTCGCCGCCGAAGGACAGGCTCACGTCCGTCTTCTCGCTGGTCTTGTAAGTGGCGCGGAGGGTCGGCCCCACGTAGGTCTGCACGCGGACTTGGCTCACGACCTGGTTGGTGGTGCCGGCGCGCAACACCTGCTCGGCCACATACAGTTGTCCCACCGTCACGCCCAGACCGAGTGTGACCTTGGGGCTGATCTGGTAATTCGCCGTGGGCATCACCGTCCATTCCTGCGAGTCGGTCAGCGTGTCGTAATCCGTGACTCGGTACGCGCCATCGAGCAGGAGGAAGGTCTTTTCCGTCATTTCGTAGCGCACGCTGAGGCCGGTGTTGTAACTGCGTTGCTTCACCCGATCGCCCACATCGATCACGCCGCCTTCCGTGGCGGCAAAGGTCTGCACCAGTCCGAGCGTCAGCTTCGTGAAGGCGTAACCGGCGTCCAGATGCGCGTTGTGGTTCACCGAGTTCTGCTCGCTGTTCTTCATGAAGAACAAAAACGACGGGCTGTAATCCAGCGCGAAGGCCGTGTGTGAATCTTCCATCGTCGCGGCCTTGTTGAACACGATCCCGGGGCTGAAGGTGAAGATGAAGTCGTCCCCCAGCGGGGCCAGGTCCTTCCCGGTTTGGATGTTGCCAACTTGCGTCCCGGTGCGCGGGCGGTCGTGCAGGCTGATGTTGTCGTCATACACCAACGACGACGACGCGCGCGCGTGGACGTCCAGCGGTCCCAGGCGCAACAGCGCGGGGCGAGGCTCCGAGAGAATGCGGTCGGGAGGCGGCAGTTGCGCCCGCGCGGTCCCGCTGGCAAGGAGCGCGAGAGCGAGCCGGAGGAACGCACGACGGATTTTGGTGGCCACGAGTTTCAACACTTGTGAAGTGCGGAAGTAAGCACGGGCGCGCAGAAATTCAAAGTCCAAACACGGGAGTCGTCGCTGCGCCGATGAGTTCAACCGCCAGCAAAGGCCGGGATGATGCTGATTTCATCCCCGTCGTTCAGCGGCGTCTGCTCGTTTTGCAGGAAGCGGATGTCCTCGTCGTTCACGAAAATGAGCACTGAGCCGCGCACGCGACCGGTGGACTTGTCGAGCAGGCGGTCACGGATGCCGTTAAACCGCGCGTGTAGGGCATTAATGGCGGCGGCCACCGTCGCGGCCTGCACGTCCACGAGTTCCTGCTCGTGCGTCAGGCGGCGCAGCGTCAGTGGAATGCGAACGGTCACAGGCATGGGGAAAATTCCGAATTCCGAATTCCGAATTCCGAAAGAAGACCGAAATGGCGCCGCCCCAAAACCCTCGTCCTCCGAACCGTTCGCTGCGGAATTCGGCCTTCGAAGTTCTTTCGGGCTTCGGACATTCGGAATTCGGATTTCAATGCACAGTCCACGATCATTATGCAGCCGCCATAGTTTCTTCCTGCGCCAGCAGCGCCTCGAACTCGCGCAGGCTCGGCTTGATCTCGCGCGGCTGGCCGACGTGGCCGGCCACGGCGTCCAGTGTCTTGAGTCCATTGCCGGTGATGCAGAGCACGGCGGAATCGCCCGCGGGAATTTTCCCGGACGCAATCAGTTTCTTCGCCACGCCCACGGTCACACCGCCGGCGGTCTCGGCGAAAATGCCTTCGCACTCGGCGAGCAGGCGGATGCCTTCGCGGATTTCCTCATCCGTCACGTCGTCGGCGTGCGCACCGGTTTCTTTCATCACCTTGAGCGCGTAGAAGCCGTCGGCGGGCGTGCCGATGGCAAGCGACTTCGCGATGGTATTCGGCTTCACGGGTTTGAAGAAATCGAGTCCCGCCTTTTGCGCGCCGGAGATGGGCGAGCAGCCGGTGGCTTGCGCGCCGTGTACTTTGTACGGCGCGTCTTTCACCAGCCCGAGCTTGGTGAACTCCTGATACGACTTTTGAATCTTCGTGAGCAACGAGCCGGAGGCCATCGGCACCACGGTGTGGTGCGGAATCTTCCAGCCGGACTGTTCCATGATTTCAAAGCCCATGCTCTTCGAGCCTTCCGCGTAGTAGGGGCGCATGTTCACGTTCACGAAGGCCCAGCCATACTTGCCGGCGATCTCCGCGCACAGGCGGTTCACCTCGTCGTAGTGGCCGCGAATGCAGATGACGCCCGCGCCATAGACCAGCGAGTTGACGATCTTGCCCTGCTCCAGATCAGACGGGATGAACACGTAGCTTTTGAGTCCGGCGGCAGCGGCATTGGCGGCGACGGAATTGGCCAAGTTGCCGGTCGAAGCACAGGCGACAGTGGTGAAGCCCAGTTCCTTCGCGCGACTGAGCGCCACGCTCACCACGCGATCTTTGAACGAGAGCGTGGGGTAATTCACCGTGTCGTTCTTGATGAACAATTCGCGAATGCCCAACCGGGCGGCCAGACGCGGCGCGCGCACCAGCGGCGTATAGCCGACTTGGAAACCTACCGTCGGCTCGCCCGCCACGGGCAGCAATTCGCGATAGCGCCACATCGTCTGCGGGCGCGACTCGATGGCCGCGCGCGTCATGGACTTCTTAATGCGGTCGTAATCGTAGGCGACTTCGAGGGGGCCGAAGTCGAACTCGCAGACATGCGTGGCGGTGAGCGGATATTCGCGTCCGCACTCGCGGCACTTCAGCGCCTTCATGAAACCTTGTTTTTCCATAACTTAAATTCCGAACGGCCAATGACGAATGTCGAACTCGGCGGTGCGCCGTGTCGAGGGAACCACCGGGTTCGTCCTTCGACATTCGTCTTTCGACATTTTCCACCGGGGCAACAAAAAGCCCCTTCCCATCGGGTGAGAAGAGGTGCGGAAAACCGGATTTGCTCTTCTCATCTTTTCCCGGAGCACCCGCTTCAGGCTGGATTTGGCACCTGCACGAGAGCTTGCGCGCTCCGCCGGTTGCCGTGACGTCATCGGGCCAGTCCCTCAGTCACTCGCGATGAGTTCGTTATTATCAACGAATGCGGATAGGATGATTTCTTCGTTGGGAGGTGTCAAACGGTTTTTCCAGCGCACGACTTCCCACCCGCTACGGTCGCGTGACCCCGAGAGCGATCACGCCGTCAAAGTCCGGCGGCGTGTGGAGCAAGAGCGGCCACTGCCGCCGCAGCGCCAGGGCGGTGCTGACGCGGACGCGGGCGGTGTCGTTCGTGTGCGCGCTCTGCCCGGAGACGCTGAACGTCCGCCAGGTTCCCGGCACGAGCGATTCCGGCGCGCGCACTTTCATCGTCACGTTGCTCCCACCTTCGGCGATGACGGCGTTGGTCAGGATTAACGCCTCGGGAAAATTCTCCAACGCGAGCGCGATGGCCCCTTTGTGGTCACCGCGCGTGACCGAGACTTTGAGGTCGAAAGTTTTTCCGGGCGCGACATTCACCCGGTCCGTGTCCAGCGTAAGCGCGAAGCCCGCCGCCGGCCGCGCGGTGATTTGGTAAATCATGTTCGAGCCATGCGCGCCGGCCGCTTCTTGCACCGTGAGGCGATAGGTGCCGTTGCTGGTGAATGAGTGAGTCAGCGTGCCTTCATCAGCGGCGGAAGGATTCGAGCGCGCGAGCCTCCTGCCATCAGCGGCATCGAGTTGCAGCACGAGGTCGCAGGGCGAACCGAGGCTGCGGGTGGCGGCGCTAAATTCCATGCGCTCGCCTTGGCGCGCGGTGAACTCGTAGATGTCGCGATCTCCGGTTTTGCCGAAACTCCCGCTGAACTCGCTTGGCAGGGAAACCTGCGTGGCCTTCGCTGGAGTGTCATTCGGTTCCTTCTCCGCCGAACCGCGCTCTGCCCGCGCCGTTGCCAAGCACGCGCCACCCACGCGCAAGCGGTAGAAGAACGCCGAACCGCCGCCATAGTTCACATCGCGCACTTCGAGGAAGTAATCGGCCGTCTCCGGCGCGGTGAAAATCAACGCGCTATCGCCGCTGTGGCCGGGCGCGTCGTCGTTCCGCGCCAGTTCGCGGCCGCTGGCATTCAGCACGCGCAGCACCGAATCAAGTTTCGAGCCGAGACGCGCGGCGATGATTTCCAACGGCACGCGCTGGCCTTTCGTGGCGCGCAGCTTGAACCAGTCGTAGCCCAACTCCTCGCACCGGCCCTCCACGGCGCTGCCGACTTCCAAAGACTGCGCCGTCGTACGGGCCTTGTTCGTCTTCACCTCCACCACGCCGGGGAACGGATCAAGCGCGACAAAACCCAGATTGGAAACACCATTCGATCCGAAGACACGTAACGAGCCTACGCCAGCCGCCGTGGCCGTCATAATGCGGAACTTGCCCCTGCCGAGCGTTTCCACCTTCGAGGGAAAACTCGTCCAGAGCTGCGTCGCCTCGGCAAGGTCGTTGCCTGAGAGCGTGATTTCCGTCGCCACGCCGGGACGAATGGCCAGCGGAGAAATGGATTCAATCTCCGGCGCGGCCAGCATACCGAGGCAGGAGGCGAGGAGCAACACCGCACCCTGTAGCGGCGTCTCGTAAGAGCGCCGCCATCTAAAAAGGAAACGAACGGCGGCGCTCT
>JAYVNY010000103.1:0-26684 GCA_043758205.1 Akkermansia sp.
GTGGCCTCGGCCAGCACCAAGCCGTCGGTCATCACCCGTACCAGGGTGTCAGGCGTGGCGCGATCATCGAAACGCACGCTGTGCGCGACCACCCCCTCGCCGGCTGCCAATTCGGAACGGATGCGCGCCGCCATCGACACCGCGGCAACCCGCCGCGGTTGGGTCAGTGCGATCATGCCCTTGCGGCCATACCCGGATTCGAGCAGCAGCTTGGGCAGCTGCGTGGTCTTGCCCGAGCCGGTTTCGCCCGCGATGACCACGACCTGATGATTGCGAATCGCCGCGACGATCTCGTCCTTGCGCGCGGTGATCGGAAGGTCGGGCGGATAAGTGATGCGCGGAACATTGATGCGCCGGGCCTCACGCAGCGCGATGGACTCGCGCACTTCATCGAGAATGCGCCGCAGCAACGCCTCGTGCTTGTCGGGGTGGTGACGGTCCTTGAGCAAGCGCACGAGCCGCGAGCCGAGCCGCACCCAGTCGTGCAACAGGCATTGCGGCAGGAGCGCCTTCAGTTCTTCAATTCGATCATCCGTCATGCAAAGGTCGGGCATGGTGACGCACGCGAAACCAAGAGGCGAGCAGAACGACAGGACGGTAGCAGTACAATTTGAAAGTAACGGTGCGGTTCAACGCCGACGAAGTTCACCAACTCCGTGGCGTGGATCAGAAGGCCGGTTGACGCTGTTTTTCACCCCAACAGACATCCACAGTTGCCCAATTTTCTCCCCTCGGTAGTCTGCCGACAACGCACCGCGCACATCGCAGATGAAATTAACCGTCAGTTCGGCCATTACCGCGTTCGGCACGACCGCCAGGCACAAGCTCTCGAACCTCGCCGCGTCCGGCGAACCGGAGGATCAGCTTCGCGCCCCGTTTGAAACGCTGCTCGCCGATCTCGCGGAACTTTCCAATATCCCGAGAGGAAAAGTGACGGCGGTCGGCGAATCATCTCTGAGCGATTTGAAGACGCGGCCCGACTACGCGGTCACGGTTCATCACGCGCTCGTCGGTTTCGTCGAATTGAAAGCGCCCGGCAAAGGAGCCGACCCGCGCAAGTTCAAAGACCCGCACGACAAAGAGCAGTGGGCCAAACTCCATTCGCTGCCGAATCTGCTCTACTCGGACGGCAACGCGTTCAGCCTCTGGCAGGACGGCGAGCTGGTCGATTCAGTGGTCACGCTGATCGGCGACATTGAATCGTCGGGTGATAAACTCCAAGCGCCGCCGGGCCTGCTGAGTCTGTTCGAGAAATTCCTTCGCTGGGAACCCATCCCGCCGCGCAGCGCCAAGGAACTCGCGCGCGTCAGCGCCCGTCTCTGCCGCCTGCTGCGTGACGAAGTGACCGAGCAGTTGGCTTTGAAAAGTCCGGCCCTCACTTCGCTGGCGATGGACTGGCGAAAGCTGCTCTTTCCCGAGGCGAATGACAAAACCTTCGCCGACGGCTACGCCCAGGCCGTGACGTTCGGATTGCTGATGGCCCGCGCGAAGGACATCAAGCTTGCCACCGGCTTTGAGAAAGTCGCCCGCGAACTGGCCCACACCAGTTCGCTGATCGGCGCGGCGCTCCGGCTCCTGACCGACAACGCGGAGAATCAGGCCACGCTCAAAACCTCGCTCGGCACGTTGACGCGCGTGCTCGACGCCGTGCATTGGCCGACCATCAGCAAAGGCAAGCCGGAGACGTGGCTCTATTTCTACGAGGACTTCCTGGAGGTCTATGACCACGCGCTGCGCAAACTGACCGGCTCCTATTTCACCGCGCCGGAAGTCGTCGGCCCGATGGTCCGGTTGGTGGATGAAGTGTTGCGCAGCCCGCGCTTCGGGCAACACGCGGGCCTCGCCTCGCCGACGGTGACGGTGGCTGATCCCGCCACCGGCACCGGCACCTACGTGCTGGCCGTGTTGCGGCAGATTGCTGAAACCGTCCAAGCCGATGAAGGCGCAGGGGCCGTGCAGCAGGCGGTCAACGCCGCCGTGAGCCGGCTCATTGCTTTCGAGATGCAACTCGGGCCGTTCGCCGTCGCCCAGTTGCGCATCCTCGCGGAAATCGTGGACCTCACCGGGGCCGCGCCGAAGACGCCCGCGCGCATGTTTGTCACGAACACGCTCGGCAATCCCGAGGACGACGAGGGCTGGATTCCCGGCATCCTCGCGCCGATTGCCCAGTCGCGAAAGGAGGCGAACAAGATCAAACGCGACGAGCCGATCACCGTCGTGATTGGCAATCCGCCCTACAAGGAGAAGGCCAAGGGACGCGGCGGCTGGGTCGAAGGGGAAAATGCCCAGGCGGAGAAAACCGCGCCGCTGGCGGACTGGATGCCGCCGCGCGAATGGGGTGTCGGCGCGCACAGCAAACACCTGCGCAACCTCTACATTTATTTCTGGCGCTGGGCGACATGGAAGGTCTTTGACCATCATCCTGCGAACAACACCGACATCGTCTGCTTCATCACCGTGGCGGGTTTTCTGAGCGGCCCAGGTTTTCAGAAGATGCGCGATTACCTGCGCCGCACCTGCGACGACATCTGGGTGATTGACTGTTCTCCGGAAGGGCATCAGCCGGGAGTCAACACGCGCATCTTCCAAGGCGTGCAACAGCCCGTGTGCATCGTGCTTGCCTCGCGTTCGGCCAAAAGCAAGAAGGAGTCGCCGGCCAAAGTTCGCTTTCATTCGCTCCCTGCCGGACATCGCACCGAGAAGTTCGCGGCCCTCGCCAAACTCACCATTGGTGGCAAAGCCTGGGTGGATTGCCCGACCGACTGGCGTGCTCCCTTCCTGCCCGCCTCGACGGGCGCGTGGGCAACGTTCCCCGCGCTCGAAGATTTCTTTATCTACAACGGCTCCGGCGTGATGCCGGGCCGCACCTGGATCATCGCGCCCGACGCGGACTCGTTGCAGCGGCGCTGGCATAAACTCATCCACGCGCCAGTCGCCGAGAAGGAGACGCTCTTTCATCCGCACCTGCGCGGCGGAAAAGTCGGCGACAAACATTCAAAGAAAATCGTGGTGGCTGCGCTCATCGGCTTTGAGCCGCGAGCGAAAGCCGTGGCCGACGACAACGCGGCGTGTGTTCCGCCTACGCGCTACGGATTCCGTTCGTTCGACCGGCAGTGGATTCTTCCAGACAGCCGGTTAATCAATCAGCCGAATCCAGAACTGTGGGCCGTGCGTTCAGAGCGACAGATTTTTCTCACCGCGCCCAGCGATCAATCGCCAACTGGCGGCCCGGCGCTGACGATCAGTTCGCTCGTTCCTGACCTGCATCATTACAACGGTCGCGGTGGTCGCGCCTTCCCGCTCTGGCGCGACGCGAAAGCCAGCGACCCGAACGTGCAGCCAAGGTTGCTCACCCACCTGACTCAGAAATATGGAGTCGAGGTCAGCGCCGAAGACTTGATGGCCTACCTCGCCGCGACCGCCGCGCATCCGGCCTTCACCGCGCGCTTCCAGGACGACCTCTCCACGCCCGGACTCCGCATCCCGCTCACCGCCGACCGGAAAACTTTCGCCGAAGCCGTCGAACTGGGTCGCACCATTATTTGGCTCCACACCTTCGGCGAACGCATGACCGATCCGGCGCGCGGCCGCCCCGCCCAACCGCCGCGACTCCCGGCGGCCCGACGACCCAACATTCCCAAGGCCGGCGCGATTCCCCAGGAATCCGCCGCCATGCCCGACACGATCCATTACGACGCGGACAAAAAGCGCCTGCTGATCGGAACCGGCTACGTGGAAAACGTGGAGCCGGGCGTGTGGAACTATGAAGTCTCCGGCAAGCAAGTGCTGCTGCAATGGTTCAGCTACCGGAAGAAAAACCGCGAGCGCCCCATCATCGGCGACCGCCGCCCGCCCTCGCTGCTTGGTAATATCCAGCCCGACCACTGGCTGGCCGAATACACCACCGAACTGATCAACGTCCTGAACGTCCTCGGCTGGCTCGTCGATCTCGAACCCGCGCAAGCCAAGTTGCTGGAGAAAATCTGTTCCGGCCCCACGCTCTCTTCCGATGAGTTGCGCGCGGCGGGCGCATTCGAGATTCCAGTACAGTCAAAATACGTCGTTTTGAAAGAGGAAGGGCCGGACCTTTTTGCTGGAGCGTGAGTTGAGAGCCGGTCTGAAAAAGGGTGGAACGAGAGAGGGTATCTCTGGGTGAGACCAACGCCAGGCTGGTAGCCCGGCGGCACAGGCAGGTTGCCTGTGCGACCGCGCAAAGAAAAAGAGCGCCGGTAGGGAAACCGGCGCTCCGTGATTCTGCTGAAACCGAATCAGCCTATTCTTCAGCCGTCACACCCAGACCGCCCCGGGCGACTTGAAAGGAATCTTTGCCGGTGCGGCTGCCGTTGGAGCCTTTTCCAGTCTTCCAGCCCGAGAGCAGGGAAGAGGCTTCTGACAATTTTTTCTCCATGTCCTGCACCTGGCGCACGCCTTCCGAGGCGGACTTTCTCGCTTCGTCGCGTTCCTTCTCGGTGCGGACGAGCAGCGCCTCGATGTTGCCGCGCATCAGGCCCAGTTCCGTCTCCCAATTTTTCTCGGTCGTCTGATGGGCTTCGATGTGCGAATTCAACTGGGCGGTCAGCGCCTGCTCGCGCTGCTTGCTCTCGGCCAGGATCGTTTCTTCCTTCAATTGCATTTCCTGGCGCAACTGCGCTTCCAGTTCGCGCAACGCACGCTGGCGGGACTCATTGGCTTCCGTTTCCCGGCGGCGCAAATCCTGTTCGGCCTGGGTCTGCAACTCCGTGCGAACTCCCTCCAGTTTTGACTGCCAGTGCTGGTCACGCTGACGGGACTTGGCTTGGAAAAGTTCTTCCTTCTGCTGCACCTCGGTCAGCCAGCGCGACTCGGTGGCGCGGGCGGCGGCTTCAGCGGCACGTTGCGATTCCTGCTCGTGCTCGTGCAAGGTCTGCTCTGACTGCGCCTTCATTTCCGCCTGCCGCGCGTCAAACTGCGCCTGCCACTGCTGTTCGCGCTGGCGCAGTTTGATTTGGAAAATCTCCTCCTGCTGCTGCGCCTCGTGGCTGAGACGTGCTTCAACCGCACGGACGCGTGACGCGGCCTGCTGCTCCGCCTGTTCCTCGCGGGCGCGCAAGTCTGCCGCCCATTGATTCTGCAACTCGGTTTCGCGCGCGGCGGCCTTGGTGAGAAAATCCTGCTCGCGCTGCTTGAGCTTCGCGTGGAAGGCCAGTTCCTTCTGCTGCACTTCCTCGCGCAGACGCGCTTCAGTCTCGCGCGCCTGGGTGTCGAGCTGACGTTCCAGTTCCAATTCGCGACGGCGCAAATCCTGTTCGGCCTGCGCCTGCGCCTCGGCGAGGCGGACTTCCGCCTGTGATTGCAACTGCTGCTCGCGCTGCTTGAGGCGGGCTTGCGCCGCTTCATCACGCTGCTGCAATTCCTGGCTCCGGCGTGCGTCCACGTCGCGGGCGCGGGCTTCCATCTGACGTTCCAATTCCGCCTCACGACGACGCGCGTCCTGTTCCACTTTGCTCTTCTCCTCGGCCACGCGGGCGTCGGAGGCGAGCGCTAGTTCCTGCTCACGCTGTTGCTGGCGGTGCGCGAATTCATCGTCCTTCTGGCGCAATGCTTTCTCGTTCTCCAAACGCTGACGCTCCAGACGATGCTGTTCTAGGCGCGCGGTCTTTTCCTGTTCGCGCGTCGCGTCGTCCTTGGCCTGCGCCAATTGGCGGGTGAACGAATCCGCCTGATGCTTCAACTGCGCTTCCACCGTGTCGCGGGCGTGCAAGGCTTCCTTCAAGTCGTGCGACAATTTCGCGTTGGCTTCCACACCGGCCAGTTCCGCGTCGGCAATCTGGCGGCGGAGTTGAATGACCTGCGTCTTCGCGTCCTCGGAAACTTCGAGCAACTTCTTGTGCTGCTCCTGCATAAGCGTCGTGCGTTCGACCTCGAAGGCCGCGCGCTGCGCGTCCACTTCCTGGCGCAAGCTGGTCAGGCGCTCCGACCACGCGTTCTGGCGCATGGAAATCTGGCGCTCGATTTCGGACTTCTGCAAATCACGCAACTCGTCCTTCTCGATGATGGCGCGATTCAGCGAGTCGGCCATGCCGGAGAATTTCGCGACCCATTCCTCCTCCTTCTCCTTCAAAGCCTGCTCGTGCTCGGACTGGTTGTATTGCAACTGTTCCTCGTGCTGCGTCTCGGCAGCGACGAGCGCCTCGTGCAGGGCGTGCAATTCCGCGTCCTTCTCCAGCAGCGCTTTTTCCGCCGCCGCATTCGCGGAAGCCAGCGCGCGACCGCGCGCGGCGATTTGGGCCGTGGCTTCGCTGGCCAGACGTTCGGCCCGCAAAATTTTCTGACGACCGGCGCGGATGTAGAGCCAGTGCAAACCACGGCCAAAGAAGCCAAGGCGATGCGCGGGACGCTGTTGCTCCGGCTTGAAGAGCGTGGAGAAACCCAGCTCGACCATGAACGTCGGCAAGAATGCGACGATGAACGCGAGCACCGGATAAACCCAGATGCGGACCATGCTGATCTGGTCGGTGAGAATATCGCCGCGTTCCTTGGCCGAGGCCGTGATGGACATGGGGCGCTCGCCGAGGAACAGGCCGCGCACGATTTCCACCGTGGTCGCGATGCGATGCACCTGCGTGTTGCGAATCGCCGCTTCGCGCGCCTCGTAATGGCTGTCCGCCGCCTTGCGGCTGGCGTCGAGTTCCGCGCGCACCGTTTCAATCGGGCGCTGGCTCTTGAGCGTGTCCTGCTCTTTTTGCACCGACGCCGTGAAGGCTTGATCAATCTCCGCCGCCTGCGTCGCGCCGGTTTTCACGAGCAGCGCGATGGCGGCCAGCAATTCTTCGCGCTTGCGATCCGTCTCCTCGCGCTTGCTGCCGGAGCGGCGGTCAAAATCTTCGCGCAACTTCCGCGCGTCCGTGTCCACCTGGGCCACGCTCTCGCGGCGCTTGTTGCTCACGGCGACCAGTTCGGTTTCCTTCGTTTTGATCTGCGACTCAAGTTCCGCCACCAACGTGGGCTTGAGAATCTTGTTCACCTCGCGCTCCGGCGGCACGCCGGGATTCACGGGTTCCTTCATGATCTGGCGACGGAGAAAATTCGCGCCTTCGTACTCCGCCAAGTCTTTTTCGTAGGCCGTCTTCTTGTTGGTGTATTCGGACATCTTCGCCTTGAAGGCGTTTTCGATGCGGGCTTCCTCGGCGTTCCAAGTGGTGGCGCGGGACAACTCCACTTCACGGCGCGCGCGCAATTCGGCAATGGCTTTCGTCAGTTGCTCGGTGTCGGCGGTGAACTGCTGGATGAGCTTCGCCTGCCGGGCTTCCACTTCGGAGAGTTCCTTCTTCTGATAATCCGTGAGCGTGATGGCATCAGTGCGCGAGGCGTCGTTGCGCTTGAGTGATTCTTCAAGCTCGGCTTTCGCCTTGGCCTGGTTCGCGGTCAGCTCGGCGAGCTTGCGGTCGCGGTCGGACTTCAATTCTTCGATGGTGGCTTTGACGGCGTTGTCGTCCTTGAGCTGATTTCCCAACTCGGCGTTGAGCTGGACGATTTTCACTTCTTCCGCCGCCGCCTTTTCGAGGTGCTCGCTCGCAGGCTTCATGGCCGCGCCCATTTCGTACACCGCCATGTCTTTCACGAGTTGGAAGGTCAGCAAACAAATGAGCGGCAGACCGCACACCATCATCACGCCCTTGGCCCAGCCGGTGCGCGACGCGGTCCAGATGGCCAACGGCAGCTTGAGCAGCTCGACCGCGAGAATAGTCGCGCCAATCGGCCCGATGCCGAAGAACGTCACGCCCATGCCCTGCGGCAAGCAGACGGCCTGCTGGTATTTCCAGCCCGTCGCCAAAATGACGAACTCCACAACCGTCGCCATGACGAGCAGCGGGATGGTGAAGTAGGAGATGTTTTTGCCTTTCAACTGCTGCCACAACGTCTGTCGCGGCTCGGGCGGATTTTCTGAATTCATAGCGGGGGAATGTTTCATAATGGAATCTTCTGAAATCGGATCATGAGGCGCGCGACCGGCGGAAATTCCGCGTGGTCACCGAAGACTTGAAAGTGGCGCTACCTGTCATCACGCGACGCTTTCGCAGCTTGCGTGCCAGTGGAATGGGGGTGGGCGAGGCCGACTTTGTTGCTGGATTTTAGAAACCGCAAACCCGGCTAAACATGGCAATGGCTGTAGTCTGGTGCTGACATGCGCGCGGAGACATCTGGCAGGTGATGACGCCAAATCCGGCGTGGCCGAAGCAGCCAAGGGCTGTCAAAAAATCGGACGTGTCCCGTGAATCTGTCCAGATGCGGCGGGCGTGGAGAAGTGGTGCGTCCGGCAGGACTTGAACCTGCAACCATCTGATCCGAAGTCAGAAGCTCTATCCAATTGAGCTACGAACGCAGCGGGGAAATGGAAACAGGTTCGCGCCGAAGCGCAAGGGAAGTTCCAAGGTTGGTATGCACCGCACTGCCGTCTCGACTTTGCACTTTGGACTGCGGACTTTGGACTTCATGCACAGCGCCATCATCGTCGCCGCCGGACGCGGCACGCGCATGGGACCGGATTGCGACAAGTTGTTCCTCGAAGTCGCGGGCCGTCCCGTCGTCGCGCACACCTGGGCGAGGTTTGATGCCGCGCCGGGCTTGGAGGAAATCGTGCTCGTGGTGCGCGCGGGAATGGAGCCGGCTTTTCAGGAAATCGCCACCGGGTTGAAATTGCAGAAGCCCTTTCGGCTGACCGTGGGCGGCGCGGCGCGGCAGGACTCGGTGTGGAACGGATTGCTGGCGCTGAGCGCGTGCGCGGAGGTGGTGGCGATTCACGATGGCGCGCGCCCGTGCGTAGCGCAGGAGTTGATCGCAGACATTCTTGAAGCCGCCCGGTTGACCGGCGCGGCGGTGGCAGCGCAACGCGTCACGGACACGATCAAGCAGTCGGACGATGGCGCGACCATTACGAGCACAGTGGATCGCGCGAAGCTCTGGTCGGTGCAGACGCCGCAGGCGTTTCGGGTGGCGATCATCCGGCAGGCCATCGCGGCGGCGCGGGAGCGGGGGCTGAATCTCACGGACGATACGGCGGCGTGTGAATTGATCGGGCAGCCGGTGCGGTTGGTGGAGAGCCGCCAGCCGAATCCGAAGGTGACGGTGCCGGGGGATGTGCCGTTTATTGAATCGCTGTTGCGATAGTGGCGGCAGAAAATGATTACACCACCGGCCCTGTTCAGTTCCTTGCCATTCCGCATTCACACGCCTACTTTGCCGCCACAATTTTTATGAAAAGAAAGTTTTCCTACGGCCTGTTGCTCACGGCGCTCGCGGTCAACCTCTTCATCGGCGCGCAGGTCTATCGCCAGAACGTCCACGCGGCGGAACGCGAAGACCCGTATCCGAACCTCAAGCTCTTCACCACCGTGCTCGAACGCGTCCGCCAGGATTACGTGGACGGCGAAAAGATCACTTACCAGGACCTCATCCAGGGCGCGATGAAGGGCATGTTGAGCACGCTCGACCCGCATAGCGAATTCATGGAGATGTCGAAATACGACGAGCTGAAAAAGGACACCCAGGGCGCGTTCGGCGGCGTGGGCATCGTCATCCAGCCCACGAAAGACGGTCAGCTCACCGTCGTCTCGCCGATGGAGGACACGCCGGGTTTCCGCGCGGGCATCCTCTCCGGCGACCGCATCATCAAGATTGACGGGCGAACTACGGAGAAACTTTCCATGCAGGACGCGGTGAAGCGATTGCGCGGCGAACCGGGATCGAAGGTGGAAATCACCGTGCTTCGTCCCGCGACCGGCATCCTCACGAACTACGCGCTGACCCGCGCCGAGATCAAAGTGGACACCGTCAAGGACAGCAACGGCCATCGGGAGTTCCCGCTCCCCGAGAACAAGATCGGCTACATCCACATCACGCAGTTTGGTGAGCAGACGGCGGATGATTTCGAGGACGCGCTGCACAAGCTGGAGAAGAAAGGCATGGAGGCGCTGGTCATTGACTTGCGCGGCAACCCCGGCGGTCTCCTCGATTCCGCAGTCAAGATTGTCGAGAAATTTGTTCCGAAGAACACGCTCATCGTCTCCACCGAGGGCCGTGGCACCACGCCGGCTTCGACCTACAAAGCGAGCGCGCGCAACCCGCACCTCAACTTGCCGATGGTCGTGCTCGTGAACGGCGGCAGCGCCAGCGCTTCGGAAATTGTCTCGGGCGCCTTGCAGGATTTGACCACGCTGGGCAAATGCAAGGCGGTGATTGTCGGCGAACAGACTTTCGGCAAAGGCTCCGTGCAGAGCATCCTGCCGCTGCCGGACGGCTCGGCACTGCGCCTGACCACCGCGAAGTATTACACCCCGAGCCACAAGGTCATTCACGAGAAAGGCATCACGCCCGACATCATCGTGGCGATGACCGACGAGGAGGAGCTGGACCTCTTCTACAAACGCCAGCCCGGCAGCCTGGACAACCTCGACGAGAAACTCCGCGAGCGTGTGCAGAAGGCCCGCGACGTGCAACTCGACCGCGCCATGGATTTGCTCAAGGGCCTCTCGGTGTACACCAAGCGCAACGGTGAAAAGGTTGCGCCCAAGGCGGGCGACAAGGTGGCGTTGCGCTAATCTTTTCATTCACAGCCTTGAACTTGTTATGAGCATCAAAACTTTGCGCGAACTGCGAGACGCGGCTCCCTTCAAGCCTTTTGACATCGCGCTTTCGGACGGGCGCTCGTTGACGGTGGCCACTGCTGACCATTTGTTTTTCTTCCCGAACAGCACTGAGTTTCTGGTCGTGCAGGCGGCGGGCGGCTTTCGCATTGTGAACGGGGCGCAAGTCGTAAGCGTGGGACGCAATCCCGTGCGAGCCAAGGCGCGTTAGCCGCCTTCGCTCGCGTGCTCCTCCTCGCCCTCGAAACTTCCTGCGACGAAACCAGCGCCGCCGTCGTGCGCGATGGGCGCGTGCTGTCGAACATCGTCTCCTCGCAGATCAAACTGCACGCCGAATACGGCGGCGTGGTCCCCGAGCTGGCCACGCGCGAGCATCTGAAAAATCTTCAGCCCGTGACCGAGGCCGCGTTGCGCGAGGCAGGCGTGAGCGCGTCGGAATTGGATGCCCTCGCCGCCACCCAAGGGCCGGGCCTGCCCGCGGCGCTGATGATCGGACTGCGCGCCGCGCAGACGATGGCTTACACGCTGGGCAAACCTTTTGTCGGCCTCAACCATCACGAGGCGCATCTCTACTCACCGTGGATTGGCGGTGAGCCGTTGCGCGCCGAGTTTGATGAGTTCAAACCGAACGTCTCGCTCATCGTCAGCGGCGGCCACACCATGCTCGTCCACGTCGAGGCAGAACTGCGGCATCGCGTGCTCGGCGGGACCATTGATGACGCGGCCGGCGAGTGCTTTGACAAGACCGCGAAACTCATCGGCCTGCCCTATCCTGGCGGCCCGCAAATGGACAAGCTCGCGGAAGGGGGCGACGCGAAGCGGTTCAAATTCCCGCGCCCGAAAATGCACGACGCGGACGACGACTTCAGCTTCAGCGGTTTGAAAACGTCCGTGCGCTACTTCCTTCGCGATCATCCGGCGCTGTTCGAGGAGCCGAAGGCACTCCGCGATCTCTGCGCCAGCGTGCAAGCCGCCATCATCGAAGTGCTCGTCACGAAAACGATGCGGGCGGCGGAAAGAATGGCCGTGCGTTGCGTGACCGCCTCGGGCGGCGTCACGTCGAACCGCTCGTTGCGTGCCGAACTGGCAAAGGCTTGCGCCACCCGTGGCTTCCATCTCTGCGTCGCCGACCGCAGCCTCTGCACCGACAACGCCGCGATGATTGCCATTCTCGCCGAAAGAAAACTACGCCACGGCCAGCCCGCCACCGACTTGGACGCCGACATCGCGCCCGGTCTGGCCCTGGCGTGATCTCCAGCCTGAGCGCAGTTGGTCCGCGACGCGTTCATGGCCTGCGCCGCCGCACGCCGCACCAGAGCAGCGCGCCGCCCAGCCCGAGCAAGGCCCAGGTGCCGGGTTCGGGGATAGGGGTTGGTGAAAATACAATGTCATCGAGGGCAAAATTGCCGGAGAGCCCCAAACCATGACGCTGAGTAAAACGCAGTTCAGCGTTTTGCCCGGCAAAATTGGAAATATTGGCACCGAATTCCTTGTACGAGCCAAAGTCCTGTAAGATAGTTAATGAGAGCATCTGGCCGTTGAGGGTCACGACGAAAGTGTTCTGAAAGCTCAGGCCTAAAAACCTCAAGGATTGTGAGTCAGTCGGCACCAAGCCGGTCTGCGCCAGGGACACATCAACATCGAAAGTGAGGGAACTTCCTTGGAGGAGGGGGGTATACGAGCCGGCCAACGGAGAAAGCGATAAACTGTTTGTGTCAAAAAGACTGAGCGATGAAGAGTTCAAAGTCGCATTGTTGTAAAGTGCCGAGCCAGCCAGTTCTGCTCCGAGGTATCCAGTCCAGCCGGGGAAGGCCGGGCCGAACTGAACCCGCCCCCCTGGATCGCCTGTGATGGGAACAATCGTTGCGGATTCAAAGCCAAGGTTCACGAATCCCTGCGCGCACGCGCCACAGGCGGCGAGGGCGGAAGCGAGAATGAAGTGGAGAGCGTTCATTTTTTCCGCCACCTCACGCCGCTCCAGAGCAACGCCCCGCCCAGCCCGAGCAAGGCCCAGGTGGATGGTTCGGGAACACCAACGGGTGAAAATTCGATACGGTCCAAAAAGAAGTCGCTGTTGCGCTGCACTCCGACAGCATCAGTAAATCGAAGTTGAGCAGTTTGTCCGGCAAATGCCGAAATATCCGCACCGTAAAGCGCCGTAGCCCCGTAATCCTCCAGCACAGATAAGCTGGTCGGAATTCCATTTAGCGCCACCGTCAGTTGGCCTTGGAAAAGACCGGCCGGCGTTGTGCCAAGAAAACGCAACGAACGGGCGTCAGCTGGCACCAGACCGGTTTGAAACAATGAAACTTCCGCTGACGAAACAATGCTATGCGCTTGCAGCACCACAGTGAAGTTCCCATCAATCGGGCTGCCGATCGATGAAGTGGAACTAATCAGCGCAAAGCCAGGCGTGCTTAAGTAAAGATTGTTGTAAAGAGCGTTGGTTTGCACTTGTCCATTGATGGTTCCGATCCAGCCGGGAAAGGCTGGCATGAATTGCACACGACCCAATGGATCGCCTGCGATAGGAACAATAGTTGCGGATTCAAAGCCAAGGTTCACGAAGCCTTGGCCGTGGGCAATGCCAAGGCAGGCGAGAAAGAAAAAAGAAACGGTCTTAAAATTAGATGTTTTTTTCATAGAACTTAGCGCGTGATTAATGGGTCTCCAGTCACTTGGAAATACGGGGTCTGTCTCGCTCTCCATGCTGTGTTGCCAAATCTTTTTCCCCGATGCCAATCGGTGAACAAGATCGCGGTACTCGGCAGGCCGAACTGAAGGGGCTCACTAGTCTGCGAGAGACCACCCACAGCAGTTGCATGGAAAGCCGTTTGGCCAAAAGCGTTCTCGGAAAACCAATCGAAGAACCGACCTTCACCAGTATAGCCTCGAATGCCATTGACAGATTCGCCGGTCATGACAACGAACCACTCGCTGTCTCCTGAGAAAGTAACTATGTTGCTGACCGCATAGTGTGGCCCCAAAGTGCTGTGGTACCCCCAGCATACATAGCCACTGAGGTTCGACCCATTCGTGATATGGCCAAAGAGTCCGGGGTCAGGGAAGACCTTTTTGAAAACTACTGAATTCGTCGCAACTCCTAAATTTAGGACGGCCTCGCGTGCCACTGCCGCAATCGTGTCACTTCCACCACCGTCCGCTCTGGTTCCATCGAAATAGTAATTCGTATTGCCGTAGCCGCTCCGATTCGGGCTGATGATCAGCTTTCCGGGCGAGTAGTTGTTTCCAAAATATTCCAGTTTGTCGATGTATGCGCGACAGGCATTCGTTCCATCCAAGTTGATGTGGGTAATACAGGAATGCGTATGGGCTACTCGCAGCCACAGCTCGTAGCTCACACTGTGGTCCGAAGGCTCGCTAGGATTCTCGTAGCGGTTGGTCAACTCGTTAATGCGCGAGGGAATGTCTGGAAATAGAATCCAATATGGCGGGCGTTTGGTCGGATTCGCACTAAGCCACGTCAGAATCGGTTGACGGATCAGGTTGGTAAAATCGGCACGGTTGACCGTTTCCATGGCGTGACAGGTTATGCCGAGGACGTTGGCCTGGCTGACCAGCGGGCGGTGCTGCAGGTAATAGTCCTTCACGAAGATACTGTCAGGGGAGCTGGCGTTGTAAATCAAGAGGAGGTCTTGGGCAACGTTTACCGGGTATTCCAGCGCGTCCTTGTAGGCGAGGGCCACGTTGAACCGCCAACCCGACGCGATGGCGCAGATGTTGGTCAGGTTGGGCGTGTTGGTCTGCCCGGCTTCGTTACGGCCCCAGGCGAACACGGTGCCGTCGTTTCTCAGGGCCAGGCTGGTTTCTTCACCGGCGGCGAGGCGCATCACGTTGCTCAGTCCGGCGGGCGAGTTGGTCTCGCCGTGCGCGCTCTGGCCCCAGCCCGTAACCGTGCCGTCCTTCTTCAAGGCCAGCGCGTGAAAGGAACCGGAGGCGGTCGCGACGACGTTCGAGAGTCCGGCGGGCGGGGTGAAGTAAAAGGTTCCGGCTTCTTGCCACGCCTGCACGGTGCCATTGCTCAACACGGCCAGCGCATGGTTCCAGCCGGCGGAGATCGCCACGACGTTCGAAACGCCAGCCGGGACGAAAGTCGCGCCCCACGCCACGAGGGAGCCGTCCCGCCGCAGAGCCAAGGACTGTCAGCCTCCGGCGGCGATGGCGGTCACGTTGGTCAAGCCGCCGGGAACATTGGCCTGGCCGGAAGCGTTTTGCCCCCAGGCGCGTACCGTTCCGTTATCCAACAAGGCCAGGCTGTGCAGATCCCCACCCGCCACGGCCACGACGTTGGAGAGACCGACGGGGACATTGGTTTGTCCTCCGGTGTTGTCACCCCACGCGACGACGCTGCCGTTTTCGCGCAAGCCCAACGTATGAAAAGCCCCGGCCGCAATCGCGACGAGATTGGTTTCATGACGTGAGCGGCCATGACTGATCTGTCCATAAGTGTCATCGCCCCACGCCGTGGCCTCACCGCTGAGTGTGACGCTGGCGTGCCATACTTGGCTGGTGATTGCGCCCGCCGGATTGCTGACCACAACGTGGTAATTGCCTTCGTCGTTCGTGCGGTTGAAATAGAGGACGAGGGAGGAACCCATCGCCAGCGCGGCCGGCTGACCGTTCTTGAACCACTCATAGCGCAGAAAACGCGCGCCTTGGTTCGTGATCAAAACGGAGAGCAGTTCGTAGGAAAACTGCGGGCGGCGCAACTCCAGTTCCGGCGTTTGCGCAGCGATGACCGGCGCGTGCAGCACCTCGAGCAGCGCGCTGCGGCTGGGGATGGTACGCAACGGCGTGCTGACTCGCACCCGGTACGAGCCGTTCGCGCCGTCCTGTATGTTCGTCAACGTGAGCGTGGTGTTCGTGGCGTCCGGGAGATCCGTCCAAATTTCAGACAAGGAACGCTGCCATTGATAAGTAAGCGCCAGCACGCTGCTCGCGGACACGCCGAAGTTGGTCGTGGCACCGAGCGGCGGAAACACGCTGCGCGGATGCGCGCGAATGACTGGCGCGTCGTCATTCGTGCGCACCACCAGCGTCTGATCTGCGCCTGCCGCCAGCGACACGACGCTGTCCATGGTGATCTCTGTGTCGCCCTGGCCCCAGCCTTGCACCGTGCTGTCGGCGAGTAGCGCCGCGCCGTAATGCCAGCCCGCGCTCAACGCGGCCACGTTCGTCAACGTTACCGCGCCTGCCACGCCGGGATTGTTCGTGTTCCCCCACACCACCACCGAGCCGTCGGCAAGCAACGCTTGGTTGTGCTCCATGCCCGCACTGATCGCGATGACGTTGCCCAAGCCCGCCGGCACGTTGGTGGGCAGAAAGTTGTTCAACAGATTCGGGTGCGTAAAACCCCACGCCACCACGGTGCCGTCGCACTTGAGCGCAAGGTTGTGCCGTGGCCCGGCGCTGATCGCGCGCACGCCGGAGAGACCGGCAGGAACAGGATTGGTGCGGATGTAGAGATCGCCCCATGCGGTGACCGTGCCATCCGCACGCAAGGCCAGCGTGTGCCACAGACCCGCTTTCACATCCACGACATTCGTGAGGTTGGGCGGCATGTTGGTGATTTGGCCCAGCAAGTTGTCGCCCCAGCTCGTGACCGAACCATCCCGCCGCACCGCCGCGCTGTGCCGCCCGCCCGCCGCGATGGCGACCACGTTCGACAACCCGGCGGGAACATTGCACTGGCCATAGCTGTTCGCGCCCCAGTTTGTGACCGTGCCGTCGGCGCGTAACGCCATGCCATGCTGGCCCGCGTAGCGCGGGCTGGCGGACACCGCGATGACATTTGAAATCGCTGGACGCGGCGCGCCAAAAACCACGCCCCAGCCGTCCACAAAGCCGGGCGGGACTTTCCCCACGCGATAAAACTTCATCTCGCTGCTGGTCGAAGGCGCGCGCGACGCCAGCATGGATTCTCCTTCACTGCTCTTGGTGCCACTGGTGTTGGTCGTCGCCTGCAACTTCTCCGTGAGAAACTTGATCCCCTCCTCGCTCCGGGCCGTGGCCGCCTCCAACTTCTCCGCCCGTTCCTTCTCACTCAAACTCTCCCACCCGCCGGACGTCGCGCGGCTCATCATCATGGACTCGCCTGCGCAACAGCCCTCGCGCCACGTCGTGTTCGTCCCGCCGCTCGGGACATTGGCTTGCCCCACGCGCCAGAACACCGGCGGAACCAAGTTGTCCGTCCAATACACGGTGTAAAATTCCCCGGTGTGGCTCGCCCAACGCAGCGTGGTGCAGTCCGCCGTGCGGGCGATCGAGGTGATGACGAGGTCGTTCGTGGCGAAGGAGGACAGAAGCCCGAGGGTAAGGATGAGAAGAAAAAGTTTTTTCATGCGGATGGCCGGACAGTGATTTTCAGGCGCTGCACGAGCCAAGCACCGGGCCATCACCGTGTAAAGCCAAGACATCACGCATACGTGATGAAAGTTTCGGCAGCCTCCCACTGTGCCGCGAAATCTGGAGCGAAGACTGGCGAGCTTTCTCAAGCGGGAAAGAGGCGCGCTCTCGTATGCTGATTTCGCGAGGAAGACCGGCCTTTCCCACACCACGCTGCACCGCATCGAACGGGGCGAGCACCATCTCACGCTCTACAAATTGGAAACGGTTTTAGACAAATTGAAGATTCGGCTGGCCGACGTGTTTCCCGACGAGTTTTGAAGGGCTGGCCGGTCGGAACTCAGGCGCTCATGGAGCGAGGGGACGACGGTGCTGGAAGCCACCACCCTCTGACGCGACCAAAATCGTTCCCACCAACGCGTCGCATGGCAAACCCGGCGCTCCAAGAATTCCCACCGAAGGCCGCCTTGCAGACGCCTTCATTGACAAGTCCGCTGGCAGTCTGGTCTAAACACGCCACCCATGACAGCCATTCACAAGTTTGCGTCTTTATTTTCATTGCTGGCATTTCTCGTTTTGTTCACAGGCCTGGCGCAGGCGGCGGAGCTTAAGCCGGTGAGCGTGGAAGAACGGCTGGCGAAGCTCGAAGCGGCACAGTCCGGCCTCAATTCCGGCGACAATGCGTGGCTGCTGGTCAGCGCCGCGCTGGTGCTGATGATGTGCGCGCCGGGCCTGATTCTTTTCTACGGCGGCCTGGTGCGGAAGAAGAACGTGCTCGCCACGATGATGCACACGCTGTTCCTGATGGCGTTGATGTCGCTGGTGTGGATGGTCTTCGGCTACAGCGTCGCCTTTGGTGAAGGCAACGCCTTTTTCGGCAACCCGATGCAATACTTCCTGCTCAAGGGCGTGGGTGCGGAGCCAAACGCAGCTTACGCGGCCACCGTCCCGCAGCAGTCCTTCATGCTGTTCCAGATGATGTTTGCCATCATCACTCCGGCGCTCATCACGGGCGCGTTTGCCGAACGGATGAAGTTTCGTTCTTTCGTTCTCTTCTCGCTGCTCTGGATCACGGTGGTGTATCTGCCGCTGGCACACATGCTCTGGGGTCAGGGCGGGCTGTTCAACTGGGCGCTCGGTGGAAAAATTCCGGTGCTCGATTTCGCGGGCGGCACGGTGGTGCACATCAGTTCCGGCGTCGCGGCGCTCGTGTGCGCGGCGGTGCTGGGCAAGCGCCAGGGTTTTCCGCGCGAGGCGATTTTCCCGCACAACGTGGTGTTCTGTCTGATCGGCACTGGCCTGCTCTGGGTCGGCTGGTTTGGTTTTAACGCGGGCAGCGCGGTGGCGGCGGGCGGCCTGGCCTCGAGCGCGTTTGCGGCCACGCACTTTTCGGCGGTGGGCGGCGCGCTCAGTTGGAGCGTCACGGAGTGGATGCTGCGCGGCAAGCCGAGTGTGCTGGGCGTGGCCTCGGGCATCGTCGCGGGGCTGGCGACCATTACGCCCGCGTCAGGTTTTGTCACCGTGCCCGCAGCGTTCGTCATCGGCCTCGCGGGCGGAGTCGTCTGCCTGCTGGCGGTCACGAAGCTCAAAGCCAAGCTCGGCTACGATGATTCGCTCGACGTCTTCGGCGTCCACGGCGTGGGCAGCATGGTGGGCATGTTGTTGTGCGGCGTGTTCGCCAGCGCGGCGGTGAACCCCGCCATCGCCACGACCTTTCAAGTAAACGGCCAGGCGGTGTCGCTGGCCGGCAGCGCGGGCCAGTTCTTCAACCAGTTGAAGGGCGTGCTCTTCACGGTCGCCTTTTCTGCGGTCGCAACCTGGCTCATTTTGAAAATTGTCCAGGCCACCGGCGCCCTGCGTGTGAACCAGGAGCAGGAGGACATCGGCCTCGATCTTTCCGAGCACGACGAAAAAGCCTACAACGACTGAATACAAGCCCCTCCCCGCCATGAAAAAAATCGAAGCCATCATCAAGCCCTTCAAGCTCCACGAGGTGAAGGACGCCCTCAACGAAATCGGCGTGGTCGGCATGACCGTCACGGAAGTCAAAGGGTTCGGCCGCCAGAAAGGCCACACCGAGATTTATCGCGGCAGCGAATACACCGTGGACTTTTTGCCCAAAGTGAAAGTGGAACTGGTGCTGCCTGATTCGCAGATTGATGCCGCCGTGAAGGCCATCATCGCCGGCGCAAAAACCGGCAAGATCGGCGACGGGAAAATTTTCATCACCACGGTGGAGGAAGCGGTGCGCATCCGCACCGAGGAGCGGGCGGACAACGCGCTGTAGCGGTCGGGCCTCCGCCGTCCGCCCCGCTCTGGAAGCGCCGGTTTCCAGTCGGCGTGTCCCTGATTTGATGGCCGGATCAGGGCCGGCCTTCGAGGCTGACTGCGGCCCTGCTTCGCTCGGCAAAGCGCAAGCCTTTCCACTTTTTGCTGCCTGGCCGTCGCGCGCGGCCCTTGCCGAATCAGCTTCCACCGCTACAGTCTCGCGCCGAATGAGTCTGCCCATTGTCCTCCCGTCGCCCGACCTCGTGCGCGCGGAGATGAACGCGATGCCGCCCGCCGCGCGGGCGCGCGGGGAAAAGTATTTTTTGAGCGGGCGCGTGCGTGAATTGCGGCACGGCGATCAGGACGGAGAATTCCTAGCGAACGTGCAGGGGACGGAACTCTACACCGTGCGCGTGGTCGTGGATGCCCAGGATGGTGTCACTGACGAGGAGTGCTCGTGTCCGCTGGGCGGCGATTGCAAGCACGTCTATGCCACGCTCAAGGCGCTGCTCGTCGAGCACACGCAGGGCAGCGTGCGTTCGCTCTCCGAGGGCGCGAAGGACCTGCCGTCCGTCGCCACCAGCGCGAAGCCGCCGGCCGATGACTCGATGTCATTCCCCGAACAAGTCGCCGCGTCACTCGCGCGCAACCTCACGGCCACGGAAAAAAGTTTTCTCGTCCGGCTCAACAAGCTCTTTCTCCAATGCCGTCAGCGCGGTCACATCACGGGCTGGGATTTTCAGGAACTCGGGCTGCCGCTCGGGGGCGGCTACAGTTGGGATGCGTTGAAAATCTGGCCCTCCGTGCCGGACAACGTGCGCCGCTTCTGGCTCTACCTCGCGCGGGAATTGCACAAGCGCGGCAAGGTCCTTCCGGATTTTCTCCAGCCCGTCACCGACCTCAGCGAACTCGACGCCGAGATGCGCCGCTGGCAGCGCGTGCAGGAAATCACGAAGTGGAAAAGCGCGCTCGGTCAGGCCGCGAAGTACGTGGCGGACGCGCCGAGCGAGGAGGCGGTGGAGCAAATTGATTTGCGGATCGCGCTGCGCGAAACCGGGGCGGAACTGGAGTGGAAGCTGCCCGGCCAATCCGGGTTCAGCGCGCTGAAGCAGAATCAGATGCGCGAATGGCAGCGCCGTTTCCAAGGCGGCGAGGCGGAACTCACCACGCAGGGCGAATGGATCTGGCCCGTCTTCGAGCAGCGGCTGATGTATGGCGCGCGGCTCGCACTGGAATACTACGAGGAGGCGGCGCAGCGCGCGCTGGCGAGGTTGTTCCGTCTGCCCGGCATGGCGGCGCATCTCGTCAATCCGCGCGGCGAACCGTTTCATTTCGCCGCCGAGCCGTTGCACTGGCAGCTCACCGAACCCGCCGATGCGAATGGTGATTACACCCTGCGCCTGGCGCGGGCGGACGGCAGCGCGCCGGGGAAACTGCTCTGCGTGCTCGGCAGCCGCGCGCCGCTTTACGTCACCGACACGGAGGTGTTGCGCGGCCCGGCGCATCAGGCCACGGTGCTCGACCCGCGCGGTGAGAACCGCATTCCAGTCGTCGCTTTGGAGACGCGCGGCGGCGTGACGCTGCTGCATTCGCTCGGCGTGCCGATGCCCGCGCGCCTGCGCGACCGGGTGCGCGTGGTGCCGATGACGTTGCAATTCCAGTGCGTCTTGCAGCCCACGTATCCGGGCGCGAACTCGGAGCATTGCATCATCCTCCCGCGCGTGCTCGACGAGAACGGACGCGCGCAGGAAACGTGGAACGGTTTCAACTGGGAACGCGCCGGCAAGCTGGCGGAGAAGGAGGCGAAGAAGAACGGCACCATCATCATCCCGGATCGCGGCACGGTCGCCAATCCCATGCTGCTCCTCGCCGGACTTGATGCGAAGTGGGAGATGTATCGCGGCGGCTTCACCCTGCGCGTGACGAAGAAATTTCCCGAGCTGTTCGCGGGCTGGCTCAAGTCATTGCCGCCGCACGTCCAGGTGGAATTGAAAGGCGACCTCGCCACACTCACCGCCGAGGCCGTGGCCGGCAGCGTGAAACTCGACGTGGCCGAGGCCGAGGACATCGACTGGTTTGATCTCCGCGTAGTGCTGGACGTGAACGACACCACGCTCACCCAGGACGAATTGAAACTGCTGCTCAACGCGCGCGGCGGCTACGTGCGCCTCGAAGGCAAAGGCTGGAAGCGGTTGCAGTTCAATCTCACGGCCGAAGATGACGAGCAGCTCTCGAAGCTCGGACTCAATCCGCGCGAACTGACCGCCGAGCCGCAGCGCCTGCACGCGCTGCAACTCGCGGACAAGGCGGCGAAGAAGTTTCTCAACGAGCCGCAGTACGAGCAGATCGAGCGGCGGGCCGGAGAAATCAAGGCGCGCGTCACGCCCGATTTGCCCGCGACGATCCACGCCGAGTTGCGTCCGTATCAGACCGAGGGCTTTCACTTCCTCGCCTATCTTTCGGCGAATAACTTCGGCGGCATCCTCGCCGACGACATGGGCCTGGGAAAAACGTTGCAGACGCTGGCGTGGCTGGAATACCTGCGAGGCGAAAACAGAAAGCAGAAAACAGAAAGCACAAACGCGCCCCCGCCGACCCCAGACGCCATCCCCCATCTCCCCTCTCTGGTCGTCTGCCCCAAGAGCGTGACGGACAACTGGCGTGCGGAGGCGGAGCGGTTCGTCACCGGGCTGCGTGTGAAAATCTGGAGCGCCGGCGAGTTGAAGACGATGGCGGCGCATCTCGACTCCGCCGACTTGCATGTCATCAACTACAACCAGCTCCGCCTGCTCGGCGAGAGCCTGGCCAAGGTGCGCTGGCTGGCCGTGATTCTCGACGAAGGTCAATACATCAAGAACCCCAGTTCCATCACCGCGCAGATCGCGCGCGGCTTGCGCGCGCGTCACCGGCTCGTGCTCTCCGGCACGCCGATTGAAAACCGCCTCACCGACTTGTGGAGCTTGATGACTTTTGCGATGCCCGGCTCGGTCGGCAGTCGCGCGCAGTTCGCGAAGATGTTTGATGCCAAGGACGATCCGTTTGCGCGGCGGCGTCTCGCCGCGCGGGTGCGTCCGTTCCTGTTGCGCCGCACCAAGTCGCAGGTCGCGAAAGATTTGCCGGACCGCACCGAAGAGGATTTGTTCTGCGACATCGAGGGCGAACAGAAGACGCTCTACCGCGCCGAGCTGAAGCGCGCCCAGGCAATGCTTCTCGGGATGCAATCGCCGAAACAACTCGCCGAGCATCGTTTCCACTTCCTCACCTCGCTGCTGCGGCTGCGACAGATTTGCTGTCACCCGCGTCTCGTGAAGCCGGACTCAAAAGCCCCGAGTGCCAAGGTTGAGGCGCTGATCGATCAGCTCGAGCCGCTCATGGAGGAAGGCCACAAGGTCCTCGTCTTCTCCCAGTTCGTGGAGATGCTCGACATCCTGCGCGACGAGATCACGGCGCGGAAGTGGCCGCAGTTTTACCTCGCCGGCTCCACGGAAAATCGCGGCGCGTTGGTGAAGGACTTTCAGGCGGCGGAAGGCGCGGCGGTGTTCCTGATTTCCCTCAAGGCCGGCGGCTTCGGACTGAACCTCACCGCCGCGAGCTACGTCGTGCTGTTCGATCCGTGGTGGAATCCGGCGGTCGAAAACCAGGCCATTGACCGCACGCACCGCATCGGCCAGACGCGCAACGTGATGGCCTACCGTCTTCTGATCAAAAACAGCATCGAGGAAAAAATCCGCGCCCTGCAAAAGCAGAAGACCGCCCTCGCCGACGACGTGCTGGGCGAGGAGAAGTTCTCGCAGAGCCTGACGCTGGATGATTTGCGCTACCTGTTCAGCGACGACGCGCCGATTGAGGCGTAGGGAAAAGCGGCGAAGGTGACAAAAAGCCAAGCGTGGTAGGGCGTCGTCGCTCCGCGCGCGCCGGCGTGCGGCTTCAACCTGTTCCGCAATGTTTCTCTGCTGCCGGCCCGGCGCGCGCGGAGTGACGACGCCCCACCCGCGCCCGCCGTTCTCAAGAGCAGTTTCCTGAGGCACCTCAGTGAATTCTGCGGTTCGCGCCCGGCTTGACTTGGCGCGAGCGCGGCACGCATTTTCCCCGCGCCCGACCGGCACGAGATGCGCCGTCGGAACAAAATTTTTATGAGCCATAACCTTTTCAACACCCTCCAGACCTTCGATCTGGGCAACGGCCAGACCGGGAAATTTTATTCGCTGCCCGCCCTGGAAGCCGCCGGAGTCGGTCCGATTTCCAAGCTGCCCGTCTCGATCCGCATCGTGCTCGAATCGGTGTTGCGCAATTGCGACGGCCTCAAGGTCAACGAAGTGAACGTGAGGGAACTCGCGAATTGGAAGGCCACCGAGGCGCGCACGGCGGAGATTCCGTTCGTGGTCGCGCGCATCGTCTTGCAGGACTTCACCGGCGTGCCGCTGCTCGTGGACCTCGCGGCCATGCGCAGCGTGGTGGCGAAGCTCGGGAAGAATCCGAAGATCATCGAGCCGCTCGTGCCGGTCGATCTCGTGGTGGACCATTCCGTGCAGGTGGATTTCGCCGGGAGCCGCGATGCCATGCAGCGCAATCTGGATTTGGAATTCTCCCGCAATCGCGAGCGTTACCAGTTTCTCAAGTGGGGCATGCAAGCCTTTGACACGTTCAAAGTCGTGCCGCCCGGCATTGGCATCGTGCATCAGGTCAATTTGGAATATCTCGCGAAGGGCGTGTTGCAGGCGGGCGGCGTTTATTATCCCGACACGCTGGTCGGCACGGACTCGCACACCACGATGATCAACGGACTCGGCATTGTCGGCTGGGGCGTGGGCGGCATCGAGGCGGAGGCGGGCATGTTGGGCCAGCCGGTTTATTTCCTCACGCCGGATGTTGTGGGCGTTCACCTGACCGGTGCCATTCGCGAAGGTGTCACCGCCACCGACGTCGCGCTCACCGTCACGCAATTGCTCCGCAAGGCGAAGGTGGTCGGCAAGTTCGTCGAATTCTTCGGCCTCGGCGCGGCCGCGCTGCCGCTCGTGGATCGTGCGACCATCGCGAACATGGCGCCCGAGTACGGCGCGACCATGGGCTTCTTCCCCGTGGATGCAGAATGCGTCACCTACCTCCGCGCCACGGGCCGCAGCGAGGAGCATTGCCGCCTCTACGAAAATTATTACAAGGCACAGGGCCTGTGGGGCATTCCGCAGATGGGCCAGATCGAATACTCCCAAGTCGTGGAACTCGATCTCTCGATGGTCGTGCCCTCCGTGGCCGGCCCGAAGCGCCCGCAAGACCGCATCGAACTGGACAAACTCAAAGAGACTTTCATCAGTTCGTTCAGCAAGCCGGTGCACGAAAATGGTTTTGGCAAACCCGCCGCCGACTTGGCGAAAACTTTTCCCTTCGGCGGTTCGGATCGTCTCGTCCAGGCTTCCGGCGGCAGCCAAAAACCGATGTCGGTGGCCGACGCGAAGCTCAACAACACCAATCCCCAGACGGAGCGCGAGATGATGAACGACCATCCCACGCCCGACGTGCTGAGGGCCTCGAAGACGGATTTGCAGGGCGAACTGCGCCACGGTTCCGTGCTCATCGCCGCGATTACGAGCTGCACGAACACGAGCAATCCATCCGTCATGCTCGCCGCCGGTTTGCTGGCCAAGAAGGCGGTGGAGAAGGGACTGAGCGTGAACTCCTCGGTGAAATCCTCGCTCGCGCCCGGCAGCCGCGTGGTCACGGATTATCTGAACAAGACGGGGCTGCAACCGTATCTCGACAGCCTTGGATTCCAGACCGTCGGCTACGGCTGCACGACGTGCATCGGCAACTCCGGCCCGCTCGCCGCGCCGATTGAAGACGCGGTCATCAAGAGCGATCTCGTCGCGGCCAGCGTGTTGTCGGGCAACCGCAACTTCGAGGCGCGCGTGCATCAGAACATCAAGGCCAACTTCCTCATGTCGCCGCCACTCGTCGTGGCCTTCGCGCTCGCGGGCCGCGTGGACATTGATCTCACCACCGAACCCCTCGGCACCGGCAGCGCGGGACCCGTGTTCCTCGCGGACATCTGGCCCACGCTCCAGGAAGTGCGCGACGCCATGCAGAGCGCGCTCAAGCCGGAAATTTTCCGCCAGCTTTACACCGACTTCGCCGCGCAGAATCCGAAGTGGAACGAAATCCCGTCCAGCGTCGGCAACGTGTACGAGTGGGACCGCCAGTCCACTTACATCCAGGAGCCGCCGTTCTTCACCAAGTTCGAGATGGCACCCGGGGTCATCCAACCGATCACCGGCGCGCGCGCGCTCGGCATTTTTGGAGACAGCGTGACCACGGATCACATTTCGCCCGCCGGCGCGATCAAGAAGACTTCGCCCGCCGGGGTGTTTCTCTCGGAGAACGGCGTCGAGTTCGCCGACTTCAACAGCTACGGCTCGCGCCGCGGCAACGACCGCATCATGACGCGCGGCACCTTCGCGAATGTCCGCATCAAGAACCTCATGCTCGGCGGTCAGGAAGGCGGCAACACTTTCGGCCCGGATGGCAAGACGACTTCCATCTACGACGCGTCCATGGCGTTTCAAGCTTTGGGCACGCCGCTCATCGTCATCGCCGGACAGGAATACGGCACCGGCTCCAGCCGCGACTGGGCCGCGAAAGGCACGAACCTCCTCGGCGTGAAAGCCGTCGTTGCGCAGAGCTTCGAGCGCATCCACCGCAGCAACCTCGTGGGCATGGGCGTGCTGCCGCTGCAATTCAAGGAAGGCACCACTGCACAGACTTTGCGTCTCGACGGCACCGAGACCTACGACGTCATCGGCCTCAGCCCCGCCGTGAAACCGCAGCAGGAACTCGAGTTGAAGATCACACGCCAAGATGGCTCCGGCGATTTCGTCCCCGTAATCTGCCGCATCGATACCCCCATCGAGATCGACTACTATCAGCACGGCGGCATCCTGCCGTATGTGCTGCGCCAGTTGGTGGCGAAGGCGTAGCCCGTGGAGCGCCGGTCTCCGACCCGGCACGCATTTGGCCTACCAGTAATGGCCGGCTTCCAGCCGCCCGGAAAAATGTCCAACCCGGAGAGGCCGCAGAAAAAAAGCCGTCGCTCACCGTCAGCCAGGATGGCTGACGCCACAGGCGGCAACAAAAACGCGCCGGTCTGAGACCCAGACCGGCGCGGTGATTCCAACAGCAGGCCGCCACTACGGCACGAGCGGCGTGACGACGCGGAAGTAGCGTTCCACTCCCGGCGGGGCGATGGCGCTGTCCACGGCGATGGTCCGCACCTGCGGGCTGGCAAAGATGCCAGTGAGATTCGTCCAATTCGGCGCGGTCAGGTTGGTGCGCCATTGTACGGCGTAACTCAGATTGGTCTGCGCGACGAAGCTGAACACGTTGGCGTTGGTCGCGGTGAGGACGATCTTCAGCAGGCTGGCGGCGTTGGTCGGGTTG
>JAYVNY010000104.1:0-10027 GCA_043758205.1 Akkermansia sp.
GAACGGTCGCTTCCTTCTCTTTGCAAACACAACAAATCATAATACGGCAGCAGTGACGGGAGGTATATCGGCGTTGCCCGCAGGCAAGTCAAGATGACGCACGCCGCGCAGTCGTCTCCGGGAAATTACCGTCTGGCTTGCGGAAAACTTCTTTGCCATAAAGCCGCCTTCACAACGTCCATGAATGCGACCATGAAACTCAAACTGCTCCTGCCGCTTGTCCTCGGACTCGCCACATCCTTGTCCGCCGCGGAATCAAAGGCTGACGCCAAGCCCGCCCCGCTTTCAGGCGCGGATGCGGTGAAGGCCATGACCTTGCCGCCCGGCTTCAAGGCCACGCTCTTCGCCGCCGAGCCGGACGTGAAGCAGCCAATCGCCTTTACCCTCGATGATCGCGGGCGGCTCTGGATCGCGGAGGGCTACACGTATCCCAAGCGCGTGGGCACGCCGCCGAAGATTTCCACAAACGCCAGCGCCACGCCCACGCCCGAACAGTTAAAGGACATCTTCGGCAGCGTGGACCGCATCGTCGTTCTTGAAGACACCGATGGCGATGGCCAGCACGACAAGCGCACCGTGTTCCTAGACAAGCTCAATCTCGTCAGCGGAATCGAAGTCGGCTTTGGCGGCGTGTGGATTGGCGCGGCACCTTACCTGATGTTTGTGCCGGTGAAGGATTGGGACAATCCGCAGCCCGCGGGCGACCCGCAGATTCTTCTCGATGGCTGGGACTACGCGCGCGACACGCACGAGACGCTCAACACGTTTCATTGGGGACCGGACGGCTGGCTCTACGGCACGCACGGCGTTTTCTGTCCTTCGAATGTCGGCAAGCCCGGCACGCCGAAAGAGCAGCGCCAATGGGTTGATGCAGCAATATGGCGCTATCATCCCACCAAACATCAGTTCGAAGTGTTCGCCGAGGGCACGAGTAATTCCTGGGGCTTTGACTTCGACGAAAACGGCCAGCTCATCGAAGAGGCGTGCGTGATTCCGCATCTCTTTCACATGGTGCAGGGCGGGCGTTATCAGCGGCAGGGCGGCGTGCACTACGCCGTCGGGCCGGACGAGACGGCGCGCTTCGCCGCGAAGAAGGAGGGCAAGAGCGACAAGACGTTGAACCCGTTCATCTACGACGACATCAAGACCATTGCCGACCACGCGCACTTCCGCGGCGGTCAATGGACCGACAAGGATCGCCTCGCGAGCGACGACCTCGGCGGCGGACACGCGCACGCGGGCATGTTGATTTATCAGGGCGACAGCTTCCCGGCGGAATATCGCGGCAAGATGTTCATGAACAACATCCACGGCGCGCGCATCAACATGGACGTGCCCGTGCGCAAAGGCAGCGGCTTCGTGGGCCAGCACGGCGCGGACTTCCTGAAGTTTAACGACCTCTGGTCGCAAGTGGTGGACCTGCGCGCCGGCCCGGACGGCTCCATCTACATGATCGATTGGTATGACAAGAACCAATGCCACCTGAACACCATCGAGTCGCACGACCGGAGCAACGGGCGCATCTACAAGATTAGTTATGGGAACAAGAAGGCGGAGAAGGTGGATTTGCAGAAGCTGAGTGATGCGGAACTGGTGAAGCTGCTGGCGAGCAAGAACGCGTGGCACGCGCGGCACGCGCAACGAATCCTACAGGAACGTTCGGCGGCACGTGAACTTAGCAGCGATGCACAAATGGCCGTCTGGAACGGGCTTCCTCGCAAAGGAAATTCCGTATCCCTCAAGCACCTTCGCTTCGTTTGGCTTTCACATGTCACTGGCCGATTTAAGAAGACAGTTGACTCATTGGTCATCCCATTGCTGAACGAAAACGAATTCATCCGCGCCTGGGCTATTCAACTCGCCTGCGAAGACAAAAAACCTTCCGCCGCGTTACTCAAAGAATTCGCCCGCATGGCGCGTGAAGACCAGTCGCCCGTCGTGCGCCTTTATCTCGCGTCCGCGTTGCAGCGGTTGCCGGTCGCGCAGCGCGGCGAGATTCTCGAAGCCCTGCTCGGCCACGCCGAGGACGCCAAGGATCACAACCTCCCGCTCATGTATTGGTTTGCCGCCGAGCCGCTCGCCGGTCAGGACGTGGCCACCGCCGCCAAGCTCCTCAAGGCCACGAAAATCCCCCAAGTCCGCGAATACATCACCCGCCGCATGACAGCCAAATAACCTCCCCGTAGCGGCGCCTCGGCAGAGCGCCGCCATCATCGAAGCGAGGGAGCGCGGGCGTCTCGCCCGCCGGATGGTGCGGAAGCTTTCCGTCCGCCCCACGCCGTCTGGTCGGATCGGCGTTTGTTTCCATGCCGGCGGGCGGGACGCTCGCGCTCCTGCTCTTCACTGATTACTGTTTCACTGCTTACTTTTTTTCCCTTCACTCCGCGCCGTTGAACGACATCGTCATTCGCTGGATACAAAGTTTCGGCCCGTCCGCCCCGTGGGTGTGCGTGGCCATTTTTCTCGCGGCCTCGTTCCTCATGATCTGGCGGCTGGAATCGCTGGCCGACGCGGGCTTGGAAGGCACCGTCCTCGGCACGCTGGTCATGCCGTACTGCTCGGGGCTGGGCAACCTCGTCTTCGCCTTCGTGCTCGGGCGCACGGGCGGCGACAGCCGCGAGGTGATGATCAACAGCCTCGTCAACAACGTCACGAACCTCACGCTGCTCATCGGACTGCCCGCGCTCATCTGGGGCCTGTCACTCACGTCCAAAAAATCCGGCAAGTCCGCGAAGAAAAAATCCGGCGGCGAAGACCAGCAACGGGTCAACCGCCTCTCGCTGCTGCTCACGCTCATCGCCGCCGGTTTCTTCACCGGCGTGACGTGGGTGCTGGGCCGCGACGGCCAGCTCGACCACAGCGACGGACTCGTGCTCGTGGGCCTGTTTCTCTTCTGGCAGATCGTCCACGTCTTCGAGGTGTTGAAGAAGAACGGGCCGCAGCAAAATCCCTTCGGCTTCATGTTTGTCGTCAACGTCGCGCTGCTCCTGGTCGGAGCCTACGCCGTGTATGTCAGCACGGATTTTCTCGTGACTTGGTTGCAGGGGCTGCGCACCGGATTCATCAGCGCGAAGAATCTCGGCTGGTTGAGTGGCTGGCTGATGGTCCTGCCGAACGCGCTGCTCGCGCTCTACTACGCGGCCACGCGCCGCGCCGAGATCGTTTACAGCTCGCAAATCGGCGACGGCCACATCTGCCTGCCGCTCTGCCTCGGCGTCTTCGCGCTCTACCGCCCGATCCGGACGCCGGACTTTTTCCAACTCGGCGTGTGCATCCTGCTGGGCGCGGTGGCGGTGCATTTTCTTTTCCTGGCGATCCTGGGCCGACTGCCGCGCTTCGTGGGCGCGCTGCTCATCGCCGCCTACGCGGTGTTTGTGTGGAAGGGTCTGGCGAAATGACGAATGACGAATGACGTTCCACCAATTCGTCATTCGTCATTCAAGTCCGCAAGTCGCCTGCCGCTAATCCAGATAACTTTTTATGACACTTTCGCAATCGCTCGAATCGGTGAAACGCTGCGCGGCCAGCATGAACGCGCGTTACGGCAAGACCGTGTTCGACGAGTGGGCCATCATCTCGCTCCAGAGCGGCCAGGAACGCATTGTCTCCTACGAAGGCCCGCGCAGGGAACACTTCCAGAAGAATTTCGTGAATGATCTCGGCAGCCTGCGCACGCAAGTCCTGCACACCAAACACGAGCCGGGACATTTTGATTTTTCGCGGCATGAAGTCGGCACGGCCTTCGAGGCGTTCGTGTGCGTGGGCGAGGAACTGTATCTGATTTGCAATCACACCCAGGCCTCCATGCACGAGATCGCGCAGGACGCGCGCTGGCTGGAGGCGCAGAAGCCTTTCGCCGAGCTCACCGAGCAATTCCGCGCCCAGCCGCTGGCGGCGTAGTCCTCTTCACGGAGCGCGGCTGTGGTGCAGCCCAGCCGCAGCGTTGCCGACTACAAAGCACGTCTCAGGTTGGCCGTGACGTGAGACCATGTCGTTTTCATCTCAGAGCCATCATAACAATCAGCACGACACACAATACGAGGGCGAACACGACGAAAAACTTCATGGCTCGCTCGTTGCGACTCTGAATGCGCTGTCGCTCCATCTCTTCTCGCGTCTTCGGCTTTCTCCGTCCAAATGCTTCTCCGACAGCCTCAAAAGCAGTGACGACTATTTGGAGAACTGGAATCATGTGTGCAGCGGCCTAACATCCCCGTTCAAACCCCAAACAACCTCTCCCCCGCATCGCCCAGCCCCGGCACGATGTAGCCGTGCGAGTTCAGCTTCTGATCAATCGCGGCGGTGAAGATGGGAACCTTCGGATGCCGCGCGCGAATCGCGGCGATGCCCTCCGGCGAGGCGACGAGATTCACAATCCGCACATGCTCGGCGTGGCGCTCGAACAACAGTTCCATCGCCGCGAGCAGGCTGCCGCCGGTCGCGAGCATCGGGTCAATAAGGATGATTTCAAACTTCCGCAAATCCGCAGGCAGGCTCTTGTGATACGCCACGGCCTCCAAGGTTTCCTCCTGCCGCTTCATGCCGATGAAGCCGACGCGCGCGTGCGGAATGAGTTGAAGAATGGACGGCAGCATCCCGAGTCCCGAGCGCAGCACCGGAACAAGAATCACCTCGCGCACAAGTTCGAGTCCGTCGGCTTTTGCCAGCGGCGTCTGCACGCGCACCTGCTTCGTCGGGAACGTGCGCGTGGCCTCATAGACCATCAGCGCCGCGACCTCCGCGATGCCCCGCCGGAAATCTTCCGAACCGGTCTTCGCGTTGCGCAACCGCGTGAGGTTGTGCTGGACGAGCGGGTGCTGGATGACGGTGACGTTTTTCAGCGCGGCAGAGCGAGTGGACATAGGAAGTAGAGGCGGCCCAGTTGAAGTTTCGGCAGGTCGAGGCCCAGATCGATCTTCAGCGTCTGGACCTCGCTTTTTCCCAAGAGGCCGAGGAGGTCGCCAAGTCCGAACACGGGCTGGTACTGTAGCAAATTAGCGTCGCTGATCTTCGCGAGCTTCTGCGCGCGCTCCACTGCGGCCTCAAAATTTCCGACCTCATCCACGAAGCCCTGCTTGAGCGCCTCCTTGCCGGAGAGGATGCGACCGTCGGCGTATTGCACCCAGTTGTCGGAGAGCGCGCGGCCCTTGTCCGCGTCGGCGCTGTTCTTCTTCAACGCGTTGCCACGGCCCTCGGCGACGATGCTCTTAAACTTGTCGAAGGTCTCGTTGATCATGGACTGGATCATGTCGCGCTCCTCCTGCGAAATGTCCTCCTCGCGTTTGTCGGGACTGAGCATGTCCTTGAACTTGCCGCTTTTGAAGACCTCAGGCCGCACGCCCACCTTGTCCATCAGGCCACGAAAATTGTAGCCGTGCATGATCACGCCGATACTGCCGGTGATGGTCAGCTCGTTCGCGACAATCCACTGGCAGGGCGCGCTGACGTAGTAGCCGCCCGAGGCCGCGAGGCTGCCCATCGAGGCGACGACGGGCTTGCGGGTGTCGCGCTGAAATTTCACGATCAGATTGTAGATGTCGTCGCTCGCGAGCACTTCGCCGCCGGGAGAATTCACCTTGAGGACGACGGCCTTCACACGCTTGTCCTCCGCCGCGTGCCGCAACTGCTCTTGGATGATGTCCACCATCGTCGGCCCGCCGCGCCCCATGCTCGACGAAGTGATGACGCCCTCGACAGGCACGACCACGATGCGGTTGGCGCTGCCGTTGTCCTCGATCCAATGCGCCTGTAACTGCGGCCCTCCCGCGTGGCCGTGCAACACGCTGCCGCCGCCCGCGATCTCGGAGAGCATGGCGAAAGGATTAAAGATGAGCACGAGCACGAGCAGCACGCAGAGGATGAGGGCGAGAACTTTCCAGCCACGGCCACCGCGCGGTGCGGGCGGCGCGTAAGACGGCTGTTGAAAACGCGGCGGCGCGGCACGCAACGGCGGCGGCGGAAGCGGCGGTGTGGACGCGGGGGCCGGCGCGGGAGCGGGCGTGGGCGGCGTGACAGTTTCATCCATAGCGCGCGCAAGCTACTGAACGGGAAATGGACGGGCAAGCGCGCAGCAGGAAACGAGTGCGATTGGAACTGGCAGGCAGCGCGTGTGGGGCGGTCTTCCAGCCTGACCCAAGCCGGGTGACCGCTAATTCTAATCACACCCGAGTCACTTGTCGGATTGCCAAACCTCCGCCGCTTCGCTTACAAATCCGCCTGACCGTTTGAACTGAAAATATAAATCATGAGGAAATTACTGTGCGTCCTTGCCCTGTCCCTCGCCGTCTTCCTGCCGCGTGCGCAGGCCATCGCCATTGACCCGCCTTATCTCGGCTCCATCAGCAACGAGGTGTTCAGCCAACTCACCACCGTCACCAACGAGCTTGCCGCGACCAACAACGTCGTCGCCAACAAGAAGCTGCTCAAAGTCCTGCTCGGCGCCCAGAAGCTCATCGCCAAGACCAAAACCAACCACGTCGCCGGAGCCAAGAGCCTCGGCGTGTTGAACAAGTCCCTCGGGCGCTCCTCGCTCTCAAACGAGTTCAACCCCCTCATCCAGGGCACGGCGGACATCTATGTGAGCATCTTCCACAACATCCTCGACGCCCTCGAAGTTCGCGTGGATGCCTCGTTCCCCGGCAGGGCCAACGAAGCCGCGCGCAAGGCGCTGGCGAAGTTCGAGGCCGCCGTCAACAACGCGGACACTAACGCCAACTTCCTCCTCGTGCTCAAGTTCCTCTCCGCCTCCGCCAAGGGCGAGATCGGCGCGGAGAAGGCCGTAATCAAGGCCGAGGCCGCTCCGGCCCCGCCGAACAACTTCACGGCCACGATCACGGCCAGCGGTCAGGGGACCTTCACCTACAAACCAGTCATCCAGTCGGTGAACGCGGCTTACGTGACGAACACGCATCTCTTAAACATTCAATCTGTTGAAGTTAAGACTTCGGGCAGCACGAGTGAGAACTTGGACGTAAAGACCACGACCATTGGAATTCTCCTGAACGTCCCGGTAAACGGAACGCATACTTACAACCTCTCCACGGACTCAGAGCTGATTTACTACTCCTTCGACCACACGCAGGGCCGCATTCTCGTGTTGAGCGAAACTTACTCGGCGGACAGTGGAACGGTCACGCTAACGTTCGACAGCGCGACCAAATTTGTCTATGGCACCTTCAGCTTTTCGGGCAATGGCGATAATGATAGCGGATTGTCAGCGACCGTGAACGGCTCCTTCGCCATTCACTATCTACCCTGATTTAACGCCCTCGACTTCCACGCGCGGACGGCAACGTTCGCGCGTTTTCTAATGCTCTTCCACCTTCCACAGTCTGGAAATGAGCCGCGAAAGAACGCAAAGAACGCAGAGAAAAACCAAGCACGGGCGTTTCCTGCTGCTCACCGCGTTCTCTGAGGCTCTGGTTTCCCGTCTGCCTTCTCCTCGCGCCTCACTGGACGAGCTTGGGCTGGCCACGACGCATGGATTTTCTGGATTCACTCCCGCGTCTGGCCAAACATCCCGCCGCAACATGAGCTGGTTTTACCGCCGTCTGATCCGCCCCGCGCTTTTCACGCAGGACTCGGAGCGCATTCACAACCGCACCCTCGCCGCGCTCGGAAAGTGCAGCCGCTCCCCTGCCCTGTGCTCGCTGCTCTCCTCGTTTTATTCCGCGCCGCCTTTGCCGGTGGAAGTCTTCGGCTTGAAATTCCCGAACCCCGTCGGACTCGCCGCCGGCCTGGACAAGCACGCCGCCGCCCTGCCCGCGTGGGCCGCGCTCGGCTTCGGCTTTACGGAACTCGGCGGCGTGACGTGGCACGCCCAGCCCGGCAACCCCGCCCCGCGCATGTTCCGCGCCGTGCGCGACGAGGCGCTGGTCAACCGCATGGGCTTCAACAATCCCGGCGCGGAGGCGATGGCCGCGAAGCTCCGCGAGTGGCGCGATTCCGGCCGATGGCCGAACCATCCCGTGGGCATCAACCTCGGCAAATCGAAAATCACGCCGAACGAAAATGCCGCCGAGGACTACGCCAACTCCTTCCGCCTCCTGCGGCCCCTCGCCGATTTCTTTGTGGTGAACGTCAGCTCGCCAAACACGCCGAACCTGCGCGCACTCCAGGACAAGGCGGCGCTCGAGGAAATTCTCGCCGCGCTTCAGCAGCTCAATGCCGCGGAACCCAAACCGCTGCTCGTGAAAGTTGCGCCCGATTTGTCCTTCGAAGCGCTCGATGAAATCCTCGAACTCATCACGCAACGAAAACTCTCCGGCATCGTCGCCACCAACACCACCGTCGCGCGCCCGGAAACGACGGACGAAAACTCGCGCCGCGCTTACGCCGAGACCGGCGGCCTGAGCGGACGTCCTTTGCGCGCCCGCAGCACGGAAATCATCCGGCACATCCATCGCCAGACGCGCGGCGCGCTGCCCATCATCGGCGTCGGCGGCATTTTCAATGCGGACGACGCCTGGGAAAAACTCGAGGCCGGCGCGTCGCTCGTGCAGGTTTACAGCGGCCTCGTCTATGAAGGTCCTGCGCTGGCTGGCAACCTGGTGCGCGGTCTCGCCGCCCGGCGGAAGTAACGCAACTGGCCCGCCCGTCGCGGCCTGAATAGAAATCTCGCGCGCGGCTTCCAAAAACGGTTCATGCTGTTTAACCTCGTGCGTCGAATGATTTTTCCAACGCTTCTGAAGCGCGCGCCGCGCCTGCTTTGCGCCGGCGCCCTCGCTTGCGGAATGATTTCCTGCCGTGACACCCGGAAGGAGGCACGCAAGCCGTCCGCCGAGGAGGCGCGCACCGTGAAAGTTGCCGCCGCCACTCTGCGGCCCATGGAGAAATTCCTCACCGTCTCCGGCACGCTCGCGGCACAGGAGGAGGCGACCTTGAGCGTCAAGGTTCCGGGCCGTCTGGAGAAAATTGCCGTGGACTTGGGCAGCGTGGTGCAGCGCGGCGATTTGATCGCACAGGTCGAGCGGCGGGATTACGAGTTGAGGGTTCAACAGGCGAAAGCCGCCGTGGCCGAGTCGCGCGCGGCGGTCGGATTGTCGTTCGAAGGCCACGAGGAAAACACTTCCGTCGAGACCATCGCCACGGTCAAGCAGGCGCAGGCCGTGTTGCACGAGGCGGTGAAAAATCGCGAACGCGTGCAGCGACTGTCCGGCGAGGGCATCAGTTCCAAATCCGAAGTGGACACCGTGGAGACCGCGCACGCCGTGGCGGCGACGCGCTACGAGAGCGCCGTGGAGGAAGCGCGCACGCGGCTCGCCGTGCTGGCCCAGCGTCGCGCGGACTTGGATGTCGCGCAGCAACAACTGCTCGACACCTCCATTCTCGCTCCCTTCGACGGAGCCATTCAGAAGCGCATCGCCAGTCCCGGCGAACATCTGCAACTCGGCACGCCCGTCGCCTCGCTGGTGCGGCTTGATCCGTTGCGACTGCGGCTGGAAGTGCCGGAGCGCGAGTCGGGCTGGGTGCAGGCGAGCCAGCGCGTGCGGCTCACGGTCGAGGGCAACACAAACATTTTTCGCGGCACCGTCGCGCGCGTCAGCCCGGCCCTCACGGAACAGAACCGCATGTTGATGATCGAGTCGGATGTCCCGGCGCAGAACGGTTTGCGCCCCGGCCTGTTCGTGCGCGCTCAAGTCGTGGTGAAAGAAAATGAGTCGGCGTTATGCGTGCCGACGAACGCGCTGATTGTTTTCGCCGGCCTCGAAAAAGTCATTGCGGTCGAAGAGGGCAAAGCCCGCGAGCGCACCGTGAACACGGGACGCCGCGCGGCGGGCTGGGTGGAAATCACCTCGGGCTTGAAGGCGAAAGATGTCGTGGTGCTGGAGCCGGGCAATCTGCGCACGGGGCAGACGGTGAAGTTCGCCGAGCCGGGCGAACGCGTGGGCGAAGTGACGGGACCATGAAGAACCGCTTGTTGAACCAGAACGGGGCAGGCCAATTTCTCCGAGACGAAAAAGGTGGGGCGCGTCGCTCCGCGCGCGCCGAGGCTGATACGCGAGCTGGTGCCTGCCTTCACTTTTTG
>JAYVNY010000105.1:0-4286 GCA_043758205.1 Akkermansia sp.
GCCCGTGGAGGAACGCCGAATCATCACGCGCCTCTTGCTTGCGCGGCGCATCATTGCCGAGTCGGATAACCGGGAGTGTTTGGTGCTTGGGCCTTCCAAAAAGGAATTGGATGAAATGCGCGACCGGCTCGGTGCCAAACTCACTGAATTTCAAACATCGTTCCTTCAGACCAAATTAGGCATGGCCTGAACCCCAACCGGGCGCTGAAGGAACCGGGAAAACCTTCTGCACGCCTGTTGCAAGGCCGATGCCCAGCACTGCGCCCAAGCCCGCCAAAAGTGTCCTGTGTCCACTTTTCCGCTTCCGACTTCCGGGGGTCTGCATTTGTTCGGAATTCGGAGACACTTTGCCAAGAATGGGCGTTTGATGGCAAATCATTGGCCTTTTTTCATGGCCGCTTCCGGGGTAGGCTTTGGCAATGTGTCCGGGAATTCCGAACATGACTTACCGTCTAAAAACACGCTCGAAGCCCCGTCTTTCTTGCCTTTTATCAACCTTTAACAGGATTTAACGTTCCGAACAAATAGGCCGTGAAGCCACACGAGCGGGAAAAAATGGTGCGCGGTGGAGGTTTCGAACCTCCGACCCCTACCGTGTCAAGGTAATGCTCTACCACTGAGCTAACCGCGCACTGAAAAGCGGAGCGACATTTCGCCAGACGGCACCCGCGATGGCAAGCGCAGAAATTTCAGTCTGACACCTCTGGGTGCATCTGACAGGTACCACCGTGTCGAAAGCGGCGCTAAAGCGACCGCACTCCAAACGCTGCGCGCGGCACCGGGCGTTGAACCCCACGCGGCAGCGTTTGGAGTGCGGTCGCTTTAGCGTCGCTTTTCCCCACGCCAATCCACGAGTTAATCTTCGGTGGTACCTACAAGATGCGCCCGACACCTCTCGCTACTATCCGCCCTCCGCAGCGGCGCTTTTCTCCGGCCCGTTCTGCATCGCACGCCTCTTTGCACGATTCGCACGTTTCCCGCTTGCCTCGCAAAACGCTTCTGGGAATTTGTGCGCCGCTTTATGGCAAAAATTCAACGCGCGCTCCTTTCCGTCTCGGAAAAAACCGGTCTCATCGAATTCGCCCGCGTGCTCGTGGCCTCCGGCGTGGAACTCATCTCCACCGGCGGCACGGCCAAGGCCATTCGCGACGCCGGGCTGCCGGTGCAGGACATCAGCGCGCACACCGGCTTTCCCGAAATGATGGACGGGCGGGTGAAGACGCTGCATCCGAAAATTCACGGCGGGCTTCTTTTCATCCGTGGCAATGCCGCGCACGAAGCCGCCGCCGCCGAGCACAACATCGCGCCCATCGATCTGGTGGTGGTGAATCTTTATCCGTTTGAAGCCACGGTCGCGAAGCCGAACGTGGCCCTGCACGACGCGATTGAGAACATTGACATCGGCGGCCCCTCGATGTTGCGCAGCGCGGCGAAGAATCACGAGAGCGTGACAGTCATCGTGGACCCCGCCGACTACGCGCCGGTCGCCGAGCAGATACGAGCCTCCGGGGCCACCACGCTCGGCACGAGGCGCAAACTGGCGGCGAAAGTTTTCGCGCGCACGTCGGCCTACGACGCGGCCATTGCCATGCACTTGAACGAGGAATTCGCGCGAGAGGAATCCCCCGTCACGGCGTCGACGCGGCTCTACATCAACACCGGCGTGGCGCAGACGCTGCGCTACGGCGAGAACCCGCACCAGACGGCGGTGCTCTGCGGGCACTTCGCGGAATACTTCCAGCAACTCCACGGCAAGGAACTTTCCTACAACAACATTCTCGACCTCACGGCGGCGGAGAACTTGATCGAGGAATTCACCGGCGACGCCCCCACGCTGGCCATTCTCAAGCACACGAATCCCTGCGGCGTCGGCCAGGGTGAGAGCCTGCGCGCGGCGTGGGACAAGGCGTTCGCCACGGACAAACAGGCGCCCTTCGGCGGCATCATCACCGTGAACCGCACGCTCGACGCGGCGTGTGCGGAGGCCATCGCGGAAATTTTCAGCGAAGTGATCATCGCGCCGGACTTCGCGCCGGACGCGCTGGCCATTCTGCAAAAGAAGAAGAACCTGCGGCTGCTGAAAGTGCTGAAGCCGATGCGCGAGTCAAAGCTCCGCGACATTCGCGGCGTGGGCGCGGATTCCTTCCTGATGCAAGACCGCGATTTGAAAGTGACGACCGCTGCGGACTTGAAAGTGGTGACGCAACGCCAGCCCACGGATGCAGAGTTGCAGGCCATGCTCTTCGGCTGGCGCATCGTGAAGCATGTGAAGTCGAACGCCATCGTGTATTGCGGCGCGGGGCGCACGCTCGGCATTGGTGCCGGCCAGATGAGCCGCGTGGACTCGAGTCGCATCGCCGTTTGGAAGGCTGGCGAGGCGAAGCTGCCGCTGCAAAATTCCGTGGTGTGCAGCGACGCGTTCTTCCCGTTTGCGGATGGTTTGATCGCCGCCGCCGAAGCGGGCGCGACCGCCGCCATCCAGCCCGGCGGCTCCCTGCGCGACGCGGAAGTGATCGCGGCGGCGGACGCGCGCGGTGTGGCGATGGTCTTCACCGGCACGCGGCATTTCCGGCATTGATCGACGCCTGCACCGGAAGAGATGGGACGGCACGGCTGCCACGTTCGGATGGGGTGTCGCCCAAAAGTTTCAAGCGCGCTGGGGGAAGGGAAAGCTGGCGAGCAGACCGCGTTTGATTTCCGCCAGGCCGGGCCGTTCGTAGCGGCGCGGAATTTCCGCCCGCGCGGCGGCGGATAATCCTTCGTTAAGGTTCAACGCGTGCGGTGTGGTAACGCCAAAGACGCTGTAGTAATCGTGGAATTTGAAGTCGCCGCCGCGCAGTTCGCCGGAGACGTGCATCCAAGCGTTGGGAATCCCAAAGGCGTCGGCCACGATCAGTCCGTGCAAGCTCGACGACACGATCACTTCACACGCCGCGATCGCGCGCAGCAACTCGGGCAGCTTCGTGAACACGTCCAAAACTTTCGCGCCGGGATGCTGCGCGGCGCAGGCCGTCACCGCCGGATGGCCTTGGTCCTGATAGTGCGGGATGATGCCGAGCGCGTATTGCTTGGGAATGGATTGGTGATCCGGCACCAGCAAATCACACAACAGGGCAGGGTCGCCCAGAGCTTGAACGTCCGCGCCCTGGAGCAGCGCGGCGGTTTTGTGACCACGCACCGCGTGGTAGAAATGTTTCCCCCGACGCGGCGTGACCGCTTCGATGAAGCCGCTGCCCCACACATGCACGGGTCGCGTCCACCAGCCGTGTTTCACGCGATGCAGGATGCTCCCGATGGCGACGAGGTCGCAGCCGTTCGGCTCGACGTATTCGATGGGCCGGCCCGAGACCGCGCCGCAAATCGCGGGAGAGAGCCAATCGCCGAAGTTGGCCTTGCTGCTGGACCAGTAGAGTTTGAGCGGTTCGATGGCGACCATGTGGGGACGAGTTTTTAGCGACGCCGCGCGAATGACCATCTCATTTTGGCTTCGGCGCTGACGGGCGGAAGCCTCAAGGCTTTCCTGCGGAGCCATGCTTGCGCAAACTCCAGGCCTGTCATCCAGTATGGCGCGCGTGAACTTTGGTGGACGAGCGGCGGGCCGGAGTTGAAAATCGATCAAAATCATGAAGCCCATCAAACTTTACTGGTGCGACCGGCTGGTGGGGGGGCGGAAAAATTTCGGCGATTGGATTTCGCCGGACTTGGTGCGGCTGCTTTCCGGTCGCCCAGTGGAATTCGCCGAGGCCCGCCGCGCGGACCTGGTCGCCGTCGGCAGCGTGCTGCAACGCGTCCCCACGCATTGGTGGAACAAGCGCGTGCAGGTCTGGGGCTCGGGCTTGATGTACGGGGACCGACCCGTGCGCGCCAAACATCGTTACCACGCGGTGCGCGGCAAACTCACCGCACAATTGATCGGCCTCACCGGGCCGCACGCGCTCGGCGATCCGGGGTTGCTGGCGGCGCGGTTGCTGCCGGGTTTCGCTGAAGTGCCCAAGCGCTGGGACATCGGCCTGGTGCCGCATCACATTGACCGCGAGCATCCGGGCGTCGAGACGTTGCGGACGCGGGTGCCGGGCGTGCGCTTACTGGACATTCTGTCCGACACGCAGGAATTCCTGACCGAACTCGCCGCGTGCCGCTTCGTCCTCTCATCGAGCCTGCATGGTTTGATCGCGGCGGACGCCTTCGGCATCCCCAATGCGTGGATCACCATCTCCGGTGAACTGCGGGGCGGGGAGTTCAAGTTTCGCGACTACTACAGCGTCTTCGGCATCGAGAACCCGAGG
>JAYVNY010000106.1:0-10524 GCA_043758205.1 Akkermansia sp.
TGGTGTGCAGCTACACCATCACGCCCACCAGCCGGGCGCACGGCTTCCTGGCGGCGACGGGTTCCGTCTTCGTCACGTCGCCCACGCTCTGCACCTGGAACGTGAACCGCACGAACAGTTGGATCACCATCCTCGGGCCCACGAACATCACCGGCACTTCCATCGTGAGCTACGCGGTCGCGCTAAATCCCTTCGCCACGCCGCGCACGTCGGTCATTCGCCTGGCTGGTCTGTCGCACACGGTCACGCAGGACGGAGCGCCCTTCCTGCTCGCGTCCAACAAAACTTTGAACTGCGACGCCGTCTGGAATTTTGATCCGCCGATCAACGCTGGCAACTGTCTCACGCCGGGCGAAACCGTGGCCGTCTTCACCACCTTTACGAACTTCGGCTGCGGCCCGACTTACGTCGCCACCCGCGTGTGGGCCGCGACCAATGCCTGCGGCAGCGGCGTGCTCGCCACCCAGATTGTCACCGTGGTCACACCGCCCCCCATTCTCAATTGCGCGCCAAACAAGACCATCGAATGCACCGACGTGCTGACCTTCGACGCGCCGACGTACCAGGAATATTGCGGCGGCCCGAACATCTCGCTCCGCATCGTCTCGACCGTCATCGTCACCAACGGCCAGTGCGGCGCGACCTTCGTGGCCACGCGCAGTTGGGAGGCCACGGATTCCTGCGGCTTGAAGGCCACTTGCAGTCAGTCGGTCTTCGTCCTGGACACCACGCCGCCGGTCGTGATTCATGCCGCGAACAAGACGGTGCAATGCGGGGATGTGTGGAGCTTCGACCGCCCGTCCGGCACCGATGGCTGCAACGGCACGAACGTGCAGGTGCTGGTCCTCAGCACCGTGACCAATGTCACCGGCACCTGCGGCTACTCCGCCACGCGCACCTGGCAGCTCGTGGACCCGTGCAACAACATCACGACCAGCACGCAGGTCGTGACCGCCATTGACACGCTGCCGCCGGTGATGACCTGCGCGGCGAACAAGATCGTCGAGTGCGGCCAGCCCTGGACGTTCAATGCGCCGACCGCGACCGACTATTGCCTCGGCAACGTCACGAACATCACGGTCATCAGCACCATCACGAACCGTGCGAACCAGTGCGGCAACACCTTCACCGCCACGCGCACCTGGCAGGCGTCCGATGGCTGCGGCAACCTGAGCTTCTGCAGCCAGACCGTGCGAATCGTGGACACCACGGCTCCGACGGCGTTCTGCGCGGGGAACAAGACGATTGAATTCGGCACGGCGTGGAACTTCGACGCGCCCACCGGCCTGGATGATTGCGCCGGCACGAACGTGACCGTCACCATCGTCAGCACCACGACCAACGCCGGCCCGTGCGGCCCGGCTTTCACCGCCACGCGCGTGTGGGAAGTCGCGGATGCCTGCACGAACAAGACCAGTTGCACGCAGATCGTCACCGTGCGCGACACCACGCCGCCGGTCCTGGGCGCGATGCCCGACTTGAACGTGAACTGCCTCAGCGCGTGGTCCTTTGATCCGCTCGTCTCCACGGATGCCTCGGGCACAAACCTCACCACGGTCATTCTCAGCACGATCACCAACGGCACTTGCAGTGCGGGCTTCACCGTGGTCCGCACCTGGCGCGTGCAGGATCAATGCGGCAACAGCGCGACCCGCACCCAGACCGCGCGCGGACGCGCCTTCGTCACGATCAGCGGCACGCTCTTCGTGCCGACGAGTTATCCCGCCACCCTGACGGACAGGCGCGTGCCGAACGCCACCGTCATGGGGCCGACGAATACCAGCGCCACGACCCTCGCCGACGGCACGTTCGGACTGGTCTTCGACGCGGCGAGCAACGTCATCATCCATCCGCTCGCGCCGCCGCCGCTGGATCCGGCGGAAGGCGTGACCACGCTCGACATCTCGCTGGTGCGCCGCCACATCCTGAACCTGGCGAACTTCGATACGCCGTACAAACTGCTCGCCGCCGACGTGGACGGCTCGACCACGGTCTCGACGCTCGACCTCTCGTTAATGCGCCGTCTCGTGCTCGGACTCACGAACCGCCTGCCCGCCGGGCTGTGGCGCTTCGTGCCGGCCAACTACACCTTCCCGAATCCGCTCGCGCCGTGGAACGCGCCGACCAACCGCACGTATCCCAGCGTGGCTGCCAACGTCTCCGGCCAGGACTTCGTGGCGGTCAAACTCGGTGACGTGAATGCCTCCGGCGCGTTCGGCGCGGTGGGCCAGGCCAAGTCCGCCTCGATTTCCAAGTTTGGCCCCGCCGTCACCTTCCGCGCCAGCAGCGCCTCCAACGTCACCGGCACCAGCGTTGTCGTGCGCGTCACGGTCAGCGACTTCAACCAGATCGGCACCGCGCAAGGCACGGTGACATGGGACCCGGCCGTGGTGCGCTTCGCGCGTATCGAGGAGCTCGGCCTCGCCGGACTGGGCGGGGGCAACTTCGGCACGAACTACATTTCCACCGGCCAGCTCAGCTTCTCGTGGGACGATCCGCAGGCCGTGGGCGTGACCGTCCCGGACGGCACGGTGATCTTCGCGCTGCGCTTCGACGTGATCGGCGGTCCGGGCAGCCTCTCGCCGGTGGCCTTCAGCGACGCCATCGCCGCGTGCGAGGCCTCGGTGAATCTGCAGCCCATCATCTTCCAGAGAGTGGCCGGCGTGGTGAGCGTCCTGGGGGCATCGCCGCAGACGAACCTCGTGAAGCTGAAGCAGGGCGCGTTCGCCCACGGCACGTTCGGCCTGAGCGTGTCCACGGTCTCAGGCCGCACCTATCTGCTCGAATACACAGATTCGCTTTCCTCCACGAACTGGATCGCGCTGCCGCCGATCGGCGGCAACGGCGCGGTGCAGACCCTGACCGATCCCTCGCCCGCCGCCGCGCAACGTTTCTACCGGCTGCGGATCGAATAATCAGACAAACAAAACTCTATGAACCCGCAAACGATAAGCCCGAAGACGCGCCGCCAGGCCACGAACTTCCTCCTGTCCCTCGCCCTGCTGCTCGGCCTCACCGTCGGCTCCGCGCGCGCCGCCACCCTCACCTTCGCCGTGGGCGCGACCAACGCCGTGACCAACTCGCAGGTCGTGGTGCCGATCCGCGTGACGAACTTCACGGGCGTCGGAAGCTTTTCGTTCTCTTTCCATTGGGCGACCAACGTGGCGCGCTTCGTGGCGGTCGAGCAGTTCTCTCTCCCCGGCATGACGACGAACGACTTCGGCATTTTTCCCGATGGCACCATCACGGTGGCGTGGTTTGAACCAAGCAGCGGCGTGACCAACCAGCCGGATGGAGCGATGGTCTTTGGCGTGCGACTTCAGTTGGTCGGTCCGGCCAGCGCGACTTGTCCCGTGATAATTGACAGCAATCCGACCGCGTTGTTTGCCGCCACAGACCTGGTGGAACTGCCGGTCACGAATGCGAACAACATCCTCAGCATTGACCGCACGCTCATCGTGACCTGCCAGCCGGACAAGGTGGTGGAATGCGGGACACCCTGGCAATTTAATCTGCCCCAGAACGCGGACAGTTGCGGCGGCCTGCCCGTGATCATCAACATTCTCAGCACCGTCACGAACTACACCGGCACCTGCGGTTTCACCGCCCTCCGCACGTGGGAGATTCTGGATGCTTGCAACAACCGCGCCACGTGCCAGCAAACCGTCACAGCGATTGACACCACGCCGCCCGTTGTCGCGTGCGCGCCGAACAAGACCATTGAATTTGGCCAGCCGTGGAATTTTGACCGGCCCACGGGCAACGACAGTTGCATCGGCACGAACGTGAACGTCGCTGTCGTCAGCACCAGCACGAATTTCGGTCCGTGCGGGTTGATGTACACCGCCACCCGGACGTGGAGCGTTTTTGACGGCTGCAGCAACGCGGTCCCCTGCACACAAATCGTCACCGTGCGCGACACCACCGCCCCGGTCATCACCTGTGCGCCGGACAAGAACGTGAACTGCCTTGGCGTGTGGACGTTCAATCCGCCGTTCGCCACGGACATCGCCGACGGCACGAACCTGACCATCACCATCGTCAGCACCGTGACGAACGGAACCTGTGGCTCCAGTTACACGGCCACTCGGACCTGGCGGGCCACGGACAGTTGCGGAAATTTCTCGCAGTGCAGCCAGACGGCGTTTGGCCGCGCCATTGTGACCGTGAGCGGCACCGCGTTCTTGCCCACGAATTATCCGCCCACGACTACGGACAGGCGCGTGGCCACCGCCACACTCGTTGGCCCGACGAACATCACGGCGGCCACGGTCGCGGACGGCACGTACAGTCTTGTCTTTGACGCGGCCAACAATGTGACCGTGCAGCCGGTCGCCCCGACCAGCGGCCAGCCCGCCGACGGCGTGAGCACGCTCGACATTACCATCCTGCGTCGCCACATCCTGAACCTCGCGCCGCTCGACACGCCGTACAAACGACTGGCCGGCGACGTGGACGGTTCCAGCAGCATCACCACGCTCGACTTGTCCTTCGTGCGCCGCCTCGTGTTGGGTTCGACCAATCGTTTTCCGCGTGGCCTGTGGCGTTTCGTGCCGGCGGATTTCGTGTTCACCAATCCCGCCGTGCCGTGGAGCGCGCCGACCAACCGTACTTACGCCAGCGTCGGGGCCGACACCGCCGGTCAGGATTTCGTGGCGCTCAAACTGGGCGATGTGAACAACTCATGGACCCCGCCTGCGGGCGCGGTCGGTTCTCCAAAGAGCACGCCAAAGAAGGGTCCTGTCTCGGCGGGGACGAATGGCGTGACTTTCATTGCTCCGACGACGAGCGGTTTCCCTGGCGACGAAATCGTAGTGCCGATCATTACGTCCGGTTTCAGTTCCGTGAAGGCGCTGCAATTTACTTTCCGCTGGAACACGCAGTTTCTGACGTTCGTGAATCTCGGCACGCTCGGACTGCCCAATATGGCGAGCGACAACTTCAACACAAATTCCGCCGCTAGTTCCGGCTATGTCGCCTTGTCATGGGATTATCCGAATGCCGGAACAGTTGACCTTCCTGAAGGTGCGACAATCTTTGAGGCTCGTTTTCGACTGATCGGGGCGCCTTCAAACACTGCTGCCATGTTCTTTGATAATTCGCCTACTCCGCTAGAAGTGATCGATGGCAACTTCAATATTTTGGCCAGCTCTACAATTGATGGCTCGGTCTTCATCAAACAGCCGAACCGCGCGCCGAACCTCGCGACCATCGCCGCGCAGAGCATCAGCGAAGGTGTGTTGTTTAGTCTCACACCTGTGGTCACAGACGCGGATGGGTCGGCGCAGACGCAGACCTTCTCGCTCGATGCGGCCCCGGCGGGCGCGAGCATCCATCCCACGACTGGGGTGTTCACCTGGACGCCGACGGAGGCGCAGGGGCCGGGCGTGCATCCGGTCACGATCCGCGTCACGGACAACGGCACGCCTGCGCCGCTCAACGACACCGAGACATTTTCGATCACGGTCAACGAGGTTAATTCCGCCCCCGTGCTGACGACGATTGGCAATTTGAACGCGAACGAGGGCAGCCTGCTTTCGTTCACCGCGACCGCCACGGATTCTGATCTGCCGACGAACGGCCTGACTTTCATGCTCGAAGGCGCAGTGCCCTCGGGCGCGAGCATCACGGCAGGCGGCGCGTTCACGTGGACGCCGAATGAGGACCAAGGTTCGAGCACGAACACCTTCACCGTGCGCGTCACGGACAACGGATCGCCTGCATTGACCGATAGTGAGGTCATCACGATCATTGTCGCCGAAGCGAATGGAGCGCCGACGTTGAACGCGATTGGCAGCAAGACGGTGAACGAAGGTTCCCCGCTCACCTTCACCGCCGTGGGTAACGATTTCGATAGCCCCACCCAAGCGTTGGCCTACAGCCTGTTCAACGCACCCTCGGGCGCGAGCATCAACCCGACGACCGGCGTTTTCTCGTGGACGCCGACCGAGGCCCAGGGGCCGAGCAATTATTTCGTGACCGTGACCGTGACCGACAATGGCTCGCCGGCTTTGAGCGATTCCAAATTTGTTAGCATCACGGTCAATGAAGTGAACACCGCGCCGACGCTCGCTTCAATTGGCGACCGGACGATGAACGAACTGACCACGCTGAACTTCGGCGCGGCGGGCAGTGACCTGGATTTTCCTACGAATACGCTGACCTACAGCCTCTTGAACGCGCCCACTGGCGCGACGATCAATCCGACGACCGGCAACTTCACTTGGACGCCCACGGAAGAACAGGGATCAAACAGCTACAGCTTCACAGTGCGCGTCACGGACAACGGCACGCCCTCGCTGAGCGCGGCGCAGACGGTCACGGTGCAGGTCAACGAGACGATCACCGCGCCGGTGCTGCCGTTCATCGGCAACAAGTCGGTGAACGAAGGCGCGCTGCTCACGTTCACCAACACCGCCACGGACGCAGATTTTCCGACGCAGATTTTGACTTACTCGCTGTCGAACGCGCCCGCTGGCGCCAACATCATTGCCACGAACGGCGTGTTCACCTTCACATGGACACCGATAGAAGAGCAGGGACCGAGCAACTATCTCGTGACCGTCATCGTCACGGACAACGGCGTGCCCGCGTCGTCCGCGTCGGAAACGATCACCATCAGCGTGTTGGAAGTCACCACCGCGCCGGTGCTGGCGGCGATTGGCAACAAGACGGTGAACGAGGGCGTGCTGCTGAACTTCAACGCCTCGGCGACGGACGGTGATTTGCCCGCGCAGGCGCTGAACTTCAATCTCGACGCGGGCGCCCCATCCGGCGCGAGCATCACGAGCGGCGGCGTGTTCACCTGGACGCCCACGGAGGCGCAGGGGCCGGGCAGCTACAACGTCACGGTGCGCGTGACCGACAGCGGCGTGCCGCCGTTGAGCGCGTTTGAAACTATTACCATCTCGGTCAACGAATCGAACATCGCGCCGTCGCTCGCCGCCATCGGCACCAAGACGGTGGTGAAGAACACGCAACTCAGCTTCTCCGCTGTGGGCAGTGATTTGGACTCGCCCGCGCAGACGCTCACCTACAGCCTCGACTCTGGCGCTCCGTCCGGCGCGAGCATCAACCCGACGACGGGCGCGTTCACCTGGACACCCAACAATTCGCAAGGCCCGTCCACGAACAGCCTCACCATCCGCGTGACGGACAACGGTCCTGGCAATCTCAGTGCCACGCGCACGTTCCAAGTCATTGTCTTGAACGACAATACCGCGCCGGTGCTCGCGGCCATCGGCAACATGGAAGTGACCACGCAGACGTTGCTCACCTTCCAGGCCATGGCGACGGACGCGGAGTCGTCGTCGCAGATTCTGACGTTCACGCTGGAGAACGCCCCCGTGGGCGCGAGCATTGATCCGCTGACCGGCGTGTTCACCTGGACGCCCACGGACGAGCAGGGACCGAGCACGAACGTCGTGACCGTGCGCGTGACGGACAGCGCGCCGTTCAATCCGCTCAACGACTCGGAAACGATCCAGATCATCGTGCATGAATTTATTGCGCCCACGATTGCCATCACAGATGTCGCCACGCCCGCCGGCTCGGACGGTTCTTTCACGGCGGAATTTGAAATCACGCTTTCCGCGCCCGTCGCACGCACCGTGACCGTGCAATACGAAACGGCCGATGGCAGCGCACTGGGTGGTGAAGATTACACGCCGTCCTCCGGCACGCTGGTCTTCGAGCCGGGCATCACGAATCTCACGCTCGACATCGAGGTCGCGGGCAAGTCCACGGTCTATACCAACCGCACGTTCTTCGTCCGGCTTGCGCAGGCGACGAACGGCGTGCTCGCGGATGCCGAGGCGCTCGGCACCTTGCTCGCCACGGCCGCGCCCGGCTTCTACATTGACGACGTGACGCTCATGGAAGGCAACGCGGGGCGCAGCAACGCCGTCTTCACCGTGCTCTTGCGCGGCCCGCACACGCTGCCGGTTACGGTGAATTACACGGCGCTGAAAGGCTCCGCTCTCGCGCGCAAAGATTTCACCGTCAAGCGCGGCAAGCTCAAATTTCCCGTTGGGACGAACACCGCGCACGTGAACATTCCCATCGTCGGCGAGACGATGAGCGAGTTTGACGAGAACTACACCGTGGTCCTCTCGCGCTCCGTCAATGCCGTCATCATCCGGGGCACCGGCCACGGCACGATTCTGGATGACGACGCGCTGCCCTCCATCAGCATCAGTGATGCGGCGACGACCGAGGCCAACACCGGCGTGCGCGCGCTGGCCTTCACTCTGCGCCTCTCGGCGAAGAGCGGACGGCCCGTGAGCGTGGATTTTTCCACGATGGACGGCACAGCGGTGTCCGGCTCGGACTATGTCAGCACCAATGGCACCGCGGTCATTCCCGCCGGAAAATTGCTGACGAAGATCAGCGTCCCGGTCGTGGGCAACGCACGGAGCGAGAGCAACGAAACCTTCTTCGTGAACCTCGCCAACCCGGTGAACGCCACGCTCGGCGACGCGCAAGGCGCGGCCAGCGTCAGGGACACCGACCGTGGTCCCGCCGTCCTGGTGGGCGATGCCCTGGTCTTCGAGGATGCGCTTGGAAAGTATGCTCAATTCACCGTGTTCCTTTCCACCCCCAGCGAGAAGTCGGTGAGCGTGAACCTCGGCACCTCCGCCGACACGGCGGTAAAGGACGTGGATTATGTCGCGCGGCCCAACATTGACTTGTATTTCCCTCCCGGTGAGACCGCGCAAAATGTGCGGGTCGTGCTGACCGGCAACCCCGGTTCCAGCGGTCGCCGCTTCAATCTGATTGCCGTGAGCGCGGTGAACGCCGCCCTATCCGACAAGATCGGAACGTGCGTGATTCCGTAACTCACATCCGAACCGCCCGGCCACCAGCCTTCGTTACCTCCGCCGCAGGTGCAAACCTGCGGCGGATTTTTTGGCTCAGAGCCTGTCTGAAAATTCTGCATGGGTAGCACAGGCCACCGGCCTGTGCCGCCGGGCTACCAGCCCGGCGGAAGAGTGAGGGCGGCGTCGGTCAAACACGCCTGACTCCGCCAGGAGGCTCACTCTCATTCCGCTGGGCAGGTTGCCCAGCGGAACGGGCTGGTAGCCCGTTCCACCCTTTTTCCGACCGGCTCTCAATCTTCCCGGGTTTTTCGCCCTGCTCCGTCGGTGAATTTCTTTCGCTCCATCGCCAGGACGGAGGGTGCCGTAGTCCTGCGTAGGCCCGCCCCTACCCCGTGCCGTACAAGTACGAATGTTCGCGCCGTAGGTGTGCCTGCCCCGTGAACATTGATCGGCGGGCGGGGGAAAAGGGATGCTAGGCCATCGAAGAAAATCGTATGCACCGCAACCGTCTCGTCTCTCTCCTGTGCGCCGCTGGCCTGTGGATGGCAGTTTCCGGCCAGGCCGCGAACCTCGCGCCGCTCGCCACCAACGACGTGTACTCGGTCAACGAGGACACGCGCCTGTCCGTGAATCATCGCGGCGTGCTGACCAACGACTTTGATCCCGAGGGCACCACCATGACGGCGGTGCTCGTCACCGCGCCGCCGAACGGCACGCTGACCTTCACGAACAACGGCGGCTTTGCCTACACGCCGCGCACCAATTTCTTCGGCACGGACTCTTTCACCTATCGTGCTCGCGACGCGGGCGGCAGCAACTCGGCGCCGGCCACCGTCACCATCAATGTGCTGCCCGTGAACGACGCACCGCGCGCGACCAACAATTCTTACAACCTTAACTCCGACATTGTGAACATCCGCTACGCGCCCGGCGTGCTGGGCAACGACGGCGACGTGGACGGCGACACACTTTCCGCCGTGCTCGTGAGCAACGTCACACGGGGTGAGCTGGTGCTGAATGGCGACGGCTCGTTCAGCTACACGCCGGAGGCGGGCTTCTTCGGTACGGACTCGTTCACCTACCGCGCGTCAGATGGCATCACGAACAGCGCCACCGCCACGGTCACGCTCAACGTCAGTCCCGCACCCATCGTTGTCACCACGCCGCCGGCGGACCAGGCCGTGTGCGCGGGTGCGACGGCCACGTTCAGCATCGCGGCCACGGGCACCGCGCTCACGTATCAATGGTTCAAGAGCACGAACCTGCTCGCTGGGGCGACGAACAACACGCTGATGTTGAATAACGTCGGCATGTCCGATGCCGGGCAGTATCGCGTGCGGCTGACCGGCGCGACGAACTCGGTGACGAACAGCGCCACGCTCACGGTGAATCTGCCGGTCAGCACGCTGCCGCTCGCGAACCAAATCCGCCTGGTCGGTTCCATCGTGGCTTTCAACGCCCCGGCCACCGGCACCGCACCGATCACGTTCTCGTGGTTGAAGAATGGCGAGGTCATTCCCGGACAAAATGGCGGCACGCTCCTCCTGTCGAACCTGCTCTCCACGGACTCCGGCCTTTACTCCGTCATCGTGGGCAACCCCTGCGGCAGCATCACGAACAGCGCCACGCTCACGGTTGAGCCGTGCTTCAACCAGTTCGACGTGATGCTCGTCATTGACCGTTCTGGCTCGATGGTTGGGCAGGC
>JAYVNY010000107.1:0-20985 GCA_043758205.1 Akkermansia sp.
CTTCGCGTGCAAACCGAGTTGCGACCAGGTCAGCACTTCAAAAAATTCCTCGAAGGTCCCGAAGCCGCCGGGCAGTGCGATGAAGCCGTCGCTGAGTTCAGCCATCAAGGCCTTGCGTTCGTGCATCGTTTTCACGATCCGAAGATCAGGCAGGCCACGATGCCCCACTTCTTTCGCGAGCAGTGCCTCCGGGATGACTCCGATGACGTGACCTCCAGCGGACAGCGCCGCGTCCGCCAGCGCGCCCATGAGTCCGATGTTGCCGCCGCCATAGACCAGCGCGAGGCCGCGTTGCGCGAGTTCGCGTCCGAGATTTTGCGCGGCGGCAAGGTGGGCGGGATTGGTTCCACGACTGGAGCCGCAGAAGACGCAGACTTGTCGGAGTCGACAAGGAACGCTCATGGTTTTGATCCGTTTGGAGCAAGTGAAAGCACAAAGGGTTTCACATGGAACTCAATCCTGACGTTGGACGCGGAAAAAGATCGCGGCGCCGCTCACGCGATTCGTGAACCGATGTGTGCAGGCCGAAGCCGTGTTCGTGGAAACACTTTGCCAGGCGGGGAGGGCGGTTGATTGTTGCAGCACGTATGACGCACCTGGCACGGAGAAGAATTCAAGCGCCACGTGGTTTTGACTGAGAATGGCCGGCTGGAACATTTGGATTGCAGGGTCGCCGAACAACCGATGGGGCGCCATACTGCCTCCAAAGGAATCCACGTAATCAGTCACCAACAAGCGCCCGCTGCGGAGCGCCGTGACCGATCTGACGAAGCCAAATCTGTTTTCGGCATCGAATGTTGTGTCCATCGATCCGTCGCGGTGCAACCTGACCACGCCGGATCGGTCGGTTCCATTGAATGAGGTGAAACCACCCGCCACGAGAACCTTGCCGTCCTGTTGCAACGCGAGACTGATATCGGGACGGCCCCCAACCGCGCCGCTGCCCGGACCGAAATCCGTGTCGAGCGAACCGTTGGAGTTCAAGCGTGCCACAGAGTGACGCGAAATTCCGTTCACTTGGCTGAATGGCCCTGCGATGAGAATCTTGCCGTCGGGCTGTAAAACGATGGACACCGGCGGAAGCGAATCTCGATCCTCAAACCGAGTTTCGAATTGAACGGGTAAAAAATTCGTATCAGAGGAGCCATCAGGCATCAGACGATACAATATGCCCCCGTCCAAAACCAACAGTTTGCCATCCGCCTGCATCGCCAGCCCCACGACAAAGCCGAAATGGGTGGGTGGAACAAAGGTTGAGTCAAGACTTCCGTCGCCGTTCAATCGCGCGATGCCTCGGGACATTCCCGGGTGAAATGGGTTGTAGTTGCCGCCAATCACCACCCGCCCCTCGCCATCCCAAGCGAGGGCGCGCACCAGGGCGCTGCCGTCGGCCGAGGTGTAAGTTGAAAAGATGCTGCTGCCATTGCTCTGCGAGATATGGAAATGCCCGTAAAAGAAACCTTCGGTTCCCACGCCGGAGGTGGCCACGGCCAGCAGTCCGTTGCTTGACACCACAAAAGCCTGAACAGCTCCAACCCGCTCTAAATTGCTGTCATCGAAATTAAATGAAGGGTCGGGACTTCCATCAGCGTGCAAGCGAACCACCAGACTGCGCTCGATAGGCTCGGGCAAGCCGCCCACATAAGTTCCATTCAGTGCGACCAGAATCTTTCCACTCGAAAGCTCCACCGTGCTTAAAGAGGCTCCGATGAAACTGTCCGGCTCAGACGGACGATAGAACGTCGGGTCAGTCGTGCCGGCTGAATCAACACAGTTGCTTGGATAGATTGCCGCGCTGACTGGCCCGAGCGAGAAGGCAGTCCAGCAACTGAGCAACCCCAACAGTTTCCAGCGGTGGCCTGCTCGATCCGCAATTCGCAGAAAATCCTGTATGTTGCCGGAGTTCATTGCTGAACACCTTAAATCATTCAGATGGCCGGAACAACGCGCCAGTCTAGATCAATCCGGCGGTCTCCGGCCAGCCGCACATCACGTTCAGGCTCTGCACCGCCTGGCCGCTCGCGCCCTTCACGATGTTGTCCTCCGCGCTCATCACGATGAGTCGCCCGGTGCGCGGGTCGAGCCGCCACGCGAACTCGATCATGTTCGTGCCCACCACGTTCTTGGTGTCGGGCAAGGACTTGCCTTCGAGCACGCGCACGAACGGTTCGTGCGCATACGCGGCGCGGAAGGCTTCTTCAATCTGCTTCGCCAGTGCGTTCATCTCATCGGCCGTGGAGAAATGTTTCGCGGGCGCGGTGTAGAGCGTGGTGAGGATGCCGCGGTTCACGGGAATCAAATGCGGCGTGAACTGGATCTTGATCGGCTCGCCCGCCGCGAACGACAGCTCCTGCTCGATCTCGGAAAGATGCCGGTGTTTCGGCACGCCGTAGGGCCGCACGCTCTCGTTGCACTCCACGAAGAGGTAATCCAATTCCGCCTTGCGCCCCGCGCCACTCACCCCGCTCATCGAGTCGGCGATAATGCCGTCGGGCTTGATCAGCTTCGCCCGGAGCAACGGCGCGAGCGGCACGATGATGCTCGTGGGATAGCACCCCGGCGACGCGATGAGCAGCGCGTCCTTAATCTGGTCGCGGTAAATTTCCGGCAGGCCATACACCGACTTCGCCAGCAGTTCCGGCGCGGGATGATCGTGCGCGTAAAATTCTTTGTACACCTCCGCACTCTTGAGCCGGAAGTCCGCGCTCAGGTCAATGACCCGCACGCCGGCGTTGAGCAGCGGCACGGCGAACTCCGCCGCCACGCCATGCGGCAGTGCGAGGAACACCACGTCGCACTGCGTGGCCAGCTGTGCCGCGTTCGGATCGCTGAAGCGCAGTTCCTTGGCGCGCGCGTGCTGCGAAAATTTCGGGAAGACCTGCGCGATGGTCTGCCCCGCATACTGCCGCGAGGTCACGGCCACGAGTTGCGCGTGCGGATGCGTGAGCATCCGATAGACGAGTTCCTCGCCCGAATATCCCGACGCGCCGATAATGCCGATTTTTTTAATGCTCATTGGGTTCTCAACTTTGCTGCGTTTGTTCGTATGGGCTTTTCATGGGCGCGGCAAGTTCGCGCTCGGTTTGATTCTCCGACTGGCTCAACGCCGCCACCGCACCGGCGATGTCCTCAGGCTTCCGGTTCTGGCTCAACTTGAATTTCGCCTCCTACTGCTCGGTGACGTTTGCGGGCAGATACAGGGTTCGATGCTTCGTTGAATTCTGTGCGACCAAAAGAAAAAACCCCACCGGCTCGCGCCAGCAGGGATTGTAAATCGGTTTGCGAATTAACGCTTCGAGAACTGGAAGCGGCGGCGCGCACCGGGCTGGCCGTATTTCTTACGCTCGCGCATACGAGAGTCGCGGGTGAGGTAGCCTTCCGCTTTGAGGGCGGGACGGAGATTCACGTCCACTTCGAGGAGCGCGCGGGCAATGCCGTGGCGCACCGCGCCAGCCTGTCCTTGGGGACCGCCGCCGATGACGTTCACGGCCACGTCATACTTGGTCGTGGTGTCCGTGCGGAGCATCGGGGCGTTGACCACACCGCGCAAAGATTCGGTGGGGAAATAAACTTCAAAGGCACGGCCATTGACCGTGATCTTGCCCGCGCCAGCGGAGAGGCGGACGCGCGCCACGGCGGTCTTGCGACGTCCGGTGCCGAGAAATTCCTGAGTCTGGGTAGCCATAGAAAATGTGGATTACTTAATCTTGAGGGGAGCGGGCATCTGGGCGGCGTGCGGATGTTCCGGCCCTTTGTAAACTTTCAGCTTGGTGACGAGCTGCTTGCCGAGGCGGTTCTTGGGAATCATGCCCCAGACCGCCTTGTGGATGATTTCTTCCGGGTTCTTGGCGCGGAGTTGTTGGACAGAGACGTATTTCTCGCCGCCTCGCCAACCGGAGTAGCTCATGTAGAACTTCTCGGTTTCCTTCTTGCCCGTGACCTTGATCTTCTCGGCATTGATCACGACGACGAAATCGCCGGCGTCCCACATGGGGGTGAAGATGGGTTTATGTTTGCCGCGCAACAAGTCGGCCGCTTTTTCAGCGAGCTTGCCCAGCACCACGCCGTCGGCGTCAATGATGTGCCACTTGCGCTGCTCCAAATAGTCTTTCGGCAAATACGTTTTCATCCAGTTTCCTGATTTAAGGAGCGGGGAAAGTATCAAAGCGCATTTTGGAGTCAACCATCCATTTAGGCTTTGGTGGTGTTCGTGAAAAACTTTGCCTGCGCCCATTGAAATTGCGGGCAAATGTTCATCACGCCAAGTCCTCGCAGGGCGCAAAGATGAGAAATTTCTCCGGCCTTTGCGTTCTACGAGGACTCGGCCTGAGGCATTTGCAAATTCCGCCTTGAACCCTGCTGAACCCGGCCCGACACGCTCATCACCGTGCGGCCTGCGTCGCCGCACTCTTGCGCAGTCGCACGATGTTCACTTCGATGCAGTCGAGGTAGTGGTTCGGCCCGTCGGGAAACGGAACGGCGAGGTAGCGGTGCAACCCGCCGAAGTCGCTGTTGATTTTCGGCCAGACGTATTTTTCCCAGAAGGCAGGCGTCTTCCGCATCATTTCTTCGGCACTGGAGAACTGGATGGATTTCGTGGTGTTCGGGCCGTTGAAGCGCGCGGCCTCGGCGAACTCCGCGTAAAGCACCGGCAGCTTCTCCACGTAATCCGGCGCGGCCATCTGCCCGAGCAAATCCGCCGTGCCAAGCGCGTAGCCCACGACACGCTCCAGCTCGCTGGCGAAGGGAATGGCGCTCAAGACCGCGTTCACGCCCGTGCAACGAATCATGCTTTGCACGGCGCTGATGTCGCCCGCGCTGTAGCCCTGCGCGGCGTAAAAGTTCGCGGCGAACTCCCCGCTGCGGCGCACGTGCGAGAGCGTGTATTTCGCGCCCGTGCCTTCCATGTCGTCGGTGCGCTTCAAGTAGCCGGTATCGTGGGCGAGGATGGCGAGCAGGCCGAGTTCAAACATCATCGGCGTGAGCACTGGATTCGTGCCGGTGAAATGCCGTCCGCGCAACAGCCGCGCCAGGCAGAGCGTGCCTTGCAGCGTGTGTTCGAGATCGTGATAGCGCGCGTCCACCGCCTGATAGCCGGGGTAATTTCCCGTGAACCAATCTTCCGCCCAGCCGAAGGCGCGCCCGATGAAGGCGTTCTCGGCCTCGGGAAAGACCGCCCCGTAGATGCCCGCGACTTCGCCCTCCACTGCGGGCAAATCGCGCGTGTCCACCGCTGGAAACATGTCGAAACAATGTGGCATTCGCTCGAAATTGAAATTCTTTTTTGCTCCGGGTGTCCAGATCAGCAAAGGTCACTCCAATTGCAGGAATGAAAATCCAACACCCCTGAACGATGGCCCACGCCGCACTTTCTCCACGGCCCGACCCCACAATTGCCGCACGCAAACGCGGCAACTGGGAAATTATTCACCGGGTTGCGACATATCTGCGGCCCTACCCGTGGATGGCTGCCGGCACCATTGGCTGCGCGTTGCTCATGCTGGCGTGCTCGCTGTGCTACCCGAAGCTGACGCAGTTCGTGATTGATGACGTGATCGGCGGGCGGCGTTCCGACCAGTTGACGTGGGCGATGCTGGCCATCCTCGGGGCGTTTTTCCTGCGCGAAGTGTTCAACAGTCTGCGAATCCGGCTGAACAACACCTTCGAGCAGAACGTGATCTACGACATGCGCCGCGAGGTGTATGGGAAACTCCAGCGCCTGCCGGTGAACTATTTCGATCAACGATCCTCGGGCGACCTGATGACGCGGGTGCTGGAAGACGTGAACTCCGTCGAGCGCCTGCTCATTGACGGCATAGAGCAAGGCACGATTGCCATCCTCCAACTGTTCGGCGTGCTGGCGTTTCTCCTGCACATGAATCCCACGCTCACCGCGTTCGCGCTGATGCCGATGCCGATTTTGGCGGGCGGCGTGTATTGGTACACGAGCACGGCGCACCGCCGTTACCGCGCGCAGCGCGAAGCCGCCAGTGCCATGAACGCGTTGCTCATGGACAACCTCCAGGGCGTGCGACAGATCAAATCATTCGGACGTGAGCAGCATGAGGACGGACGTTTCGCCGAGCGCGCAAACGGCCTGCGCCAAGGCACGCTGCTCGTCATGCGCGCGTGGGCGAACTATTCGCCCGCGATGGCCTTCGCCGCCACGCTCGGCACGGGACTGGTGCTGTGGTTTGGCGCGAAAGCGGTCATTGCTGGCGGCATGAAGATTGGTGAACTTAGCGCCTTCCTCTTGTTCCTCGGCATGTTCTACGAACCCATCACCAAGCTGCACGGGCTGAATCAAATGCTGCAGTCCGCGCGGGCGGCGGGTGAGCGCGTGTTCGACATCCTCGACTTTGAAACAGAGACGAGCAACGTGCGACGGACGCAACGTGCCCGTGCCCCCGGCGTCCCGCCGGGTGGAGACTCACTGACGATGAAATTAGCATCCTCGGAAATGAACGCCGCGACCCGGCGGGACGCCGGGGGCACTGGCGAAGTGTCGTTTGAGAACGTCTCCTTCGCCTACTCGCCGGACCGCGTGGTGTTGCGGAACATTTCCCTTCACGCGCGCCCCGGTGAAATGATCGCGCTCGTCGGCCCGACGGGTGCGGGCAAATCCACGCTCTTGAACTTGCTCCCCGCGTTCTACGAAGCCACCGGCGGACGCATCCTCCTCGACGGCCAGGACACCAGCACGCTCACGCTCGATTCGCTGCGTGCGCAAATCAGCGTGGTCAGCCAGGAGCCGTTTTTGTTCAACGGCACTGTGCGGGAGAACATTCTCTACGGCAGACTCGACGCGACGGAGGCCGAACTCTTCGCCGCCGCCCGTGCTGCGAATTGCCACGACTTCATCACGCACCTGACCGAGGGCTACGACTCGCGCGTCGGCGAGCGCGGCGTCAAATTAAGCGTGGGCGAAAAACAGCGCGTGAGCATCGCCCGCGCGCTGCTGAAGAACACACCCATCATCATCCTCGACGAGGCGACGGCCAGCGTGGACACCGCGACGGAGAAGTTGATTCAGGAAGCGCTGGAACGCTTGATGGCGCATCGCACCAGCTTCGTCATCGCGCATCGGTTGAGCACGATTCGCCGGGCGGATCAAATCCTCGTCCTGCGCGCCGGGGAAATCATCGAGCGCGGCACACACGAAGAACTGTTCGCATCGAACGGTCTCTACGCGAAGCTGGCCCGCATCCAGAACACGACCTTCATCGAGGAGAGCTTCGAGAAGCTGGCGTAGCGGGGCAGCCGTCTCGGCTGCCATACTCCTGCAAGCGCCCCCGCTTGCAGTTCGACAGGCGGGGGCGCCTGTCGGACTAGCAACCGGCGAGGGCGCCGGTTCCACTACAGCGAGAGGAACCGGTGCGAGATTTTCCCCTGGTGTATTTCCATCACCGCCACGCTGCGCGGCAGCTCGAATCGTTGCCGTCCCGCGTAGCCGGGATTGAAATACAAAATGCTCCCGACCTGCTGCACGAACGGCTTGTGCGTGTGGCCAAACATCAGCACGTCCGGCGCATCCTCGCGCAACCGACGCTCAATCCTCGGTGAACCCACGCCCGGCGTGACGATGTGGTGGATGAGAAATTTCTTTCCGCCGAGCGTGACCAGTTCCGTCTCGCGCAGCGGCAGGCCTTCATCCGTGTTGCCGGTGACCGCCGTGACCGGCGCAATTTGTTCCAACTCAACGATGATGAGCGACCGGCCCACATCACCCGCGTGCAGGATATGATCCACGCCCGCGAACAGTTCCGGAATGCGCGGGTCAAGGTAGTCGTGCGTGTCGGAGATGAGACCGATTTTCATGGGGCGTGGGGCGCGGGAAAAAAGCCGGGCGAGTCAGGCTTTGGATTCTTCGGGCTGCGGTTCGTTGTCCGTCGCTTCTGATTCGGCGGTGGCGTTCGCGGCCTTTTTCTCGGCGGCGGACTCCATGCGCTCGGAGACTTTCATCGCGGCGGCGAAAAGCGCGGTGAAGAGGCCGGAACTCAGCAGTGTGTTGCGGAAGAACATCCAGGTGCCGGGCCAGCTGCCCGTGCCCAGCGTCATGGCCAGCACCCAACTGTCCCAGGTGTGTTGATACTCGCCGTTGCCAAAGGGGTTGAAGAACCACGCCGCCGTGTTGGTGATCACGTAGAACAAGATGGCGCTGAACAGCCCGCCGCCGACCATCGAAAGGAAATTCGCGTTCGGCTTGAAGCAGCGACCGAGCACAAAAATCGCCGCGTAAGCCGCGTAGTTCATCAGTTGGTAAATCTGAAACCCATCCCACCCGCGCGGACGATAGTAGAAATAATTCAGCACGATGTCGGTGAGCGCCATGATCACGAGCGGCACCCACCAGCCCAGCCGGTTGCGGAAGAAAACGCCCGCGCAAAAGACGAGCGCGTAGGCGGCGCTGAAGTTCGGCGGCATGAGTCCGGGCCAGCGCGTGATCGCAAAAACGATCATCAGCACCACCGGCAGCCACACATTGCGCTTCTCAGGCATCGGGGCCGGATGCTACGCCAGCGCGGCGTGCTGACAAGGGATTCAAACAGCGGAGCGCGGACCGCCGAGTCCGCGGGTTCATGCTGTCGGCTAAGCGGTCATCGTTTGGTGACAAATGATCGTGCGGACTCGGCGGCCCGCGCTCCGACAAACTGTGAACGATCTCTTTGAAGTCATCCACGAGGACGCCGACTTGCTGGTGGTGAACAAGCCGGCGGGACTGGTCTGTCATCCGACGAAGACGGACGAACGCTCCAGCCTCATCGGGCGCGTGCGGCTGCACCTGGGCAGCGGCGAGGGGCGGCTCGTGAACCGGCTCGACCGCGAGACGAGCGGGCTGGTGCTGATCGCGAAGTCCGGTTCCGTGGCCGGTGAACTGGGCAAATTGATCGAGCGCAATGCGGTGCGGAAAGAATATGTCGCCATCGTTCACGGCTTGGTGGCCGGCGAGGAACTCACCATCGAAGCGCCGCTCGGCAAGGACGACTACAGCGTTGTGGCCGTGAAAGATTGCGTGCGCGCCGACGGCTCGGCCTCGCAGACGCACGCGCGGGTCGAACGACGATTCACACGCGAGGGTGGCGAATTCACGCAACTGCACGTCGAGCCGCGCACGGGCCGCAAACACCAAATCCGCATTCACCTCGCGCACGCCGGTCATCCGATTGTGGGCGACAAGATTTACGGCGGGGACGAGGAGATTTACCTGCGCTTGGTGCGGGGCGAAATGACCGAGGCGGATCGGGCGCGGATGATTTTGAAAAACCATGCGTTACACGCGGCGCGCTTGAGCTTTCGCTGGCGGGAACAGGACTGGAGTTTTGCCGCCGCGCCCACGGAAGAGTTCCAAAAATTCCGGCGGCCGTGAACGAAGGCGGCTCGGCCTGGCGAGCCGCACCGTTGACGTTCACGCCGCGCGCTTTTAATTTCCTGCCGTTCGCCGTTCGCGGCCAACTTCATGAATCTTTTTTCGCGCGTCTGGAACTCAACGCTCGGCAAGAAATACATCATGGCCCTCACCGGGGCCGCGCTGTTTCTCTTCGTCGTCGGGCATCTCGTCGGCAATCTGCAAGTCTTCGGCCCGCCGGAGATGATCAACGCCTACGCCCACTTCCTGAAATCCACGCCCGAGCTGCTCTGGGGCGCGCGCCTCGGGCTGCTCGTGATGGTCGCGCTGCACATCGCGGCAGCGGTCACGCTTTCGGCGCAAAACAAGGCGGCGCGTCCTGAGCCTTACGCGGGCAAGGCGGCCTACGGTTCAACCGCCGCATCGCGTTACATGCTGGTCAGCGGTTTGGTCATCGCGGCGTTCGTCGTCTATCACCTCGCACACTTCACCGCGCTGCTGCCGGGCATCAATGGCGTCGGCGACTTCCGCAAACTCACCACGGTGCTGCACGGCGAGACGGTGCCCGATGTCTATGCGACGATGGTGCTGGGCTTCCAGGTTTGGTGGGTCGTGCTGTTTTACCTTGTCGCGCAGGCGTTGCTCTTCATGCACCTCGGTCACGGCGTGTCTTCGATGTTTCAATCGCTCGGCTTCCGCAATCACGTCTGGTGGCCGCGCATTCAACTGCTCGCCAAAGTGGCCAGCCTCGCGATTTTTATCGGCTACGCGGCGATTGCCGTCGGACTGTTTATGAAAGTGGGCATTGATTCGGATTACGTGGAGAACAAGAAGCGCGAAGCACAATCCACCGTCGTGTCCGCGACGGCGGGAAAGGAGGCGAAGTAACATGGCCACGCTGAATTCCAACATCCCGCCCGGCCCGCTCGCATCAAAGTGGGAGAAGCACAAGTTCTCGACGAAGCTCATCAACCCGGCCAACAAACGGAAATACAAAATCATCGTTGTGGGCGCGGGACTCGCGGGAGCGTCGGCTTCGGCCACGCTCGCGGAGTTGGGCTTCGAGGTGCACAACTTTGTCTTCCACGATTCGCCGCGGCGCGCGCACTCGGTCGCGGCCCAGGGCGGCATCAATGCCGCGAAGAATTATCAGAACGACGGCGACTCGGTGCATCGCCTCTTCTACGACACGATCAAGGGCGGCGACTTCCGCGCGCGCGAGGCGAACGTCCATCGTCTCGCCGAAGTGTCGGTCAACATCATTGACCAATGTGCGGCGCAAGGCGTGCCGTTCGCGCGCGAGTATGGGGGGCTGCTCGACAACCGCTCCTTCGGCGGCGCGCAGGTGAGCCGCACGTTTTACGCGCGCGGCCAGACCGGGCAACAGCTTCTGCTCGGTGCGTATTCCGCGCTTTGCAAAATGATCGGCAACGGCGGGGTGAAGTCCTACACGCACGCCGAGATGCTCGACCTCGTGGTCGTGGACGGACATGCGAAGGGCATCATCGTCCGCAATCTTCAGACCGGCGAAATCACGCGGCACAATGGCGATGCCGTGGTGCTGGCGACGGGCGGTTACGGCAACGTCTATAACCTCTCGACCTACGCGCGCGGCGCAAACGTCACGGCCGGCTGGCGGGCTTACAAACGCGGTGCGTGCTTTGGCAATCCGTGCTACACGCAGATTCATCCGACCTGCATTCCCGTCAGCGGCGATTACCAGTCGAAGCTCACACTGATGAGTGAGTCGCTTCGCAACGACGGCCGCGTGTGGGTGCCGAAACGGAAGGAAGATTGCGGCAAGAAACCCGCCGACATCGCCGAGGGCGACCGCGATTACTATCTGGAGCGGATGTATTCCGCGTTCGGCAATCTCGCCCCGCGCGACATCGCCTCGCGCGCCGCGAAGACGGTTTGTGACGAAGGGCGCGGCGTCGGCGAGACGGGGCTGGGCGTCTATCTGGATTTCTCCGCCGCCATCGCGCGACTCGGCGAGGCGAAGGTGCGCGAGCGTTACGGCAACCTCTTCTCGATGTATCACGAGATCACGAACGAGAGCGCCTACCAGACGCCGATGCGGATTTATCCCGCCGTGCATTACACGATGGGCGGCCTCTGGGTGGACTACAACCTGATGAGCAACGTCCCGGGTCTCTTCGTGCTCGGCGAGGCGAACTTCTCCGACCACGGCGCGAACCGCCTCGGCGCGAGCGCGCTGATGCAGGGCTTGAGCGATGGCTACTTCGTCTTGCCCGCAACCATCTCCGGCTACCTCGCCGGACAGAATCCCGGCAAGCGTCCCGCGACCGACCACTCGGCGTTCACGCAAGCGGAGGAAAATGTTCAGGCGATGACCAAGCGTTTGCTCGGCAACAAGGGCCAGCGCACGCCCGACAGTTTCCACAAGCAACTCGGCAAGCTGATGTGGGATCATTGCGGCATGGCGCGCACCAAGGCCGGGCTGGAGAAGGGCATCGCGTCCATCAGTGCGCTGCGCGAGGAGTATTGGAAGAACGTGAACGTGTCCGGCGAAGCGGCGGACTGGAACCAGTCACTCGAACGCGCCGGGCGCATCGCGGACTTCATCGAACTCGGCGAACTGATGTGCCGCGACGCGCTCATGCGCGAGGAAAGCTGCGGCGGACATTTCCGCGAGGAGTATCAATACACGCCGGACGATCCCGAAACGAAGCAGGGACTCGTGAACCCCGGCGACGTGAAGCGCCGCGATGATCAATTCGCCTTCGTCGCCGGCTGGGAGTACGCCGGTGCGCCCGACAAAGCGCCGATCCTGAACAAGGAGCCGCTCGTCTATGAAGAAGTCCACATGAGCACGCGGAGCTACAAGTGACGGCGAAAGGTACAGATCACAATTTGTGATCTGTACCCGGAATCCGAAGCGCACAAAACCCTTGAAAACAAAGCTGAAATGGAAAGGAGCCAAAGTACAGATCACAAATTGTGATCTGTACCCGCGCGCGTGAGCACTCGGAACACATCCCGGAACACATCCCGGAAGACATCCCGGACGCCGGCCCGCGTGGCCATTCCCGAGGCGCGCATCACGCGCATAATTGTGCTCGTGCGCGGCCAGAAGGTGCTGCTCGACCGCGATCTCGCGGTCCTCTACGGCGTGGACACCCGGACGCTGAACCAGGCGGTCAAGCGCCACCGGGGCCGGTTCCCGGAAGACTTCATGCTCGAACTGGGCCGGAAGGATATTCACGGCCTGGCCGCGCTGACTGATGATCCGCAGTTAAAAAAAGTGCGCGCGGTGAACGCCTTCACCGAGCAAGGCGTGGCCATGCTTTCCGGCGTGCTCAACAGTCCGCGCGCCGTGCAGGTCCACATCGCCATCATGCGCGCCTTCGTGCAACTCCGGCAGTTGCTCAACACGCACGCCGACCTGGCTCGTAAGTTGGCCGCGCTGGAGGACAAGTACGACAAGCAATTCAAAGAAATCTTCGAGGCTATCCGCGAATTGATGGCCGCACCCCCGCCGCTGACCGGCGGCGAGATGGGATTTCACACGTTGATGCCGCGCAAAATTGCGAAGCACAGCTCACGCAAACAATTGTCATGAAAGTAACTCTCAAAGTCTGGCGGCAGAAGAACCGCAACACGCCCGGCGGATTCAAGACCTACACCTCGCCCGCGCTGAACGAGAACATGTCGTTCCTCGAAATGCTCGACGTGGTGAACGAGGAACTCGCGAACCACGGCGAGGAGCCGATTGCCTTCGATCACGACTGCCGCGAAGGCATCTGCGGCACCTGCTCGCTCGTCATTGATGGCAAGCCGCACGGGCCGCACAAGGGCATCGCCACTTGCCAGACTTACATGCGCTCGTTCGAGGATGGGGATGAGATCGTGGTCGAACCATTCCGCGCCAAGGCGTTTCCGCTCATCAAGGATCTGGTCGTGGATCGTTCGGCGTTTGACCGCATCCAGCACGCCGGCGGATTCATCAGCGTCCGCACCGGCGCGGCACCGGACGCGAACTCCATTCCCGTGCCGAAGGAAAATGCCGACCTCGCCATGGACGCCGCGCAGTGCATCGGCTGCGGCGCGTGCGTGGCCGCGTGCAAGAACGCCAGCGCCATGCTCTTCGTGGCCGCGAAAGTTTCACACCTCGGCTTGATGCCGCAGGGCCAGCCCGAACGCTACAAGCGCGTGAAGGCGATGGTGGACCAGATGGATGCGGAAGGTTTCGGCGGTTGCACCATCACCGGTTCGTGCGAGGCGGTGTGTCCGAAGGAAATCTCCCTCGACTTCATCGCGCGCATGAACCGCGACTACGCGGTGGCCTTGCTCAAGGGTGAACCGAAGACCGCGAAGGCGGGCGGCGCGGGCTGATTTCTTCACGCGGCGGAAATCAGAATTCCCCATCGGTCCGGCTTCGCGTAAGTTGGGGGCATGAATTCGGAACCCGGACCAGGCGAACTGCCGCCCGTTCCCGTGCGACTCCGCCGCTACGAAGAGCCGCCGGTTCTGCCGCGCCGTAAATTCTGGCTGCACCCCGCGAGCGGGCTGTTGATTCTCGGCGTGGACTGGCTGCTCTTCGCGCCCGAAGCCATGACCGGCGGGGCCGCAGCGCTCATCACTTCACCGCTGGCTTTCCTGATTGTTACGCCCGGCGTGTTTCTGATTCAACGCCGCCGCAACCATGATTCTTTCCGCGCCGCTCTCTTGAAGGCGCTGCTCGGCGGCTTCGTGGCGGCCATTCCCACGAGCATCGGGGGGACGATACTCGGCACGCTCGTGCTGACGCTTTCAGGTTTGTCCGCGTGGAACCGGCGGCGTCCGAGCGGCTAAATCAGCCGTAAGTCCGCAAATTCCACACGTCGATCAACTCCGGCGAAATCTCCTTCAGGAAACGCGAGGGCATTTGCATGGCATCACCGCCGTAAGCCTGCATGGCGCGCAGAAGCGGGTAGCTGAGATACAGTTCGTCGCGCGCGCGGGTGATGGCGACGTAGAAAAGGCGGCGCTCCTCCTCCTCGCCTTCGACGGATTCGCTGGAACGCGACGACGGAAACATTCCGTCGCACAGCATGATTACGAACACCACGTCGAACTCCAGCCCCTTGGCCTGATGAATGGTGGAGAGGCGCAACTGTTCGTCGTCGTTGGTCTTCTTGTTTTGGTCGTCGGCCTCGATGTTGGTGAGCAACGAAAGCTGCGTGAGAAATTCCTCCGTGGATTGAAAGGTGCGCGCGAAGCTGGCGAGTTGTTCCAGGTCTTCCAGGCGGTTGCGGTAGTTGGCGAAGTTTTCCTGCAAGTAATCCTCGTAGCCGGCTTCGACCACCATGCGGATCATTTCCCACGGCTGGGCGCGCACCGGCTCGGCTTCGAGCTGCGAAAGCGTGATGGCAAACTGCGCCCACGCCTTCTCGGCCTTCTTCGGCACGGCCTTCGCACAGCCTTGGACCGCCGCCGCCAGCGGACTTTGGATCTTGGACTTTGGACCCTGGACTTCGGCCGCAAACTTCGCCCACAACTTCTCCGCGCCCTTCCCGCCAATGCCCGGCTGCATCATCGCGAGGCGCTTGAACGAAAGCTCGTCCGTCGGATTCGTCACGAGCTTGAGATACGCGGCCACGTCCTTGATGTGCGCCTGCTCGAAGAAGCGGATGCCGCTCGTGATGCTGAACGGGATGTTGCGCCGCGTGAGTTCCAGTTGCAGTTCGAGCGCGTGAAAGTGCGAACGGTAGAGCACCGCCATCTCGTTCATGCTGCGGCCTTCCTCGCGCAACTCCAGCACGCGCTGCGCGATGAAAGTGGCCTGCTGGCTCGCGTCGCCGCAGGCCACGAGCACGGGCTTCTGGCCGGACTTCTTTGCAGCGGTGAGTTCCTTGCGGAACTGCTCGGTGTTCGCCGCGATGGCTGCGTTCGCCACGGACAGAATCTCCGGCGTGCTGCGGTAATTGACTTCGATCTTGTAGGTCTTCGCGCTTTCGTAACGTTTCGGGAACTCGAGGATGTTGCGGAAGTTCGCGCCGCGCCAAGAGTAAATGCTCTGCGAATCGTCGCCCACCACCATCACGTTCCGGTGCTTCGCGCCGAGCAGATCGATGAGGTCGCTCTGGAGCTTGTTCGTGTCCTGATATTCATCCACGAGGATGAACTGGAAGCGGCGCTGGTAGCCCTCGCAAATTTCTGTCTGCTCGCGCAACAGCTTGAGCCAGAGTGCCAGCAAGTCGTCAAAGTCCATGACGTTCGCGGCGAGCTTGCGGTGCACGTAGCGCGCGGCGAGGTCAGCAATCTGCGGCGCGAGTGCGGCAAAGTAATCGTAATCCTGCGCGACCACTTCCGCGACGGAGCGATGCGTGTTCAGCGCCATCGAGATGATGTTGTTCACCACGTCGGCCTTGGGAAAACGCGTCGCCTTCACGTCAATTTCTGCCTCACCGATGCAGGCTTTCAGCAAGTCCGCAGAATCCTCGCGGTCAAGAATGTTGAAGTTCTGCCGGTAGCCCAACGCCTCCGCATGACGCCGCAAAACCCGCGCGCCGATGGAGTGAAACGTGCCGCCCCACAGCTCCGGCAAATCGCGTCCCAGCAACTCCGCGACACGCCGCATCATTTCCTTCGCGGCTTTGTTGGTGAACGTGAGGAGCAGAATGCGGTCGGCGGGAATACCCTGCTCCAGCAGATAGGCGACGCGGTAGGTGAGCGTGCGCGTCTTGCCCGAACCTGCGCCGGCGATGACGAGCGCCGGGCCGGGCAGCGCGGTCACGGCGGCGTGCTGCTGCTCGTTGAGTTCGCGCGCGTAGTCGATTTGCAGTTCGACCGGCGCGTGAAACGGTTGCAGCACATACTCGCGAGACACGTTGGCTAAATTCCGAAATCCAAATCCCAAACACCAAACAAATCCCAAATGACGTAAAGCGTTTCAGCAGCGACGCTTTTGGAGTGCGATGGAACTCACCGAGTTTCCTATGGAAAAAGCAACTTCTGCAAATCTTTCAACGTCGCCGTGCCCGTGGTGCCCAGTTGATGGATGACTACAGAAGCCGCAGCCATGGCCAGTTCAAGCGCCTCGCGCAAGGTCGCGCCTGCGGCCAGCGCAGCGGTGAGGTTGGCCGTTACCGCGTCGCCCGCACCCACGATGTCAATCTCGCCGTGCACGGGGAACGCCGGCACATGTTCCGCGTGCCCCCCCGCGTCCGCACCCACGATGCCGCGCTCGGCAAGGGTGACAAAGACGGGCCGCGTTTGCTGTCGCGCCAGCGCAGAAGTCGCAGCTAGAACTGCCGACAGCTCAGAAAAAATTTTTCCCGTGAGCGCGGCGAGTTCGCGTTCGTTCATTTTGAACGCCACGGGCGGCCAGTTTTTTAACGAGCGGCGGCTGTCGGCGAGCATGAGTATTTCCGGTCGCGCCGTTGCCTGGAGTTTCACCGCTTCCAACAAGTCCTCCGTGACCACGCCGGTCTCCGCGACATCCACTTGATCCATCAGAATCAAGGCATGGGCACGTTTCGAGACCATCTCGAAAGCATCGTTCAGAGCACGGCGCACCGTCTCGGGTGTGGGCGACCAGTTTTTGCTGTCGAGTCGGCTGAGTTCACGCGGTGCGCGGCCCGGTTCGAGGACGAGCGGCTTGCAATAGGTGAAGGTGCGGCGCGCGGGCGTTTGCAGGAAGTGACCGGCCTGCACGTCGCGCATTGCTTTCAAAGCCTCGAGCAGTTCATAGCCTTCGCCATCATTGCCACAGAAACCGACCGGCCATATTTCGCCAACACCGAGCGCGACGAGGTTGTTGAGAATGGTCCCCGCCGCGCCGGGCTGGCTGCGGACGCGCACGACGTTGTGAACCGGGAGGCCGGTCTCGATGGATATCTCCGCGCGCGCCGGATCGATTTCGAGGTAGCGGTCTAGACAAAAGTCGCCGATGACGCCAAGGCGCAGCCGCTCGAACTCGCGGGTGATCTCTTCAAAGCGTTCGCGGTTCATAGGGAATAAGAGACTCGCGAAGGGGACGAAGGGCACGGAGAATTTTGTTTCTTTCGCCTGCTTCGCATTCTCCGCGAGACATGATTTATTTTTCCGCGCCGCACAGTTCGTGAAAGAGGTTGTGAATGAAAGCGATGTTGTCGCACTGCGCGTAATGCATCGCGCCGCCCATGCGCGAGAAACTTTTGCAGAAACGCAGATAGTAGGCGGGGTGGGACTTTGGCGGTTCGCCCTGGCTCCAGTCCCAGCTCCCGCCGTCCTGCAAGTCCACGACGAAAATGTCGAAGTCTTTTACGGGCGAGCGTCCGTGTTGAAAACGGAGGTTGTGGACGCAACTCAGGCTCTTCTCGAAAACCTGCGGAGCCATGATCGCGGAGCCGACCGAGAGCACCACACCACCATCGAGATTCTCAACCGCTCCGGCGAAGAGTTTGAAATCCAGCTCCGCCGCGCGCCCGATGACCGCGCCGTTAAACATCGGATGACAGGAAATAATGTCGTAGCCGATGCCGGGATGAACCGTGGCGGACACGCCGTGCCTGAAGGCGGAGGCGAGAATCGAGGCGTGCTTCCAGCGGTGCGCGAGTTCGATGCGTCCTTCGGGAAGCTCGTGTTCAATCATCGCCCGCAGCAAGTCCACGCAAGCGGGCGTGCGCGGATCGTTCGGGAACTGGCTGACGAGTTGTTCGAGCGTGGAGGCGGGCGGGAACTCCGCGCCGTCCTCGTAAATGAAGCGACCGAGCGAAGGGCCGTAACCTTCACCACGCAGACCGCCGGCGAGTAACGCAAGATGGATGTTGCGCCCCGTCTCGTCCCAAGCCCCGAAGGTTCCAGCAGCGACGTTGTCCTCGACACTTTCGGTGGAGCGCCCAAGCCAGGAAAATTCCCAGTCGTGAATGGTCCCCGCACCATTCGTGGCGACGTGCGTGAGCCAGTTGCTCTGCATCATCTTGTCGAGGATCAAGGCCGCGCCGTTGCGTAGGAGGTGCGCGCCATACATCAGGATGACCGAAGCTCCGCGCTCGCGGGCGCGACGAATCGCTTGGGCGCAAAGACTTAGTTGCAACACGAGAGCGGGTGAAAGAGCGGGAGCAGGATTTGGGGGCGACACCAAAATGTCCTCGACGCGGGTCAGGCTGCGGCGCTGTTCGAGCGGCAGAACCTTCAGTTTTCGCAAGTCGAGAGGCGAGGGCTGCTTCACACAAAGAAGTTATCCAGAATCCAAGTAAGGTTGCGATAGTCAGGAATGATCGCGTCGGCACCGGCGCGCATGAGGTGCTCACGCTTGTCTGAATCGATTACTCCGGAACCGTTATTTTCCTCGTCGCTCGCCACACCCACCGCGCGCCCGCCCACGGCCTTGGTGAATTCGATCTCTACCGGGCCATCACCGAAGGAGAGTAGCTGCGAACCAAGAATTCCTTCTTCGCGCAAGATGCGGTCAATCACCTCCTTTTTGGAAAATTCTTGCCCCGGCGTGGAACCGTGAATGCCTTCGCCGAAGAAGGGTTTAAGTTGCAGCAACTCCGCCTCGCGCCGCACGTCAGGCTCGGCCGTGCCGCTGAGAATATAGAGTTTCACGCCGCATCGATAAAGTTCCTCGAGCAAGGGTCGCGCGCCAGCAATGACGAAGGTGTCCGGCGAGACACGACCGCTTGCGACCCCGCCGACTCGGTCCCGCAAAACGACGTCGAGCCGAGCAAGGTAAAGTTGCAAAAGCAATTCTGGCGCAGGAGTGGCGGCACGGAACTGAGGCGATAATTCAGTGAAACGGCGCATTTGGTAGATCGAGGGCTTGCCATTCAGTGCGAGGATTTCCCGGCGCAATCGTTGCAACACTAATGAAGAATTTGCCTCGGCTCCGGGAATAAATTCTGCAAACAACCGGGCCATGACATCCGGCCAACCACTGCGTAGCCAGGAGAGGGTGCCGTCGAAGTCGAAAATGACGTGGGAAATTGTCGAGCACATGAATGCCAGGGCGGTTGAGTTGGCGGTTTTGTTCACGGTGGCAGTCACGCGGGGGAGTTAAACAGTCAGTTGTCGCGGATCAAGGTGACAAAAACGCTCTAAAAAATCGTGCTTGCAAAGAAATCGAGTTCAGCACAGAAAAGATTAAATCCCCCCGCAAACGGGGGAACAAACTTAAGGGTACAAACAAAACTATGAAGAACCTCATCCTCATCCTCACGGTTGCGACCTTGGCCGCGACCAGCACGTTGCCGCTCGTCGCAGCAGACAATAAAGTCCCGGAAAAAAAAGAAGCGCCCGCGAAAGACGCGCTTCCCCGTGCTCTGCCTTTCCGCGGAAAAATCGGGGCCGTGGACAAGCAGTCCAAGACCATCAAGGTAGGCGAACGCACTTTCCAGGTGACTTCGGACACCAAAATCAACAAGGCGGGCAAAGCCGCGACTCTCGACGATGCCTCGGTGGACGAGGAAGTGGGTGGCTCCTATCGCGAAGGTGCGAACAAGAAGCTGAATCTGGTCTCGCTGCGCATCGGTGCCCGGCCAGACGCTGCGCCCAAGAAAGACGCTCCGGCCAAATGACCCGTAGGCGTCATATTCTAATCACGGCAGGCTACATTGTGGGGCTGCCTTTTTTCTTATCTATCCCCACCCTGCTTTCGGCGGGAGAAAAGCCACGTGGCAAAGTTCCAACCGTTTTCGAGAAGTTCACGTCGAGTTGCATTGATTTAGGGAGTTACGCAACTCAAACCAAAGAATTGACCGTTCGGTTCACAGGCCGAAAACCGGATCGGTTTTATCGTTATTCAAATGTGCCGCCGGAAACGTGGGAGAAACTTCGGGCCTTGGACAAATCTGGAGGGGTGGGCAGCTACCTTAACGAGACAATTGTCCAAAACCCAATACTGTTTCCCTTTGAAGTGCTGACGATTCGGGGGTTCCAGATCAGCCAGCCACCTGAAACCAAGAAAATGAAAAAACGAAAAGCCGAAGACTCTAAATGAGTCCTCGGCTTTTCTCAAAAATTGGCGGCAACCTACTCTCGCGGAATCTATAAAACCACTACCATCGGCAAGACTGTGTTTGACGGCCGTGTTCGGAATGGGAACGGGTCGGGCCACAGCTTTATGACCACCAAAGTGTCGGTGGACGACCTCTGCTGCTTTCGCAATCAGGGCTGCGGCTTTGACCGCAGACTCGTCCAACACTTAAATTTAAAAGAACAGTCTGAACCTTGGTCGACTGGTTCACTGAAAACTACACATAGGCTTTCGGAAAATTAGGACTTTTACAATTCGCGAGTTAAAATCGCTTATTCAACAACCGAAGTTGAAGAAAAAAAGCGATCAAGCCGCACGACCGATTAGTATCAGTCCGCTAAACGCCTCACAGCGCTTGCACGCCTGACCTATCAACCAGCTAGTCTCGCTGGGGTCTTTAGGGAGCTTGCGCTCCGGGAAACAATATCTTGGGATGAGCTTGGCACTTAGATGCTTTCAGCGCTTATCTCTTCCGCACATGGCTACGCAACGATGCCCCTGACGGAACAATTGCCACACCAGAAGTGCGTCAAACCCGGTCCTCTCGTACTAAGGTTTGAACCCCTCAAGTTTCCTGCGCCCACAGTGGATAAGGACCGAACTGTCTCACGACGTTCTGAACCCAGCTCGCGTACCGCTTTAACCGGCGAACAGCCGGACCCTTGGGACCTTCTCC
>JAYVNY010000108.1:0-6688 GCA_043758205.1 Akkermansia sp.
CGGCGCAGCGGATGGTCGGGGCGCAGGCGGTGCTCGAGATGGTTCCGGTAACTGAACCGCGCCTCCTGCGGTTGGTGAAGGCCCATCCTACGGAAGATCGGATCCCGACCGATCCCCTTCTGTTCAAACTATTTTTGAGCAAGTGATTTGGGCAACAGGTCCTCCAGATGCACCCGGTTCCGCGTGGAAAGAGGACAACTGAATCCTCGCCCGCCGCCGGGGCTTCATTTGCCGGCCCCAATTCGTCTGCCACTTTTCGTTTTCAGCAGCGGTTGTCTGACGAATTGGGGCAGACGAATGGGAAAGGACGGAACCACGCCGTCCAGATTCTTCCGCGCCGCGAGTTGTCTTCACGTTCTTCATCAAAAACTTTTCACCTGCGCGCGGCGCGGGTAGTGTCGCGTCACCCATGAAATCAATTGTCTGGAACTGCACCAAGTTCGCCGCGTTGCTCGCGCTGGTCTTCACCTTCGCCTCCTGCCGCACGCGTCCGGTGGAACAAAAATCCGGCGGCTGGAAACCCCTTTTCAACGGGCGCTCCACCGACGGCTGGCAGATGTGCGGCCCGGGCGAATTGAATCTGGAGCACGGCGAACTGGTCACCCACGGCGGCATGGGCATGCTGTGGTTCACGCGCGAGAAATTGGGCGACTGCCGCATCCGCGTCGTCTTCAAGCCCACCACCACGAACGACAATTCCGGCGTCTTCATTCGCATCCCCGAGCCGCCGAACGATCCTTGGTTTGCCGTCAACCGTGGCTACGAGGTGCAGATTGAAAATCGCGGCGACGCCTGGCATCGCACCGGCACGCTCTACAGTTTCAACCGGGCCAGGAAAAACGTGAGCGCGCGGGTGAACGAGTGGAACACGATGATCATCACGCTCGAAGGCCGGCGCACGCAGGTGGAGGTGAACGGCGCGCTGGTCACGGATTTCCGCGAGGGCGATCCCGTGCCGCCGAAGGTGAAAGACTACGAACCCGATCGCGGCCAGCGTCCAACCGCTGGCTATATTGGCCTCCAAAATCACGACGACACCGGGCGCGTTCATTTCCGCGAGGTGAGCGTGGCCCCGCTGCGCTAGCTGCGCAGTAATTCCTTGCGCTCTGGATTTTTGAAATCGAAACTTCCTCAACACCATGGCAGCCAAGTCAATTCCTAGAAAGGGCCGCAAGAATTCCGAACCTTCCGCCGTCCCTGAATCCAAATCGCGCGCCGTCAAGCTCGCCGGTCCCTCGACTCCGCCCAGACCCGCCCGCGTCGCCGCGGAGTCCGCGCCGATGCGCGAGCGTTACGACGGCGACTCGGCCATCAAACTTTACCTGCGCGAAATCGGCCAGGTGCCACTGCTCACCATCGAGGAGGAGAACGCCCTCGCTGCGCGCATCAAGAAGGGCGACAAGGCCGCGCGCGAGCACATGATCAAGGCCAACCTCCGCCTGGTCGTGAAGATCGCGCACGACTACGAAAATTACGGCCTGCCGCTCCTCGATTTGATCAGCGAGGGCAACATTGGTTTGATGAAAGCAGTCGAAAAGTTTGACCCCGCGAAGGGCGGCAAGCTCTCGACCTACGGCTCGTGGTGGATCAAGCAGTCCATCAAGCGCGCGCTCGCCAACCAGTCCAAGACCATCCGCCTGCCCGTGCATCTCGTGGACAAGATCGCGAAGATGCGCCGCGTGGCCATGAAGTTGCAGGAGGAATTTGGCCGCGAACCGACTGACGAGGAGTTGGCGGAAGAAATGAACATGTCGCCCTCGCGCGTGGGCCAGATGCGGACGGCGGCGATCCGCCCCGCTTCGCTCGACGCACCGATTGGCGATGATGACTCGCAGACTTTTTCCGATCTGGTCAGCGACGAGCGTGCGCACGATCCGTACGAGGATTTGGAGGAGAAGACCGTGACCGGCATGTTGCAGGAAATGGTGAAGACGCTCGACCCGCGCGAGGCCACGATCCTGCGTTACCGCTTCGGCCTCGACGGCGGCAACGAGAAGACGCTCGAGGAAGTGGGGCAGAAATTCGGCGTGACCCGCGAGCGCGTGCGGCAGATCCAGAACATCGCGCTCAAGCGGATGCGGAAGATGATTGAGAAGCTCGAGGCGAAGAAGAAGTAGCGGAGCCGTCTGTGGGCAGGGCAGTGGGCCTCACGCCAAGGACGCAAAGTTTTTCCCCAGGCCCGCCTGCTGCGACTAGCAGCGTGCCGCCGGCCGAGAGTTTGGCCACCTCCGTTTGATTTCCCCCTGTGCGCACTTGGCGGGAGGCAATTTTTCCGTGTCATCCGCACCATCCGTGGTTAAACAAATCCCTCGACTATGAGCAACGCCGCCGCCATTCAAAACGCCATCCGCAACATTCCCGACTTCCCCAAGCCGGGCATCCAGTTCAAGGACATTACGCCACTGCTCGGCGACGCGAAGCTCTTCGCCGCGAGCATTGATTTGCTGACCAGCAGCTTCCAACCGGGCGAGGTGGACTTCGTGGTGGGCATTGATGCGCGCGGCTTTATTTTTGCCGGCGCGGCGGCCTTGAAATGGGGCGCGGGCTTCGTGCCGATTCGCAAGCAGGGCAAGTTGCCCTTCAACACCCACGAGGAAAGCTACGACCTCGAGTACGGCTCGAACGTCCTCGCCATCCACACCGACGCCGTGAAGCCCGGCAGCCGCGTGGTGCTGGTGGATGATTTGCTCGCGACCGGCGGCACGGCGGGCGCGGCGGCGTCGCTCATCCAGAAGATTGGCGGACAACTTCTGGAGGTCAGCTTCCTCATCGAGCTTTCGTTTCTCAATGGCCGCGAGAAACTCAAGGGCATGCCCGTGCGCTCCATCGTGCGTTACTGACGCAACGTGCCGCCAGCGTCCCGCTGGCCTTTTGCCTTGTGAGCATCGCGAACGGCGAACCGCAAATCATCGCAGTGCGCGACTACGATCTCGCGGCCACGCTGGCGTGCGGCCAGGCCTTCCGCTGGCGCGAGCAAGACGGTTGGTGGCCGGGGGTGATCGCAGGCCGCTGGGTGCGACTGCGTCAGTCGGAGGAGGGAATTGAATTTCAACTTGCCGCCGAGGCCAGCGGAGACGAGCCGCTGCGGAGTGGGACTGGCGCCCTCGCCAGTCATAGTCTTGCAGGCGCCCCCGCCTGCAGTTCGGCAAGCGGGGGCGCTGGCCGGACTAATGACAGGTGGGGGTGCCTGTCCCACTACCTGCAAACAGACATTGATCTGACATCCGTTCTCGCAAGTTTTCCCGATGATGAACCGATGCGAAACTCTGTGGCCGCCTGTCGCGGTCTGCGCCTCTTGCGGCAGGAACCGTGGGAATGCCTCGCGTCGTTCATCCTCTCCTCCACGAAACAGATTGTGCAGATTCAGCAAATCGTGGCGCTGCTCTGCAAACGCTTCGGCACACCGCTCGCCGTGCCGCCCGGCCATGAGCCGGTGTTTGATTTTCCCTCCGTCGAAAGAATCGCCGCCTGCACGGAGCAGGAACTGCGCGACTGCAAGATGGGTTTCCGCGCGCCGAACCTGTTGCGCACGGCAAAGCTGATTGCCGCCGGAGACGTGGATTTGCACCGTCTCCATTCGCTCACGGTCGAAGCGGCGCGGGCGGAACTGCTCAAGTTCCCCGGCGTCGGAAACAAGATTGCCAACTGTGTGCTGCTCTTCGCCTACGGATTCCAGCAGGCGTTCCCCGTGGACGTGTGGGTGATGAAGGCGCTGCGCGAGTTGTATTTTCCAAAACGCCGCGTGAGCGAAAAGCGCATCGCCCGTTTCACCGCCACGCACTTCGGTCTCAACGCCGGTTACGCGCAGCAGTATCTCTTTCACTACATGCGGACGCGCGGCGGCGCACGTTGAACTGCGCGCTGTCATTCGTCATTCGTCATTCGTCATTCGCCCTGCTAGCCTTCGCCGCGTGAACGACAACTCTGCCCACGCCCCGGTCATCCCGCGCGCCAACGTGCTGGGTGTGGGCGTGTCGTCCATCAACCTCACGCAGGCCGTCGCCGCCATCGAAGAGGCGTTGCGCACGCGGCAGCGCGGCTACATCTGTTTCGCGGGCGTGCATCCGGTGATGGAAGCGCAGGCGGACGCGGAGTTGCGGCGCATTTACAACCGCAGTTTCCTCACCACGCCGGACGGCATGCCGATGGTCTGGCTCAACCGCTGGCAGGGCGCGCGCCACGTCACGCGCGTCTATGGGCCGGACCTGATGCTGGAAATTTTCCAACGCTCGGAGGCGTTTGGCTGGCGGCATTTTTTTTACGGCGGCAGTGACGGTGTGGCCGAGGCCATGCGGGCCGAGATGACGAAACGATTTCCAAAACTGCAAGTCGTTGGAACCTTCGAGCCGCCCTTCCGCCCGCTGACCGAGGAGGAAGAAAACCAACTCGTGGAACAAGTGCGCGCCGCGCGACCCGACCTGATGTGGGTCGGCCTGGGCAGCCCGAAGCAGGACCGGTTCATGGCCGCCATGCTGCCGAAGCTCGACGTGACCCTGATGGCGGGGGTGGGCGCGGCCTTCAACTTTTTCACCGGGCGCGTGCCGCAGGCCCCGCGCTGGATGCAACGCTCCGGGCTGGAATGGTGCTACCGCTGCCTGCACGAGCCGCGCGTGCGGGGCCGGTATTTTTCCACGGTGCCGCGCTTCATCCTCGCCGCGCTCGCGCAACGCTGCGGCGTAAAGAAGCATCCGCTCGTCGAATGAACCGCTGGGAAAAATTCGCCTTGCCACGGTGGTTCGTGCCGGCCGGGCGCGCTGGCCGGCTGGGCGTGCTGCTGATTTTTCTCGCTGCCCACACCGGCGCGCAGACCGTGCAGTGGACGACCAATTTCTACCCCGTGACCGGTGCTGATTTCCGCGACCTCCGCCGCTCAATGGAGACGACGCGTCCGGGGCCTGAACCGTTCGATGGCGACACGCGCTGGACGGTGAGTTGGAAATTTAGTTTCCAGGAGACCGCCGCCGGATGCGCGCTGGCGAGCATCAGCACCACCGCGAAAATCACCACCACCCTGCCGCGCTGGACACCGCCGCCGGACGCGCCGTCGGAAACGAAAGAGCGCTGGACGCGCTTTTACACCAACCTGATCGCGCACGAAACCGGCCACGCCCGCCTCGCGCTCGCCGCTGCCGCCGAAGTCCGCCAGCGCCTCGCGGAGGTGCCTGCCCAGGTGAATTGCGAACTTTTAAAAACTCTTCTCAACGACCGTGCCAATCGCGTGGTTGAGGATTATCGCGCCCGCGAAAGGGAATACGACCGCCGCACGGATCACGGACGCAATTCCGAAAGCGGCCCTCCGCGCGCCCCCGGGCCGGGACGTTGAGCGCAGTTGCAGAAAGTTTCGCACCCAGCGGTCCGGCGGAAAATCTTTGGCAGCCGTCCGACGGGCTTTCTATTCTCCGCCCGCCATGACCCCGAAATCCAAACGCGCCACACCGCGCTCAGTCACCTCTGCTTATGCGCTGGCTCGTGAGCGTTACGCCGCCCTCGGCGTGGACGTGGATGCCGCCCTCGCCGCCCTCGCGCAAATCCCCGTCTCGCTCCACTGCTGGCAGGGCGATGACGTCACCGGCTTCGAGACGGGCGGCGGTGTGCTTGGTGGGGGACTGGTCGCGACGGGGAATTATCCCGGCCAGGCGCGCACGCCGGAGGAGCTGCGCGCGGATCTGGATAAGGCGCTTTCGCTCATCCCCGGAAGGCACCGGCTCAACCTGCACGCGATGTATGGCGAGTTTGGCGGCAAGAAAGTGGACCGCGACGAAATCGAAGTCGCGCATTTCAAGAACTGGATTGCGTGGGCGAAAGCGAAGGGACTTGGCCTCGACTTCAACCCGACGTGCTTCTCGCATCCGAAAGCGGCGGACGGCTTCACCCTCTCGCACCGCGACAAAAGCATCCGCGACTTCTGGATCGAGCACTGCCGCCGCTCTCGCGAAATCGGCGCGGCGATGGGCCAGGCGCTCGGCACGCCGTGCGTCACGAACGTCTGGATTCCTGACGGCTTCAAGGATACGCCCGCCGACCGGGCCACGCCCCGCGAACGTCTGGCCGAATCGCTCGACGCGGTTTTCAAAAAAACTCTTTCGCCCAAACACAACCTCGATGCGGTGGAAGGAAAACTCTTCGGCATCGGCGCGGAGAGCTGCACCGTCGGCTCGCACGAATTTTATCTCGGCTACGCCATCACGCGCCGCAAGCTGCTCTGCCTCGACGCCGGGCATTTCCATCCCACCGAGAGCATCGCCGACAAAATCTCCAGCGTGCTCCAGTTCTTGCCGGAGATTCTGCTCCACGTCAGCCGCGGCGTCCGCTGGGACAGCGACCACGTCGTCACCTTCACCGACGAACTCCAGGCCATCGCGCGCGAAGTTGTAGCGTGCCGCCAGCATCCTGCTGGCGTGTTGGTGGGGGAACGCCAGCGAGACGCTGGCGGCACGTTGGGTCGTGTCCACCTCGGCCTCGACTACTTCGACGCGAGCATCAACCGCATCGCCGCGTGGGTCATCGGCGCGCGCAATCTGCTCCGCGCCCTGCTCCTCGCGCTGCTCGAACCGCCCGCCATCTGCGCCGCCGAACTCGCCGGCGACACCACCGCCCGCCTCGCCCTCCAGGAAGAGAGCAAGTCGCTCCCCTGCGGCGCCGTGTGGGATTTCTACTGCGAAACCAAAGGCGTCCCCGTCGGCGAAGC
>JAYVNY010000109.1:0-11845 GCA_043758205.1 Akkermansia sp.
GGCCAGGCCGCGAAGAAACCTTGCGGAACTTGCTGTCGCCTCACCCCGGCGCGCGCGGAGCGACGACGCCCTACCAAGAACAGTGTTCGGATGCACCCAACTTGGCCTAGCGTTTCAAATAGTTGCAGACGCTGCGGTAAATCTCGGGGTGATGCTCCAAGATGCGCCACAGCCGGGCCGTCAGCGAGGCCGATGGCATGGCGTGGGCGAGCAAATACTTGAACCGCGTGGCATCGGAGATTCGGTAGCGGAGCATCAGTTCCTTGATTCGGACGAGCAGTTTCTTCTGGTCGGTAAACTGCCGCGGGATAGCCGCCCCAGGCGGATTCGACACGCACTTCAGCTCATCGTCGATATTCGTAATTCGGTGGATGCCGATTTTGCCGCTCCGCGGGAAAAGGCCGATGTCCTGCTCATCTCATCGAGCCTGACCAGCAAGCGCCGGAGAGTGTGCTCATCCTTGGCGAACAGTCGGATGTCGTCCCCGTAGCGGAAGTAGCGGAAGTCAGTGTGCTTCAGTTTCAGGTCATCGAAATACAAGCACCACCCCGACAACAAACCGGAGGAAAGCGGGCCTTGCGGGATGCCGTGATTGTGGGAGTTGCCGCGCCCCGTCGCCGTCCATTTCTCCAACCATTCCGTCAACTTGGTGCAGAGATCCGCGTCGAAACCCAGCTTGCCGAGGAAGTGTTTCAATACCCGATCATCCAAGCTTTCGTGGCAAGCCTTGCGTCAGTGAGTGAGAAAGCGGCGTCCTCTCACTCACTGACTCACTCACTTTCCCGCCTTCTCCCCCGCCCGCACTTCTGCCAGAGTCGCGCGCATGAATTATTTGATCGCGGCCTGCATCGGCTTGGTCGGGGGCGTGTGCAGCGGACTGTTCGGCGTGGGCGGCGGGGTGGTCATGGTGCCGGCCATGCTCGCCTTCACCGCGCTCGCCATGCGCGACACGCAGCAGGCCGTGGGCACCTCGCTCATCGTCATCATCCCCACCGCGCTCATCGGCGCGCTCAAGCACAAGTCCCTCGGCAACATCAATTGGCCCATCGCGCTCCTGCTCATTCCCGGCGCGCTCCTTGGCGGCTACCTCGGCGCGCAACTCACCACCGGCATCTCCTCGGAGAATTTGAAACGGATGTTCGGCGGCTTCCTGGTGCTCGTGGGGTGCAAGCTGCTGCTTTGGAAGTAGGAGATGAATCCAGGCGTGGCGAAGAGAAACTTGCGTGCGATTCTGGAAAAAGGTTCTACTCCCCCATGCCGCCCGGAATAGCCAGAACCCACGCCACAAGACGTTTGGGCTACTCATTGGTTAGGCAGCTTTAAACGCATGAACACAGCCACCTCACCAAGGCAGATCAGTTCGAAAGAGTCGGGCGGGTTCATTCAAGACGGCCATGTATCGCCGAGCAGAGGCAGAAACACATTTCTTCTTGTTTGGGCGATCTGTTCGACCGTAGGCGCAATTAGCTTCGCGATCTTGGCGCTGGTTTGCTCAAACCGGGAGTTGGAAACCAGACGTCGTTACTCTTCGCCATTCCTCACGTTGGAAGAGCGTGATGTCGTGGGGCGTTATCGGTTTGTTGAGCAAGGAATGGATGCAGGCTTCATTCAGTTGCTGGCTAACCACTCCTTCATAAATCGTGACGGAACGACTTTTCCGCAATATCACTGGGAGATCTCGCGGGATGGCTTGGTCACGGTCTGGTCAAAAGGGACGGTGATCTATCGGGTGATTGAACGGCCGGGTGTGTATGTGGCGTTGCACGAAGACGGGACCGAGTTTCGCCGCATCCAAAAGGTCGAATGAGAACGCCGCCTCGTAAGAAACTAGACGCATCAGTTTTTGGACGGGCCACGACGGGTAAATTCATGGCGGCGGCCATATGGTGCAGGCGCGAGCTGGCCCCAATCCCAATGGGATTGAATCACCAAAGCCCAGGGTTGGTGCGCCCACACCCCGTGTCCGCCGTCGCTGCGCGCTTGCTCGCCACGCCGCACGTCTCTACAGTCCGCACATGCAGACCTTGACTCTCACCGCACATTTCGATGGTGAACGCATCCAACTGGACGAGCCGTTTGCGCTGCCGTCCCACGCGCGCCTGCTGGTCACCATTCTGCCCGCTGCGTGTGACGAGGCCGAGCGGGCCGAGTGGTATGCGCTCTCCAAGGCCGGGCTGGCCCGCGCCTACTCCGCCGACGAGCCTGATTATCCGGCGAGCCACAGATGAAACACGGAGTCAGGAGTTCTGATCCGTGTTTCATCCGTGGCTCACCGGCCCCGCGCCCACTTGATGCGCTTTCCCTACCGCATCTTCGTCTTCCGCTTCATGTTTCGCGCGGAGGGCGCGGGAATGCCAGCGGCGAGGCGGCGGGCTTCGGCCTTGGCGGCTTTCTCGGCGTCCTTGGCTTTCTGCACGCGGTCGGTTTCTTCCACGGCTTCCACGGCGTCGCGCACTTCCTGACGGAACTTGTCCATGCCCCCGTCGAACGCAGCGGAGATGGGGAGCACGTCGAGCTTCTTGAACTTCTTCTTGAACGCCTTGAGGTTTTTCTCGGCGGCGGCTTCGTCCATCTTGTTCGCGACCACGAGGCGGGTCTTGGCGAGCATCTCGGGATTGTAGAGTTCGAGTTCGTGGAGGAGCTGGGTGTAATCATCCCACGGCTCGCGCGCGTCGGTGCCGGCCATGTCGAGGAGGATGACGAGGACCTTGCAGCGCTGAATGTGGCGGAGGAAGGCGTGGCCGAGACCGACGTTCTCGTGCGCACCCTCGATGAGTCCCGGCACGTCGCACACGACGAGGCGGCGGAAGTCGAGAAACTCCATGACGCCAATCTGCGGGTGCAAGGTGGTGAAGGGATACGACGCGACTTTCGGATGCGCCTTCGAGACGGCGGTAAGGAGCGTGGACTTGCCGGCGTTCGGGTAGCCGACGAGGCCGATGTCGGCCACGGTGCGCAGTTCGAAGAGGTATTCGCCTTCGTCGCCGGCTTCGCCGGGTTGCGCGAAGCGCGGGGACTGGCGCGCGGCGGTGGCGAAGTTGCGGTTGCCGAGTCCGCCGCGTCCGGCCTTGCAGATGATGAAGCGCTGGCCGTTCTCGGTGAGGTCCGCGACGAGTTCGCCCTTGGGTTTATCAATGGCGGAGACAGCCTCGGGTTCGTCGGCGAGGCTGTATTCGGCGGCGACTTGACCGCCGGCGAAACGGATCACGGGGCGCTGGGTGGCGGCGGATTGAATCAGGTTTTCATCGCGCGGCTCAGGGGCGTCGTCGTCTTCATCCTCGTCAGTCTCGATGGGTTTGGTGTCGCGGATTTTCCACACGAGCGTGCCGCAGGGGACTTGGATGATGATGTCCTTGCCAGCGCGACCGTCCATGCCCTTGCCCATGCCCTGCTCGCCGTCCTCGGCAATGAGGCGCGGGCGGTAGTATTGGTTGATGAGGTTGTTGAGGTCGTGGCTGGCTTCGAGAATGACGTCGCCGCCGCGCCCGCCATTGCCGCCGGAGGGGCCGCCCTTGGGGCGATAGGCTTCGCGAATAAATGCGACCGCGCCCTTCCCGCCGTGACCGGCGCGGGCATACACCTTGATTTGATCGATGAACATCGGGGGCGGAAGTTAGCAGACGGAAAACAAACACCAAGCGCCAAACGTGACGGACAGGGCGCGCGCCGGAATTGCCGCTTGCTTCACTCGCGCCCATGCCAAACATTGCGCCGCAAACGAATTGAGAAATTATGGCAGTCAAAGTCCGAATCCCAACTCCGCTCCGCAAACTGACGAACGACGTGGAGCTTGTCGAAGTGCAGGCCAAGACGATTGGCGACGCGATCACCGAGCTGCAGGGGCTGTTCCCCGGCATCAAGGAACGGCTCGTGGATGACACGGGGGCGGTGCGCCGCTTCGTGAACGTGTACGTGAACGAGGAGGACATCCGCTTCCTGGAAAACCAGCAGACGCCTCTGAAAGATGGCGACGAAGTCAGCATCATCCCCGCGATTGCCGGCGGCTAAAAAATTATTTCCATGCCCGCGAAAAAGAAATCCTCCCTGGCCGCCGAGTCCAAAGTGCCGCAGAAGCGCCGCCTCTGGCTGATGTATCCGCCCAAGCTCATCAAGACGCCGGTCATCTGGGAGTTGAGCCACAAGTTCCCGCTCATGACCAATGTCCGCCAGGCCAGCGTCACGGACGAGATCGGCATCGTCTGCCTCGAACTCGAAGGCGAACGCGCCCAGATCAAATCCGCCATCGCCTGGCTGGAGAAAAAAGGCATCAACGTCGAGCCGGTCGAGATCAACGTGATCGAAAGCTGAACCGGCCCGGTGGTTTTGCTCCCGCCGAATTGTCCCGTAGCGCGCCGTTGACAAGGAAACTCGTTCCGCTAGTTTCTGCGCCCTTAATTTAAGAATTATGCCGAATACGAAATCAGCCGAACGCCGGATGCGCAACAGCGCCCGCAAACAACTGCGCAACCGCAGCGTGAAAAGCCGCCTCAAAACTTTTGAGAAGCGCTACGTCGCCGCCCTCGGGACCGGCAAGAAGGACGAGTCCACCACCGCGCTGCGCGAGGCCATCTCCACCTTCGACAAGGCCGTGAAGGCCGGCGTGATCCATCGTTCCACGGCCAACCGCAAGAAGTCGCGCCTCACGCTGCGGCTGGCCAAGCTCAAGTAGAGAGCAGAGTTTTTTCGAGACGCCACGCCCCGGAAACGGAGCGTGGCGATTTTGTTGCCCGGATGGGTGGGGCGAACGGGCCGAAAAATCTGGTTGCATTTGCCGGTCAAATCTTCAATTTCCGCACGTCTGTAAGATGCTTGTTGCTTCCAAAAGTCATGGAAAATCATCAGGTGAACACAGTTCAGTGAAGGTTTGAAACCCGGCGTTCGGGAACAGTCTTAGTGAAAGCAGAAGGTCGTCTGGACAGCACAACTGGCATGAGTAACAAACTGTTTGTAGGAAACCTTTCCTTCAACACCACAGAGAATGACCTGCACGACGCCTTCGCGGCGCACGGCACGGTCGTGGAAGCCAACCTGATGATGGACCGCATGAGCGGCCGTCCGCGCGGTTTCGGCTTCGTCACGATGAGCTCGCCCGATGAGGCGCAACGAGCCATTGAAGCCTTGAACGGCAAGGAAGTGGATGGTCGCGCCCTCACGGTCAACATCGCCCGCCCGCGTGAAGAACGTCCGGGTGGTGGCGGCGGCGGTGGCGGTAGTCGAGGCCCCCGTCGTGAATACGGCGGTGGCGGCGGTGGTGGTGGCGGTCGTCAGGATCGCTATTAAAGTGTAGCCAAGATCAACAAGCGGGACTCGGCCGACCGGGTCCCGCTTTTTATTTGCCTGCACTTGAGCGCCGCATTGCCTCGCGTCGCTCCGTTCGCTACCTTGCGCCTTCTGAAATTCTTCGCGCCAATTCTCATCGTCGCTGCCGCCCTGCTGGGGAACGGTTGCGGCCCGTCCGGCGGCAAATCCGCAGATGGGTTCGTCCCCGCGGCCAGGGGCAGCCTCACGTTCACCAAGGATATCGCGCCCATCGTTTTTCAAAACTGCGCGGTCTGTCATCATACTGGCGGCTCCGGGCCCTTCCCACTCGTGAGTTATGACGACGTAAAAAAACGCGCGCGGCAAATCGTGGACGTGACCCACGCGCGCACCATGCCGCCGTGGCTGCCCGATCCGAAAGTGGTTCCGTTGCTCGGTGAACGCCGCCTGTCCGCGCAACAGATCGGACTCCTCAAACAATGGGCCGACGAAGGCGCGAAGGCAGGGGAGGCAAAAAATCTGCCCCCGCTCCCGGCGTGGAACGATGGTTGGCAACTCGGTCTGCCCGACCTCGTGGTGAAACCCGACGCGCCGTATCCCCTCGCGGCGGAAGGCCGCGACCTGTACCGCAACCTCGTCGTCCGCATTCCCACCAGCGTGCGCCGTTATGTGCGCGGCATTGAACTGCGCCCCGCTTCGCGCGCCGTGCATCACGCCTTCCTGCGTTTCGACAGGACGCCCCATTCGCGCTCGCTCGACGCGCAAGACGGCCAGCCCGGCATCGCCGGCCTGCACGCGCCGCGGACGGCGGAACCCCCGATCACCTTCGCAAGCTGGCAGCCCGGCAAGACGCCGCGCTTTTATCCGCCCGACCTCGCGTGGCCGCTGGAACCGGGCACCGATTTGATTTTGCAATTGCATCTCCAGCCCACCGGCAAGCCCGAGTCCATCGCGCCCGAGGTCGCGTTCTATTTTACTGACCAGCCCGGCGGCGCGATCGCCTTCAAACTCCCGCTCGATTCTTTGACCATTGATATTCCGCCCGGCACCAGCCGCCACAGCGTGACGGACAGTTTTATCGCGCCGGTGGATTTGGAATTGCGGCAGATCCTCCCGCACGCGCACTACCTGGCGAAAGAGTTGAAAGGCTACGCCGACCTGCCCGACGGCACGCGCCGCTGGCTGATGGCGATCCAGAATTGGGATTTCAACTGGCAGGGCGAGTATCAATACCCCGCGCCGATCACGCTGCCCAAAGGCACGCGGCTCACGATGGAATGGACCTTCGACAACTCGACGAACAACGCCCGCAACCCGCATCGCCCGCCGCGGCAGGTCGTGTATGGCTCCGACACCACCGACGAGATGGCCGAGATGTGGCTCCAAGTGGTGATGAAATCCCCGGCCGACTTCGCCGCGCTGATGCTGGCGATGCAGCCGCGCGTCCTGCGCGACGCACTGCTGATGAATCAGGCCATCCTCCGCCGCAATCCGGCCAACGCGCGCGCCCATGCCGAGATCGGTTCCGTGCTCACCATGTCCGGGCGCCTGCCCGAAGCCATGACGAGTTTGCGGCAGTCCATTCAACTCGATCCGAATTACGACGAGGCGCATTACTTCCTCGGACTCGCTTTGCGCATGAACAAACAGTTTGAAGAAGCAGCCCGCGAGTTCGAGGCCACGCTGCGACTGAATCCGCGCTATGCCCGCGCGCGCGGCAACCTCGGCCTGGTGTTTGTGGACATGAACAACCTGCCCGCCGCCGCGCAGCAGTTCGAACTTGCGCTGCAACTCGACCCGCAGGACAAAATTGCCCGCGACATGCTGGGGCAAGTCCGCGCCAGCCTGGGCATCAAGTGACCGGAGGTTGAGTGTTGAGCAGATGCAAAGGAGTTTCCGGCATTCCACCTTCAACTTTCACGCCTCAACTCTCTGCACCGCCAAAGGAAGTTCTTGAAATCCCACCGGTCGTGACTATTTTCCGCGCCGCTAGTGGACGCTTAGCTCAGTGGTAGAGCATTACCTTCACACGGTAGGGGTCGCAGGTTCGAAACCTGCAGCGTCCACCATCTTCACCCTAGCCAATAAAACCAATTTTTTCTGGCGTTTTCACAGGCCGACAAACAACAAAACCAACAACAGTTCCACCGGCATTCACTGACATTTGAGCATGTCCAAGGACGTTGATTTGGAGAGGACTTCAATCAAGATGCGAGTCACTTTCTCCTGCTTGTCGTCCTGAATCTCAATCCGGGCGTCCTTCGTGGCGTTATCGCTCTTCAAGCCCTCGTCCTTCAAACGGCAGCGACTGGAGATGCTGCCCGTCTCAAACCTGGCTTTGCATGGGAACAGCCAAAGCATCTGACCGGCGTTACGGTTGCCTACTGCGTCGCCACAGTGCCGGAATTGTGAGGCTACCACACCCAGACCAAATCCCTCGACACGCTCCTGAAAGGTGTCCGGGATTCCATCGTAGTCTGCACTCGAAGTGCCCGAACCGATTCTTTGATTTGAAATGAACCTTCATGTTGAAACAGAGCGGGAGAGCGACGGTCGTTGGATCGCCGAAGTGCCGGAGATTCCCGGTGCCCTGTGCTAAGGGCCGACGCAAAGCGAAGCCGTGGCGCTGGCGAAGGCGCTGGTGCTGCATGTTCTCGCTGACCGGCTCGAACACGGTGAAGCCGTCCCGCAGACGGCAGGGCGCATTGCATCTTGAGCCAGTGCCGACGCTGAACTAGATTCGGCCCGTCATGCAACACGCAAAGGTGAAACCGATGCCGCCGGAAACCAAAAAGTCCGCGCCGCGGCTTAGGCCCAAACAACCGCGCCGTCTCGCCGACCGTTTGGTTGCCACTCACGACCCCGCCGAAGCAGCGCGTTTAAAGAAGGAATTGGAGCGCGGCTTCTACGGCGACGTTGCCCATGCCTAAAGTGCGGCGCGCAACCTGCCCCGGGCTTTGTTCCGCCACTTGATTGACCGCGTTCACGAGCGTGAAATCACCACCGAACCACTGGAAGTGCTTTTCGAATGGCTGGAGACCGAACCTCAAGTTCCTCAAGGAAGGTGGTTCAAACGATTCACCGGGCTGACCGCGGGTGGGGAAGGCGAGTTGACCAAAACCTTCCTGCGCGCCGATCAGACACCGCTCGGTGAGGAGCTGGATTGACATGATGCAGTCCTCAAGCGCCGCGCGAAAGACACCGACTAATTTCTGAAACTATGAGCGAGCTTTATCCCTTCACCTTCACGCCGCACTTCAAGGAGCGCGTCTGGGGCGGACGCAACATCGAGCGCCTGTACGGCAAGGCGTTGCCACCGGGCCAGGTCATCGGCGAGTCGTGGGAAATCACCGACCGGCCCGAGGGTGTGAGCGTCATCGCCAACGGCCCGCTGGCCGGGAAGACGTTGCGCTGGCTCATGGAGAATCACGCGGGCGAATTGCTCGGCGCGAATCGCGCGGACGTGAAGACGTTTCCGTTGCTGATCAAAATTCTCGACGCGCAGGACAAGCTCTCGCTGCAAGTGCATCCATCCGCCGCGAAGGCCAAGGAACTCAAGGGCGAGCCGAAGACCGAGATGTGGTTCATCGCCGATGCCACGCCGACGGCGGATTTGTTTGTGGGCCTGAAGCACGGCGTCACGCGCGCGGACTTCGAGCGCAAAGTGACCGACGGAACGGTGGCCGAATGCTTCCATCACATCCCGGTGAAGGCGGGCGACACGATGTTCCTGCCCAGCGGCCGCGTCCACGCCATCGGCGCGGGCAATGTCATCTTCGAGATTCAGCAGAACTCCGACACGACCTACCGCGTGTTCGATTGGAACCGCATGGGCCTCGATGGCAAGCCGCGCGAGATGCACGTCGCGCAATCGCTCGCGAGCATTGATTTCAACGACTTCGAACCGTCGCTGGTGAAGGGCGAGTATTCGCGGAGTGAAGTCTTTTCCACGCGCTACCTGGTGGATGATCCGCTGTTCCGCACCAACGCGTGGCAGTTCAAGAGCCACTCACGTTTCTACGTGAGCAACAGGCTGCCGCAAATTTTTGGCGTCGTGCGCGGGCGCATGAGCATCACAGCCAACGGCATCGAAGTCGCGCTGAAGCCCGGCGACTTCTGCCTCGTGCCCGCGTGCATCGAGCGCGTGACCGTGCAGAGCGAGACGGCGGTGGAGTTGTTGCATGTGGAGTTTTGATGGAGGCGGGGAGGTAAACAGTGAGTCAGTAATCCGTAATCAGTCTGCCTGCGAAACGCGCACTGCCGCATTGATAACTGACTTACTGATTACTGTTTACTGTTTCACTGGTTCCTTCTTCCTCAAGCGCGCGGACGCCTGCACTTGTCACTGCCCCCCGCCTCCCCCATCTTCCACCCGCCGCGTGCGCGCGGTTCTCGATGTCCGAAAAACTCAAAGTCTTCATTCAACGCTGGGTCATCAGCACGCTCGCGGTGCTGGTCGCGACCTACGTCGTGCCCGGCATCAAATTTGACCGCTGGCAGGATCTGCTGGTGGCGACTCTCGTGCTGGGTCTGCTTAACACGTTCGTTCGTCCCATCCTGATGCTGCTTTCGCTGCCGTTGCTGATTTTTACGCTCGGCTTGTTCACGCTGGTAATCAACGCGCTGCTGTTGCTGTTGGTCGATGCGCTGCTGCGCCCGAGATTCAGCGTCGAAAACTTCTGGTTTGCTATTCTTGGGGCACTGGTGATCAGCGTCGTCTCGCTGTTGCTCAACTCCGTCACCGGCTCGGGCAGCGCCCGCGTTTCCGTCCGTCGCACTAAGCCGCCAGCCACGCGCGATGACGACAAGGACGGCCCCGTGATTGACGTTTAACGCCGCGTCCAATCCAACGCCGCCAACACCGCGCTTGCCAGTCGCCGCCGGTGTGGCGCACAACAGGCGCATGAAATTCACCCGTCTCCTTTCGCTCGCGGCGTTCTCCGTCGCGCTGGTTTCCCTCCCTGGCTGTGGCACCGCAATGCGCGGCCCGCGCGTGGGTGTGGGCTTGAAAGCTCCGCGCGGCGCGGACGTGATCATTGATGGCACACGCGCGACGCTGGACGAGAAGTGGACCTACTGGCAGGGACCGCGTTTCGCCTCGTCGTTGCCCATCAAGTGGAAGATCGTTGAAGACCCGGTGGACGGCGGCACCGCGCTCCAGACGGATGACCGTGCGGCGGACGGCGGCAAGTACGGCGCGGCCGACATCGTGACGAAGAAGCGTTATCGTGATTTCCGTCTGCACATTGAGTTCCTCGTTATGGCTCCGCGCGGGAACAGCGGCGTGTATTTGCAGAACCGCTACGAGATTCAGATTCAAGAAGGCGACAAGACCAAGCATGGCATGGGCGCGGTGATCAATGAAACCGAGTCGCCCTATCACGCCTTCGCCGGGATTGGGAAGTGGAACGCCTACGACATCAACTTCCGCGCCGCGCGTTTCGCGGACGGGAAGCGCGTCGAGAAGGCGCTGGTGACGATGTATTTCAACGGCCAGAAGGTTCACACGAACTTCCCCATCAGCCAGGTGTGGGGCGGCGCGAACTCCGGCGTGGACGGCGGCACCGACGGCGGGCGCGGCATCACGGACACGGCGCAGGGGCTGAAGTTGCAAGCCGAAGGCCACGACATCCGCTACCGCAACGCGTGGATTCAGGAGATCGACTTGAAGGACGCGCAGACGGATTTTTGAGCGGGGAGCGTGGAATTGGAACGGGAGGCTCGAAAGCCTCCCGACCGGCCGACTGGAAAGTCGGCGTTACGGCGTAGCGCCGACTTTCCAGTCGGCAGGTTGCGAGACTTTCCGGTCTCGCGTTGGCGTTCACGGCTCCGTTCGCACGCGCAGGAAACGTGCGGCTCCGCTGGCGTTCGTGCTAAAGGAAACCGCGGCGTTCGTTGCGAGCAGATTCGTCGCGAGCGCCGACCACGACGGTAGATTCGTGCTCGCCTCGACGCGGTAACGTCCGCCGGGAATCGCCGACCACATCAACTTCGCCACGTTGTTCGACACACCAAAACTCACGAGGCGAGGCGGCACCGCGAACGGATTCGCGAAGCGCACGAAAACTGGCAGATGATCCGAGGCGTTCGTGGCGTCGCCGGGCCGGGCGGGGGAAAGATTCGTGGCGAGGTCGGTGCGGAAGACCTGCCCATCAATCACATTGGACAGCAGCAAACTGCACGGCAGCACGTAGTCATAGCGGCTGTTGAGCGGCAGCGAGCGGATGCTGAACGTCCGTTGACTGCCCGTCACCGGATTCAACGGCGTGGTAAGACGCAGGCCCGTGGGCGTGCTCGTCAACGTGGACAGCGTGGTGCCGCCGTCGGGCGGAGCGTTCACGTCTTCATTGAAATCGCCGGTGAGCAGGTAGGGACGCAGCGCGTTCGTGAGGAGAAATCCGTTCGCCAAAAAATTTGAGATGGCACGTGTCTCGGCTCCGCGCTTCAACGTCTCGTCCTCGCCCTGCCCGGATTTCAAGTGGGTGGTGAAGACATGCAGCCGTTGCGGCCAGCCCGGCACGATGATTTCCGCCTCGAACAAATCGCGCGTGAAGAAGCCGCTGTAGCCAAAGCTGTTGAGCGACAC
>JAYVNY010000110.1:0-12560 GCA_043758205.1 Akkermansia sp.
ACGTGCGCCTGTTCGAGCAACAGTTCCTCGACGCGGCGGCGCAGTTCGTGGTCGTGGCCGCACGCCGCGCTCAGAAACGCGCCGCGCCCCGCAGGCTCACGCTCCAGCGCGTCGAGGAACAACTCGCGTTCGCGCACGCTGGAAGAGGTTGATGATTTCTGGGCCATCGGCTTGGTGTAGATACTTGCGTGAAACGGGGAGGGAAGTCCGCCGAAAAGTGCGCGTTCGGGCCTTCTTCCGCTGCGGTCTCAAGTTTTTCGGCCAACCGTCCGCTCATTCTCCTGCCGAGGCGGGTGCGTCCGGCAGATGATTTTTAGCCAATGACCACGACGTTGAACACAGGAGAAGAGTCTCAGTTGTTACAGACAATTGAGATGTTCGAGGTCATCACGCAAAGCCAGCCGCAGGACTACCAGTCGCTGGAAATTCTCAAGGAGGCTTACCTCAAGCTGAACCGTGAGGACGACGTGGTGAACACATCGCGGCGCATCGCCGAGGCATACGTTCAGCTGGGCCAGCTCTCGTCGGCCATTCTCGAATACGAGAGCGTCCTGCAACGCCGGCCCGACGACGCCGCCGCGCTGGCCGCGCTCGGAGAGATTGAGAGCAAGGCGAGCAGCCTGAGCGGCGAGCCGTCGGCCAACGAGTTTAGCGCGCCCGCCGAGCGGGTGGTGCCGACCGAGGCTGCGCTCAACGGCAAGGCCACCGCCAAGCCGCACGTCACCGACCTCGACGACGGACGGGCCACGATGCACAAGATTTTCGTGGACAGCAAACTGATCAGCCAGGGCGATTTCGACTTGTGCTGGCAGACTCCGAATCTCCACCTGCCGCCCGGCAAGCCGCTGGATCCGTTCGTCCAGTTGCTGGCGGATAAAACCATCGTGATGCTCGACAAGTCACTCAAGCTGCTCTCGGAAAAAGCGCGTCTCAGTTACCTCCCGCTCGACCGGTACGACGCGGATCTTGATCTCGCGCGCACCTTCCCCATGGAGACCTGCCAGCGCTGGTGCGTGCTGCCGTTCGACAAGATGAGCAAGTCCATCCTGGTCGCCACCGCCAACCCGTTCAACCGTCAGGCCGCGAAGGAACTGGAAGCCGCCACGCAGGCGCGCATCCTCTGGTATCTCGCGCCGCCGATGGACATCGCGAAATGGCTCAAACGTGCGTTCCGCTAATTACTGATTTACATGGCTGGCCAACTTAAATCTTTTGGTGAACGTATCGCCGACGCGCTCGTCGAGGACGGATTGCTCACGTCGAAACAGGTCGTCGAGCTGCTCGATCAGCAGAAGAAGGAAGGCGTGCGTCTCCTGAAGCTCGTTCTCGAGAAGGGCTATGTGGGCGAGCAGGACCTCGCCGTCTCGATGGGCCGCGTGCTCAATGTGCCGCCCATCAACCTCGGTCGTGCCAACATCGCGATCGAAGTCGCCGAACTGCTCCCGCGCGACGTGGCCGTGAATCACCGCGTCTGCCCGGTCTCGCGTCTGGAGAACCGCCTCTTCCTCGCGATGGCGGACCCGCTGAACGTCCTCGCCATTGATGACGTCAAGCGCCTGACCAAGCTGGAAGTCATCCCGATGATCGCCTCCGAGCGTGCCATCGCCGAGAAACTTCATCAGATCGAAAGCGCCAAGTCCGGCACCATGGAGGACATCATCCAGGACGCCGAACAGCAGGCGGCGGACGAGGCCGACGGCTTGGAGACGGTCAAAGACATTGTTGAGGAGGTCAACATTGACCAGCTCTCCGCCGGTTCCGACGAGGCCCCGGTCATCAAGCTCGCCAATCTGATCATCGTGCAGGCCATCAAGGACCGCGCGAGCGACATCCACATCGAGCCATTCGAGAAAATGGTCCGGCTCCGCTACCGCATTGACGGCGTGCTCGTGGACCGCACGCCGCCGCCGAAGAATTTGCAGGTGCCGCTCATGTCCCGCGTCAAGATCATGAGCAGCCTCGACATCGCCGAGCGCCGCCTGCCGCAAGACGGTCGCATGAGAGTCAAGGTCAACGGGCGGGACTACGACATGCGCGTCTCCTTCATGCCCACCGTGCATGGCGAGAAGGTCGTGATGCGCGTGCTCGACAAGTCCAACCTGTCCGCCTCGATGGACAAGCTCGGCATGGACCCGGACTCGTTCCGCCGTCTGGCTTCCGCCGTCGCCGCGCCGCACGGCCTGCTGCTCGTGACCGGCCCGACCGGCTCCGGCAAAACGACCACGCTCTATTCCGCGCTCAACGAGCTGAACTGTACCGACTACAACATCATCACCGTCGAAGACCCGGTCGAGTTCCAGGTGCCAGGCATCAACCAGGTGCCGGTGCGCAAAGAAATCGGCCTGACCTTTGCGAACGCGCTGCGCTCCATCCTCCGCCAGGATCCGGACATCGTGATGATCGGCGAAATTCGTGACACCGAGACGGCGGAAATCGCCATCGAAGCCGCGCTCACGGGCCACCAGGTCTTGAGCACCATGCATTGTAATGACGCCGCCGGCGCCATCGCGCGTCTCGACGACATGGGCATTGCGCCGTTCTTGATTTCCTCTTCGTTGCTCCTGGCTTGCGCGCAACGTCTCGTGCGCCGCATCTGCCTCGGCTGCAAGGAGCCGGTCACGTATCCGCAGCAGATGTATCGCGATCTCGGCATCCCGCCAGGTTTCTTCGACGGCTCGCAGGTCTTCCGCGGTCGCGGCTGCGAGCGTTGCAACAACACGGGCTACTCCGGTCGTATGGCCGTCATTGAGGCGCTCACCATGTCGGATGAACTTCGCAAGCTCGTCATCAACCGCGCGCCCGCGATGGAAATCGGCAACCTCGCCATCACCCAGGGCATGAAGACGCTGCGCATGGTTTCGCTGGAAAAAGTCCGCGAAGGCATGACCACCCTGGAACAGGTCATGGTCGTGACCGCGGCGGGGCACTGACCGCAACGTGCCGCCAGCGTCCCGCAGGCGGTCCTTCCCCCGTAGCGGCGTCTCGGCAGAGCGCCGCCAAACAAACAGCCGCGCGGCATCATTCCGCGCGGCCTTTCCTCTTCGTTATTCTGACGGGCCCGTGCCGTTCAAAGACGGCCACGACTCACGGTGACACCCGCAGTTGATAGAAACGCGGACTCGCCACCACCGGCGCATTGGTATCCGTCCAACTCGTGGTGCTGGGCAAGCCGGCGAGGTTGCTACTCAGCACGGAAAAAGCCGGTGCGCCCCCCAGATTCGTCGCCTGCGTTAAGGTGTAAGTGCGGTTGGTCACGCTCGTCCAAGTGAAGGTGACGTTGGTGCGCGTGAGCACCGGCGCCGCCAGCCGCAGCACGGACAGGGCGTTGGTGGGGTCGGTCCCGGCCATCCACTCCTGCCAGTTGTTGTGTCCGTCGTGGTCCGTATCCACGTAATCCGCCGAGCCGTCCGTGGGCAGGCCGGATTGCTGGAGCCAGGCGTAGGAAATCGTGCTGGCGGGAGACTGGAATTCGTAGGCACCGATGTCCACCGTGCCGCCACTGATGCGCGGGAGACCGTCCCGGTCGGTGGCGGCGGTGACGTAGGCATTGTTGCCGGCGTTGATGCAGGGAGAATTGGATTGGAGCCGCAGATTGCTCCAGCCGTTGGTGTCTACGAACAGCGGCGCATTGGTGATGTTTCCGACTCCGCTCCCAGGGGCGGGTATGGTGCAGGAATTGTTCAGCGTGCCTCCAAAGTGGTTGCCATTGCCGAAGGCGGAACTGTTGTAATAAACGATGCAGTTATTGAGCCTGCTGTCCATGACCGCTTCTACACTTGATGAGTTGCCCGTGAGTATACAATTGGTGAGCCTGCTGCGGTACACCCCGCCACCATAGCCGAAATCGTATGAGGCATTTCCAGTAACCAAGCAGCCATTCAGCGAGGCGTCGTAGGCCCCGCCCCCGTACGAGAAGCCGCCGCTGGGACTTTCGGTCCAATTCCCTCTTAGCGTACAATTGTTCAACTTGCCTCCGGCGGCCCCGCCTCCCGAGTAGGCCGAATTGCCAGCGAGCGTGCAGTTGTTCAGCGTGCCCCCGAAAACACCGCCTCCGGTTTCTCCCCCATTCGCCATGAGCGTGCAGTAGGCCAGCGTGCTATAAGCGGCCCCGCCACCTAGCCGGGCCGCATTCGTGTTGAGCGTGCAGTTGGTCAGCGTGCTCCAGGAAACGCCGCCGCCATCCTCCCGGGCTGAATTGTCCGCGAGTGTGCAATCGTTTAACGTAGTAAAGTAGGCTCCGCCGCCGCCTTTGCCCCAATTGCTGGAAAGCGCGCAATTGTTGAGCGCGCTAGAAAAAGCTCCGCCGCCGTAGATTGCTTCGTTGCCACTCAGCATGCACTTGTTGAGCGTACCGTCGAAGACTCCGCCACCATTGTTATAAGACCAACAGCCAGCGATTACGCAGTTGGACAGAACCGCTCCCGGCCCCTGGCACCATGCCCCGCCACCGCATCCGTTTGTGTACGAACCGCCGGTTGCCGCTCCGTTGGTCAGGGTGAAGCCCGCTAGCACCGCGCCGTTGGTCAAGTAAACACAGCGCGCAGGCTCTGGGCTATTCGGCCCGGAACCTACGATGCTCGTCACCGTGGGACCGTTGATGCTCCGCAACGTTATGGGCTTGGCCACTGCGACCCGGGTGTTCATGCCATAAACATTCCGCGCGCCGGTCTGATAGACGCCGTTCGTCACCACGATTTCGTCGCCGGGCGCGGCGGCATCCACGGCGCCCTGAATGGTCACGGCGGCGGTGGCCCAGCCGGTGAAGGGCGGGACGGCGTTGGTGCTGGCGGCATCCACGTAGAGAGTGGCGGACGAGGCTCCGGTGAACGCGACGAGCCAAGCGGCTCCGCACAGCAAAAGCAGTTTCGTTGTCATGTGGTTGGTTCTTTTTACCGGGGACACCAGGCTTGGTGCGCGGGGTCAGCACTGATGGCCACTCAATACCGCCACTTTCACCCGGTTCGCAATGCCCAAGAATTGCGTAAGCCGGGAACTCGGTGAGAAGCGCCACCGACTGAACCCAGTCTTTTCCTTGGCGACCTTCGCGGCCTTGGCGTGAGGCTTTGGCCTTTTGGTGGCGATGCCTATTGCGTCAGGCGGCGCACGATGAATTCACGCACCAGCGGAATCTTGCTCGCGCCCGCGAGCTTCATCGCCTCGGCCTTGTTCCCGGGCACGGCGGACTCGATGCCATACCAGATCATCAGCGGAAGATTTTTGTCCGTCGCATCTTCGGCGTGCGCCACGAGTCCTTGGGCGATGGGCCAGCGCGCGTTCGCGGGAAGGCGTTGCAGCGCGGACGCGAGCGAGAGACGGACGAACGACGACTTGTCCTCTCGCGCCATGATCGCGAAACGCTGCAGCGCCGCGGCGGGCGGATTTCTGTCCTCGCACAGCAACTGCACGCACCACCAGCGCAGGTGCTCGTCGGGATGGTCGAGCAGTTCGAGCAGCAGCGGCTGCGAGGGCAGGGGACGGGCGCGCAAGTCGAGGAGGCGCTTCGGGAAACGCTCGTTCACCTCCGGCACGGCGGGCGCGGCGTGGATGCCGCCGGTGGCGTTCAATGCCCAGAGTGCGCGCAGCTTGTGGCGCAAGTCGCGGCTCTCGCGGGCGAGGCGCGTGAGACCGAGGTTGGCTTCCGGCCCGAGTTTCCCCGCTGCCGCGCGCTCTTGTAGCACGCGGCGCGCGTGACGCACGAACCAGTCGTTCGTGTGCATCTGCAACTTCACCAGCTCGCTGTCGCTCAACTTCGCGAGGTCCAAATCCTTCACCGGCTTCGTCTCGCCGTAGGTGATTTTGTAAATGCGCCCACTGCTGCGATACGAGCCGTCCGAGTCGTGGCATTCGCCGAAATCATTCCAATCACTCACGAACACGCCGCCGTCCGGGCCGTAGCTGATGGTGATGGCGCGGAACCACGGATCGTTCGCGAGCAGGAAATTCCCGCCGTGTTTCGCGACGTAGCCGGAGCCGCTGCGCGCCAGTTCGTCGTAGAGCAAACGGTTGCCGTGGAGATTGCCCATCATGATCCGGTTGCGGTAGGCGGCGGGCCAGTTGTCGCCGAGATAAATCATCGCGCCCGCGTGCGAGTGACCGCCCCCGAGTTCATCTTGGCCGCTGCGGGACTTGCTCCAATGCTCGGCGTTCCAGTGCAAATGATCGGCGGTCTGATCGAGAAGCTGATAGACGTGGGGATTAAAATCCTCCCCGGACATCCGCTGGTAATGCGCGCCCGGCACGACGTGCCAGAGATGTCCGATGACGTTATTCGAGAAGAACGGTTGTCCGTTCTCATCCCAGTCGAGGCCCCACGGATTCGTGGTGCCGGTGGCCACGACTTCAAAAATCTTTTTCACCGGATGGTAGCGCCAGATGGAGCAACTGAGCTTCACGCGCTCGTTCTCCGGCGTGCCCGGCCTGCCGACGAGAGAGTGTGTGGTGATGCCATGCCGCCCGTAGAGCCAGCCGTCGGGACCCCACGCGAGACCGTTCACCATGTTGTGGCCGGCCTTGAGCGTCCAGCCGTCGAGAATGATTTCCGGTGCGCCGTCCGGCACGCCGTCGCCGTCGCGGTCGGGATAGAAAAGCAGATTCGGCGCGCTCGTGACCCACACGCCGCCAAAGCCCACGGTCATGCCGCTGACGCGATGACCGTTCTCCAGAAACACTTTGCGCTCATCGAAACGCCCGTCGCCATCCTTGTCCGTGAAGATCAAAATGCGGTCGCGGTTCTCCACCTTGAAATCAGGATAGGAGAAGCACTCGGCCACCCAGAGCCGCCCGCGATCATCGAAGTCGAAGGCGATGGGCTGCATCACGTCTGGCTCACCCGCGAAGAGCGTGGCGCGGAAGCCCTCGGGCAGCGTGAGCTTCTTCAACGCCTCGCCCGGCGAGATCGGCGCGTCGCCTGGCTTTTGCGTGTTGACCACGTCCGGCGGCAGCGCGGAGTGGACGAACGCGCTGGAACAAATCAGCGCGCTGGCCAGGAGGACAAAGGGTGTTCGCATGAGCTGTTTGTAGAGGGGAAGATGGCGGGCGTGCAATCTTCCGAATTGGCTCCTGATGATGGGAAGCCTATCGCCCGTGCTCGGCGCTCAACTCGTAATTCACCACGGACAGGACGTAGCTCGCGGCGGTTTCCACACGCAGCACCAGCGGGCCGAGCGTGATGGGGCGTGCGCCGGACTTCTGAATGGCCGCGTATTCGGCGGCGGTGAAATCTCCTTCCGGCCCGATCCACACCGCGACGCTGGCGGGCCGCTTCTGGTGGGCGGCCAGAAATTCCTCGAACCACAGGCGCGGATGACGGCTGCCGGATTCGAGGCAGCCGATGAGAGCGAGGTCGAATTTTTCTGCACGCGAGAGAAACGCGGCGGGCGTCATCGGCCGCTCGACGCGCGGAAGCCAGGGGCTGCCGCACTGCTTGATCGCTTCGAGGGCGATGTGCTGCCACTTCTCGGCTTTTGCCTCCGCGCCGTCCGCGTCGAGTTGCGTGATCACGCGCTCGGAAAGCAGCGGCACGATGTACGCAACCCCAAGCTCGGTCGCCTTCTGAATGATGTTCTCGATGATTTTGCCTTTCGGTACACCGACGAGAAGCGTGATGGCGCAGGGCCGGGGGGCGATGGAACTTCTTTCGCGCACGCGGAGCGCGAGCGTGTCGCGCGTGTGACCGGTGACTTCGCAATTCAGAATCGTGCCGGCCCCGTCGAGCACCGTCACGCGCTCGCCGTCCTGCACGCGCAGCACGCGCAGGGCGTGATGGGCTTCGGCCCCGGCGAGCGTCAGCGACTCGCCGCGGCAATCACTCGGTGACAGGTGGAAGCGGTGCATGTCTTCTCGGAGCGCGGACCGCCGAGTCCGCGCGAACATTCGTCAAATCAACACGCGGACTCGGCGGTCCGCGCTCCGCTAGCGGAACAATTCCTTCGCCTTCGCAAAAAACGACTTGCTGCGCGGGTTCACGGACTCGTCGCACAAGTTCGCGAACTCCGTCAGCTTCGCGCGCTGCTCGGCGTTCAACTTGGCCGGCACCTCGACGGAAACCTGCACATGCAAATCGCCGTGGCCCTGGCCGTGGACGTTGCGAATGCCCTTGCCGCGCAGGCGGAAGACCGTGCCGCTCTGCGTGCCGGACGGAATCTTGATTTGCGCCTGGCCGCTGAGCGTCGGCACCTCGATGTCTCCGCCGAGCGCCGCCGTGGTGAAATTGATCGGCACCTCGCACGTCAGGTCGTCCCCGTCGCGCTGGAATATCTCATGCGCCTTCACATGAATGATCACGTAGAGGTCGCCCGGCCCGCCGCCGCGTTTGCCGGATTCGCCGTTGCCGCTGGAGCGCAGACGCGAGCCGGTGTCCACGCCGGGCGGAATGCGGAGCGTGATCTTGGAAGTTTTTTCGCGCTGCCCGCTGCCGCGACAAGTGCGGCAAGGCTTGTCAATGGTGCGCCCTGCGCCCTCGCACTTGGGGCACGTCTGTTGAATCTGGAAGATGCCGCGCGACATCAGCACCTGGCCGCGTCCGCCGCAGGTTCCGCAGTTGTCGAAGTGCGCGCCCTTCTCCGCGCCGGTGCCGCCGCACGTTTCGCAGGCGTCGAGCTTCGACACGCTGATTTCCTTTTCGCAGCCGTGCGCCGACTCGTCGAAACTGATTTCCAAATCGTAGCGCAAGTCCGCGCCGCGCAACGCGCCCGTGGGATTCGAGCGGCTGCCCGCGCCGAACAAATCATCGAAGATGCCGCCGCCGCTGCCGCCCTGCTGGCTGAATACTTCGCGGAAAATATCGAACGGATCGTGGAAGCCTCCGCCGCCCCCGCCGCCGCGCCCCGCGCGTTGCCGTGGATCAAACGCCGCGTGGCCATACTGGTCGTAGGCCGCGCGCTTCTGCGCGTCGTTCAAGACCTCATAGGCTTCGCTGAGTTCCTTGAACTTGTCCTCCGCCGTCTTGTCGCCGGGGTTTTTGTCCGGGTGAAATTTCACCGCCAGGCGGCGGTAAGATTTTTTGATCTCCTCTTCCGTGGCCGTGCGTGGCACGAGCAGGATTTCGTAATAGTCGCGTTTGGCCATGATTAGAAAAATGACGAATGACGAATGACGAATGACGAATGACGCGGCGGGGCCTTGTGGGTTTGTCCGGACCAGGACAGGAAAATATCGCGGCCCCTTCCCCTCACCCCGGCCCTCTCCCTTGGGGAGAGGGAGCCAGTCACTCAGCGTTCGAACAAAGGGACGCACCATTCTTGCAGAAGACTGGATGCGATTCTCCCTCTCCCCGGGGGAGAGGGCAGGGGTGAGGGGAAGGGGATGTGCGAAAACCGCAGCGCCTCTCTCTCGGCGCGAGGCGTGAATAACGCGCGCCGGCCGCCCCGCCCGTTCGTCATTCCTCATTCTGAATTGCGTGCTCACGCCGGCTTCTTTGCCACGATAACCGACGCGGGGCGCAGGAGGCGGTCACGGAGTTTGTAGCCCTTCCGCACCTGCTGCACGACCTGGCCTTCCGGCACCTCGTCCGTCTCCTCCTGCGAGATGGCCTCATGAATGTTCGGGTCGAACCTCTGGCCGGTGGCGCTGATTTCCTCCAGCCCGGCCTCGCTCATCGCGGCGCGCAACTGCTGCTGAATCATGCTCACGCCCGCCTGCATTGAGGCCGCCGTGGTGTTCGGCGCGGCGGCGGCGGCGAGCGCCATTTCAAAATTGTCGAGCACGGGAATGACCCGTTCGAGCAGCGAGTCGTTGGCGTATTTGATCGCTTCCTGCTTCTCGCGCGCGGCGCGCTTCTTGAAGTTCTCGAAGTCCGCCGTGGCCCGGACGAGTTGCTCGTAATAGGCCGCGGCCTTGGCCGCCTGCTCCTTCAATTCAACCAGTTGTTGTACGGTCAAAGGCGCGGCGGGTTCCGCAGGGGCGGACGGTTCCTGTTCAATCGTTTCGTGTTCACTCATGGCAAAAGTTTCCAAGCGGCGCGGAACCTAAACAATCGCCATCGCGCAAGCAACCTCGGTGAATCATGTGGTGATCCCCTATGCAATGTTCTGTTACGCTCCGGCCCATGGCTGGTTCCACCACCCAACTCGCGCCCGAAAATACGCCGAGATGCCTCGTGCAAACGGTCGCCGACGTGATGCGCCGCGCTCCAAAATTGGAAGCGGTGAAGATTGATCGCGCGCAGAATTCCATCGCCGTCGCGACCCTGGGGACGGCGGATGCGGAATTGGAAAAGCTGGTCACGCAACAGATTCGCGCCTTGCAGGAACAGTCGCCTGCCTGCCGACTGCTCGTCGGCGACGCGAACTGCGAGGCCTGCGAACTCACCTTTGATCCGGTGATCAAACGCACGTTGAACATTCAGCAGGAGGCCGCGACCACGACCATCGCACGCGTGAGTTGCCCGACCGCGCCGCGCTTCTGGAAATGGCGCGCGTTCCCGCTGCCGCGCATCGTCCCGCGCGAAGTCCACGTCGAAGACGCCGAGACGCATCAGCACGAGTGGAAGCAGCAGCTCGCCGCCGCCGCGCTGTGTGGACTGTTCCTCGCTCTCGCCAGCTTTCTGCCGAAGGGAACGTGGACGCTGCCGCTCTACCTGTTTTCGTTTCTGTGCGGCGCGTGGTTCACCGCCAAGGAAGTTTGGGAACATTTGCAAGAGGGCAAGGTAGATGTGCATTTCCTCATGCTTACGGTCGCGGTCGGCGGCGCGGCCATCGGCGCGTGGGGCGAGGGCGCGATGCTGCTGTTCCTCTTTTCACTGTCCGGTGCGCTGGAACATTTTGCGATGGGCCGCACACAGCGGGAAATTTCCGCGCTCTTCAAGTCCGCGCCCAAGTCCGCCATCGTGCTCGGCGAAAATCATTCCGAACAAATCATTCCCGTCGAACAACTCACGGTGGGCATGAGACTGCTGGTGAAACCGGGCGATCAATTTCCGGTGGATGCCGAACTCGTCTCCGGCGCGACGGCGGCGGATGAATCGAACCTCACCGGCGAAGCCACGCCCGTGGACAAGTCAGTGGGCGACTCCGTTTTCTCCGGCACGATCAACCTGTGGGGCGCAGTCGAAGCCTTGGTCACGAAGCCCGCGAGTCAGAGCGCGCTGCAACGCATCATCCGGCTCATCAAGGAGGCGCAGCACCTCAAGGCACCGTCGCAGCGGTTCACCGACAAGTTCGGCAGCACCTACACCTATTCGATTCTCGCGCTGACGGTGGTGATGTTTTTCGTGTGGTGGCTGGGCTTCAAGTTGCCGCCCTTCACCAGCACCGCAGAGACGCGCAGCGCCTTCTACAAAGCCATGACGCTCCTCGTCGTGGCGTCGCCGTGCGCGCTGGTGCTGTCCATTCCCTCCGCCGTGCTCGCGGCCATCGCCAGCGGCGCGCGGCGGGGCATTCTGTTTCGCGGCGGCGCGGCGGTGGAGAAACTCGCCGACGTGCAAATCGTGGCGATGGACAAGACCGGCACGCTCACCACCGGCGAATTGCGCGTCGAAGCTGTGGAAAGTTTTCCGCCCGGTCGCGAGGGTGAAATCACCGCGCTGGCCTATTCCATCGAACGCCTCTCCACGCACCCGCTCGCCCGCGCCGTGACCCGCTACGGGAAAGGGCAGGGGACGCCGGTGCTCGCACTGGAGAAATTCGAGTCCCTCGCCGGGCTGGGTCTGAGCGCGGAATGGCACGGACAACCCGTGAGCCTGGGCCGCCGCGAATGGATTCAGGAGCGCGGGCGTCCCGCCCGCCAGCTTGAAAAGAAGGCGAGCGACGGCGGGCGGGACGCACGCGCCCCGGGCTTGTCCGAAGTCTGGCTCGCGCACGGCGATTTGCTCGGGCGCATCACGTTGCGCGATGACATCCGCCCGCAGGCCCGCGCGGTGATTGATGAATTACGCGCGCGCGGTGTGCAGACCGTGGTGCTCACCGGCGACCGCCGCGAAGCTGCCGCGCATCTCCAAACGCAACTCGCCGTGGATGACGTGCGCGCGGAGTTGAAGCCGGAGCAAAAGGTCGCGGCCATCCGGGAATTTGTGGAGCGCGGCCGGCGCGTGGCCATGATCGGCGACGGCGTGAACGACGCGCCCAGCCTCGCCGCCGCCGACATCGGAGTAGCGATGGGCGCGCGCGGTGCGGATGCCGCGCTCGAACAAGCCGAAGTGATCCTGATGCACGACCGGCTGGAAAATTTTCTCACCGCGCTGAAGCTCAGTTGTCGCGCCCGCGCCATCATCCGGCAGAACCTCGTCATCTCGCTCGGCACCGTGGCCGTGCTGGTTGTCTGCGCCATGCTCGGAAAAATCCCGCTCACTCTCGGCGTCATCGGCCACGAAGGCAGCACCGTGATCGTGGTCTTGAACAGCCTGCGTCTGTTGCTGCGGGAGAAGAACAGTTGATGGCAGTTGGCGGCCGGCCGGCCGGGAGGCGGGCTGTGGACAGAAAGGTTGCGCGCCCCGCGCTGTGAACAATTCCTGAACAACACCACCGCAGGGCTGACGCATCAAAATCTTCGCCAACGATTTGTATGTACAATGTAAACACCATGTGTACATGAGGCGGGATGCTTGAGCATCAAAACGTTCCCAA